>JBHEKP010000249.1:0-4341 GCA_041859375.1 Candidatus Hydrogenedentales bacterium | reverse complement strand
CTGACCCTGATGAACGCGCCGGACGTGTCCGACGCTTTGCTGGCGCGGATCCAGGGCGCCGATGCCTCCGAAACGGCCGTGATCGCGGACGTGATGGGGCGGCGGCGTGATGACGCCGTGACACCGGCCCTCCGCGAACTCGCGCAGCGCGGGGACGGGGGCGTCCGCGCGGCGGCGGCGCAGGCGCTGGGCGAGGTTGGCACGGCGGCGGACGCGGCCCTGCTTTGCGGGGCGGTGGAGCGCGCCGGGGACGAGAAACAACTCCAGACCGCGCAGCGCGCGCTGGTCGCGCTGGGAAAACGCCTCAACACCCCGGCGGAGGTTGCCGACGGTGTTCTCGCCGGGATGAAGAAAGACAATGGGGCGTCGCGCCGCGCCCTGTACGAGGTGTGCGGGGAACTGGGCGGCGGCCAACTGCTGGCGGCGCTTGCCGCCGTCGCGGGCGGTCCCGAAGGGGAGGACAAGTCCGCCGCCGTGAGCGCGCTGGCAAAGTCGGATGATCCGGCGGCGCTGCCGCACCTGACGGCCCTGCTGGACGCCAAGCCAGGCCCGGACCACCGGCTCATGATCTTCCGGGGGGTTGCGCGGCTTGCCTCCGCGAAGGGCATGGACAAGGCGGCGGGCGGGGATGCCCTGATCGGGGCGCTGGCCCTGGCCGGAAGCCCGGAGGAAAAAAGGATTTTGCTGGGGGCGCTGGGCGCATGCCCCACCCCGGACGCGCTGAAGGCGGCGGAAGGCTGCCTGGACACGGAGGGCGCGGCGGCGGAGGCGGCCGTGGCCTGGGGCAGGATCGCCCGGGAACTCGTCGCGGGGCACCGCGCCGAGATTGGCGCGACCGCGCCGAAGGCCCTTGAGGCCGCCCGGAAGGCGGGCCTGCAAAAGGCGGCCATGCAGCCGCTGCTGGACACGGGCAGGGCGCTCGCCGCCGTGGCGGCGCCGGGCGACCGGGTCCGTTTTGAGCACGTGATCATTGACCGGGAGTTCCGCTCGGAGGGCGTGGCGGTGGCCGACTTCAACCGGGACGGGCTGAAGGACATTTTCACGGGCGATCACTGGTATGCCGCGCCCGGCTGGCAGGCCCGCGAGGTGCGCGCGCCCGAGAAATACGATCCCGCGAACGGCTACAGCCGCTGCTTCGCAGCTTTCGCCGAGGACGTGGACCGGGACGGCTGGACGGACGCCATTGTCGTCGGGTTTCCCGGCGCGCCCGCATACTGGTACCGCAACCCCGGCGGCGGTGACGGGCGCTGGGAGGAGCACCTGCTGGCGACGGAGGCCTGCGGCGAGACGCCCATCTACGGCGACCTGACGGGAGACGGCAAGCCCGTGCCGGTGTTCGCCATGAACGGGCGGATCACCTGGTTCCGTCCGGGCCAGGACAAGACGACGCCGTGGCTGGCCCATCCGATGTCGCCGATGATCGAGGCCTTCGCCAAGTTCGGGCACGGACTGGGGATGGGCGACGTGGACGGGGACGGCCGCAGCGACGTGCTCTTCACCGGCGGCTGGTGGCCCGGCCCCGGCGACTACACCCGCCCCGACTGGAACTTCCACGGCGTTGACTTCGGGCCGGACTGCGCCAACATGCTGGTGTACGACGTGAACGGCGACGGGCGCAACGACGTGATCACCAGCTCCGCCCACGAGTACGGCGTCTGGTGGTTCGAGCAGGGCGCGGACGGAAAGTTCACGCGCCATGAGATTGACAAGAGCGTCTCGGAGACGCACGCGCTGATCCTCGCCGACATGAACAACGACGGGCTGGAGGATCTGGTCACCGGCAAGCGCTATTTCGCCCACGGCGAGCACGATCCCGGCGCCCTTGAGCCGTCGGTGCTGTGCTGGTACGAGCTGCGGCGTCCGGAACCGGGCGGGGCGGCGTACACCATGCACGTGATTGACAACGATTCCGGGGTGGGCACCCAGTTCGAGGTGTGCGACTTCGACGAGGACGGCCTGCGGGACGTGGTCGTCTCCAACAAGAAGGGCGTTCACGTCTTTCTGCAACGGCGGGAGCATTAACCATGAAACAGGGAACTTTTTCACGCCGCGGCTTTCTCGCCGCCGCGCTGGCGGCGTCCGCCGCGCCCGCAATCATTCCGGCGCGCGCCCTGGGAAATGACGGCGCGGTCGCGCCCAGCGAGCGCATCACGATGGGCTTCATCGGCCTGGGCGGCCAGGGATCCGGGCACCTCTTCGGCGGCTCGTGGACCTATGTGGCGGGGGGCTACCTCGGACGGCGCGAGGTCCAGGTGCTGGGCGTCTGCGACCTGTGGAAGAAAAAGCGCGAAAGCGCGAAGGAGCGGGTCAACAACCACTACGCGCAGCTCGCCGGGACGGGGACATACCAGTCCTGCGAGGCCTACCGCGACTTCCGCGAGCTCATCGCGCGCCCGGACATTGACGCGGTGCTGATGGCGCTGCCCTTCCACTGGCACGCGCCCATGGCGATCATGGCGATGAAGCAGGGCAAGGACGTGTACAGCGAAAAGCCCGTCTGCATCACCATCGAGGAGGGCCGCCTCCTCGCCGACACGATGAAACGGTACGGGCGGGTGTACCAGGCGGGCACGCAGCAGCGCTCCGAGGCCGAGTACGGCGGCAAGTTCCGGCGGGCCGTCGAGCTGGTGCGCAACGGGTACATCGGCCAGTTGAGGGAGATTTACGCGTACAGCCCCGGCGGCGGCTTCAGCGCGAACATGCAGAACGCGGACAACCCCGGCGTCCCCGTGCCGGAGGACTTCGACTGGGATCTTTATGTGGGCCCCGGCCCCTGGCAGCCCTACACGGGCGGCAACGCCAACTGCGGCCTCTTTTCCTACGGCGACCCCAACTGGGGCCCGCACCACTTCGACGTGGTGCAGTGGGCGATGGAAAAGGAGCACCCCGGCCCCGCCGAGCTGGATTATGAAAAGGACCACGCCGTGCTGCGCTATGAAAACGGCGTGGTCGTCCACTGCCGCCCCCATCCCGAAGTGGGCGTGGGCGCGGTCGGCGGCGCGTGCTATGTGGGCACGGGGGGTTATGTGGCGGTGGACCGGGAGAACATCACCGCCTCAACGCCGGAGATCCTCAACACGCAGCTCAAATCCTCGGACGAGCGCCTGTATGAAAGCCCCATCCACGCGGGCAACTTCCTTGAGTGCGTCCGCACGCGGAAGCAGACCATCTGCAACGCCGAGACGGCGTACCGTTCCATGAGCCTCGTGCTGCTCGCGGGCATCGCCTCGCAGTTGAAGCGGAAGATGCGCTGGGACCCCGTGAGGGAGGTGTTCCCCGACGACGGGCAGGCGAACGGACTCCTGTCCTACGCGCGCCGTCCCGGATGGGAGGTCTGAGGCTGGACGCCCCGGACTGATCAGGCGTCGGGCTCAGGGCGGATGGCAAAGGGGGCGGAGGTGGCCGGGTCCACGTCGCCGAACATGATGCGCTGCATGGCCTCCATGAACCGGACCAGCACCAGTTCGGCGCCCACGGGGTCGCGCTTGTCCAGCGCCTCCACCAGCAGCTCCGTCACCGTGTCGAGCCGCTCGGGGCCGAAATGGGGCAGGTCCACCGCCTGCCACAACTGGATGTAGGCCTGGATGGCGGTGTTGTGCAGGAGCATGTAGGCGCGGTTGTGCGACGCCTCGGCAATGACCCGGAACATGTCCTCCATGACCCGGCGCAGTTTTTCCGGATGGTCACGGTATTTCCTGCGCTCCACCGCGAGACGGCGTATTTCCGCCATCTGCTCCGGGGTGCGCCGCGCCGCCGCCGCCCGCACCACCAGCCGGGCCATGTTGCCCCGGAACTCCAGCACCTCGCGCAGCGACTGGAGGTTGATGGAACCGTCCTCATGCCGGATGAGGGTGTCCATCAGGCGCACCCCAAGCCCCAGCTCCACGCCCTTCACAAACGTGCCCGCGCCCCGGCGGCTTTCCAGCACGCCCACCGCCTCCAGGCGCTTGAGCGCCTCGCGCACGGCGTTCCGGTAGGTGTTGAATTCCACCGCCAGCTCCCGTTCGGTGGGCAGGCGCGTGTCCTTGGGATACACGCCGTCCACAATGCGCCTCGCCAGCGTTTCGGCGATGCGCTTGGACAGGGTCAGCGGGGAATCATCATTGTGTGTCGCGTCAACGCCCATGTCCCGGCCTCCATAATGTCATGGAAGTATAGAACAAGCACCCCCCCGCAAAAAAACCGGCCCGGAAACCCTGGGGTTTCCGGGCCGGCGGAACTGGCCGGGGATTACGGCTCCAGCGCGTGCACCGCGGACACCGCGAAGTCGGCGCCCGCCCCGTGGCACACGGCGCAGGTCTCGACGCCCGCTCCGGCGTCGGTGTTGAGCGAGGCGTGGAT
>JBHEKP010000157.1:0-16755 GCA_041859375.1 Candidatus Hydrogenedentales bacterium | reverse complement strand
GCCATCGGTTTCATTGCCGGATGGGGCATCCATCCCGTGGACATCGCCCTGTGGGGCGCGGGTGATCTCATGCGCACCCCCTGCCGGATTGAGGGAACGGGCGGGTTCCCAACGGAGGGGCTGTGCAACTGCGCCACCAGTTGGAAGATTAACCTCGCCTATGACAGCGGGGTCCGGATGGATTTCCGTAGTGCGCCCGCGCCGGAGGAATGGCTGGAGCGTTTCGGCACAAAAGGCGCTGAGCATGGCACGGTTTTCATCGGCGACAAGGGCTGGGTGCATGTGAAGCGCGGCGAAATAAACACCTCGCCGGGTTCGCTGGCCACTTTGGAATTCCCCGACACGGACAAGGTGAGGCTTTACGAGAGCAAGCACCACGTGCGCAATTTTGTGGACTGTGTGCGGGATCACAAGCCCACCGTGGCGCCCATTGACGATGCGGTGGAGGCGGACCTGCTCTGCATCGCCTGCGACACGGCCATCCGGTTGGACAAGCCCCTGCGCTGGGATCCTGCCAGGGAGGAGTTCATTGACTCGCCGGAGGCCAACGCGCGCCGTTCAAGGCCGATGCGCGCCCCGTGGAAACTTTAACCGGCGCTCCGCATGCAGCCGTTTCGGAAGCGGACATACCAAAGCTTCGGTGAGTTTCTCGCCGATATCCGCTTTCTTTTGGGCAACCTGAGGCGGCTGCGCTCCATCATGAAGGGACGCGGGCTGGAACCGCGGTTTCGCGAACGGATGATGCTGGCGGTGACCCGGGTCAACGAATGCCGATTTTGCGCGCACGCCCACACAAAGTTCGCCCTCCGGGAGGGGCTGACCCGCGATGAAATCGCCGCGCTGCTCGGCGGAGATCTGGGGGGGTGCCCCGAAGGTGAAATCGAGGCCGTGCTGTACGCCCGGCACTGGGCGGAGGCCAACGCCCGCCCCGACGCGGCTGCAAGAGCCAAACTGGACGCCCTTTACGGCGCCGGGCAGGCGGACAATATTGAGCTGGCGCTGCGCGTAATCCGTGCGGGTAACCTGACCGGAAACACGGTTGACGCGTTTCTGCACCGGATTTCCGGGGGACGTTGGGGAAAGTAACCGGTTCAACAAAAACCGCCGCCGGACTTCCTTTGAAGCCCGGCGGCGTTGTTTCGTTTTACTTGTCCGGTAGGGCTACCTCTTTTGCCCCCGCCGGAATCCGCGCGCACCCATGAGCCCGAAGGCGGCCGCAAGCGCCGCGAGACCCGCCAAACCGGCGGCGGGCATGCCGCTTTCCACGGTGATGTAACCGGCCCTGGATTCTGTGTCACTGCCCTGCGCGTTGAACACGGTCAGCGACACCGTGTACGCACCGGGTTCGGTGTAGGTATGGGAGGGGTTCTGCGCCGTGGAGCCTTCCCCGTCGCCGAAATCCCATTCCCATTGCGTGACCGGCGAGGAGCCCGGCGTTGACTGGTCGGTGAAGGCCACGGCCAGGGGCGCGCTGCCCGTCTGCACATCGGAGGAAAACGCCGCGGACAGCGCCGCGGGCGAGCCCACGGTCACATAGTTTGCCTGCACGGACTGGCCCACATTGTTGTTGGCGTCCGTGACGGTGAGGGTGACCGCATAGGTTCCCTGCGTGTTGTACACGTGGAGGGGCGACTGCGACAGGCTGGTCTGGCCGTCGCCGAAATCCCACTCCCATTTCACAATGGGGGCGCTGCCGGCGGCGGCAAGGCTGCCGAACTGCACCGACAGCGGCGCGGTTCCCGACAGCGGATGGGCGGTGAAGGCCGCCGAAGGCGCGCCGGGTTCGGCCACCACCACGAGGTTGTTCCTGGTGAGGGTGTTTGTCCCGAGCGCGGTGGTAACCTCCAGCGTCACGGAATAGGTGCCCGCCGCCGCATAGGTGTGGACGGGCGAGGCCAGGGTGCTGGTTTCTCCGTCGCCGAAGGACCAGAGCCATGAACTGATTGGCGCGTCGCCGGGCTGGGTCATGTCAACAAACTGCACGTCCAGCGGGGCCAGTCCGGTGGCGGGGGAGGCGGTGAAGTCCACCGTCGGCCCTTCCGGATCAACCACGGTGACAACATTCGTCTTCACCTCGGTGTCGCTGCCCGCGCCGGTGGTGACCGTCAGGGAGACGGAGTAGACCCCGGCGTTGGCATAGGCATGGGCCGGGCTTTGCGCCGTGCTGGTGTTTCCGTCTCCGAAGTCCCAGAGCCGGCCGGTGACGGGCAGGGAACCGGGGAGGGACGTGTCGCCAAAGTAAACCGTGCCCCCCTCAAGGACGGAGGACGGTCCGCTGGTGAAATCAGCGTCGGGTCCGGCCGGGGCGACAACAGCCACCAGATCCGCCTTGGTTTCCGTGTCCGAACCCGCACCGGTGGTGACCGTCAGGGAGACGGTGTAAACACCTGGAAGCGCGTAGACATGGGCCGGGCTCTGAAGCGTGCTGGTGTTTCCGTCGCCGAAGTCCCATAGCCAGCCGGTAACGGGCAGGGAACCGGGCAGGGACGCGTCACCGAAGAACACGGATGCGCCCGGGGCGATTATGGAGGGCCCGCTGGTGAAGTCGGCGGACGGGCCGATTGGGTCGGTCACAACGATGTAACCGGTTTTTGTCTCAAGGCTCAGGCCGTAACTGGTCTGCACCGAAAGCGACACAGTGTATGAGCCGGAAACCGTGTAGGTATGGATGGGGTTTGGCGCGGTGCTGGTGTTGCCGTCGCCGAAGTCCCACGCCCACGCGATGATCGGGCTGGAGCCGGGATCCGACTCGTCCACAAACTGCACCACCAGGTTTTTCGCGCCCGACTGGGGGGTGGCGCTGAACTGCGCCACCGGCCTGTCGCTCACGCTGCCGTTTGCGCCGGGCACGGAAACGGGGGTGCCCGCCGGGACGGTGGTGGTCCATGTCTGGCCGGGGCCGAGCACGCCCGGCGCGCCGCCCGCACCGTCAATCAGCGCGGGCGCGCCGCCGTTCACCGACACGGTGATGCTGGTGATGGTGCTGCCGGGGTTGGTGTTCCGGATGAGCACCTGGTCAAAGCCGTCAAACACGGAAGCGCCGTCCGCCTCAAGCAGCATGCGGAATTCAAGACCGTTGTCGCTGTTGAAGGCGGGGGACTCAACGCCGTCGTTCCAATAACCGGCCTGGAGCCATCCGTAAGCCGCCGGGCCCTCCTCCAGATTCGGAACAAGGGGGGTGTCGCCGCCGGTGTAGGGGTTTGCTTCCTTGAGCACGATGTCATTGGCGGCGATGCCCTGCACCGTTGAACTGTTGCTGAATGCGGGCTGGTTCAACGCCCGCGCCGCCGCGGTCATGTTGGACACAACGGTGAACTTGCCGTTCTTTTCGGGGGCGGAACCGTCCGCGTTGTCCGCGATGATTCGCGCGGTGTTCGCACCCGCCTGGTCCACAAGCACCACCGAACCGTGCAGTTTCAGCATGCCCGGCGCGCCGTAACCACCCCGGCCGCCGTTGCCGCCCTGGCCGCCGCCGCCGCTTGCGCCGCCCGCGCCGCCGGATCCGCCGGATCCGCCGTTGCCGCCTTTTCCGCCCTTGATAAGGTTGGTCAATGTGGCCGGAATGAGGGGGCCAAAGAGGGGATCGCCCGCCGCGCCGCCGGTGCCGCCCGCCGCGGTCGCCGTGCACGCCGCGCCCGAAGGCGTGCCCGCCGCGCCGGGCGCGCCCGCGCCGCCGGACTGCGGGGCTTCCGCGGAAATGTTTATCTGCGCACCCGGGGAGAGCTTCAGGAGGCCCTTGGCGGAAAGAACAATGCAGCCGCCGCCCGCCGCGCCGGGCGCGCCCTGGCCGCCCGCGCCGCCGGAACCACCGGAACCGCCCGCACCGCCCGCACCGCCGGGACCGGCCGAACCGGCGGAACCGCCGTTGCCGCCCAGGCCGATAATGGCGCTTTGCCCGTCTCCGCCGTTGCCTCCCGCCGCAGGGGTGTTGGCGGAGCCTGCGGCACCCTGAAGGCCTGTCGCACCGCCGACACCACCACCGCCGCCGCCGCCGCCGCCGTTGCCGCCCACACCGCTGGTGCCGCCGCCCGCGCCCGCGCCGCCACCGCCGCCGACCTTGGTTTCCGGCACGGGAATATTAATAATGGGAATGGTGAAAGCCGGAAGATAGGTGCTGCCGCCGCCGCCGCCGCCATTGTCGCCGCTGCCGCCGCCGCCGCCCGCGCCGCCGCCGCCGCCGCCGCCGCCCGGCCCCGCCGCAAGCAGCAGGGAATTGGCGTCAACGGTGAAATTGGGCGAGGCGCCCGCATCACCGGGCGCACCGGAATTACCCGCCACCGCATTGGAACCCGCCGCGCCGCCCGCATTGCCCGCATTGCCGTTGGCACCGGGCAGACCGTATGTGATTGAAGCACCGAAAAGATTGAATGTCTGAACCGAACCTCCCCGTCCGTCCAAGGCACCGGCGCGCGTTTTTGCCGCGCCCGCCGTGCCCACCAGGGAGGAACCGGAGCCGCCGTCACCCAAACCACCGGAATTTTGGCCGCCGTTACCGCCCACGCCCTCGGCACCCGGGGTGTTGCCATAGCCCGCCGTGCCGGACTGGCCCGGAGTTGTGGCCGAATTGCCCTGCGAGCCGGAAAGGCCCGGTCCTCCGTCGCCGCCGGCCAGCCCAAGTCCGCTGTCGGCCCCCGGCGAGGAACTAGGAAGGGCGTTGCCGCCCGCGCCGCCCGCGCCGCCGGGACCGCCCGCGCCGCCGGGGCCGCCTGTGCCGCCCTGGCCGCCGTTGGCGCCGGGGCCGCCTGTGCCGCCCTGGCCGCCGCCCGCCTTGCCCGCGGAAACGTCAAAACTTGCGCCCACTGTCATGTCCCCCGCCGCCGAGATGACAAGGGGACGGTTGCCGGTGACAGTGGAGGGGACGTTTTCGGCTATGGACACATTGTCGAAGTCGAACACCGCCGCGCCGTCCACCACCCGGCCCCGGTAAAGGTAGCCAATGGGTGCGGCATCCACCAGCAGGGTGGGCGGGTTGGCATCGGTGTTGATTTCGATGGTCTCTCCCGCCAACACGACAAGATCCCTGAGGATGCCGTCGCTTTCGTAAATGTCGGTGAGGTCAGCCAGTGCCGTCCCGCAGGCCAAGATCAGGGCGCAGACCAACGCTCCCCGGATGATGCTTGACGATTGAAATAGAGTCATTTAGATTTTTCCCCAAGAGTGGTTTGGCGGCCTTCCCATGCGTCACATTTTCATGGGCTCGGAAGTGATTTTAGCATCTCAATCAATTTGATGGATTATACCACCATCAAAATCTATTGTTTCAACCAATAAAACAACATATTGGTGTAAAAGGACATTCCATAACCTCAATAAATTGATGCTTGGAGACCGTCAGGATGCCGGGGGGGAGGGGGCGCATCCGGCAAGGGCGTCCCCAAGGGCCTTTTGGACGTGATTTTCCATGGTAAGTCCTTTAATGGCAGTGGTATAGGCATCTTGTGCCTCAACCGTCCTGCCAAGCGAACAAAGGAGGCGGACAAGATTCACCACTGCCTGGTGAAGTTCAGGTTGTGCCGCAATTGCCCTGCGAAAGAGGGCTTCGGCCTCCTGAAGTTCTCCCCGTGCGGACAAGAGCAGTCCGAGATTGTTTAGGGAGGGTGCGTAACCGGGATGGGCCTCCAGCAGGTTCCGGTAGGTATTTTCCGCCTCTCCGGATTTTCCCTCTGCCTCCAGCAGGCGTCCCAGGTTGTGAAGGGTGGCCGGATCGTCCGGTTGCAGTGTCCTCGCCCGTTCATAGGCCGTCCGTGCGTCTGCCGTCCTGCCCTGGAGGAGCAAAATGTTGCCCAGATTGTTCCAGGCCAGCGCAAAGCCCGGCTTTGCCGCGCAGGCCCGGCGGTAGGAGTCTTCCGCTTCGGGCAGTCTGCCCGCCTTTTCCAGCAGCCAGCCCAGGTTGTTGTGCGCCTCCGCAAAGGCCGGATTGATTTCCAGCGCCCTCACATAGGCGCGCGCCGCGCCGGGAATGTCGGCCAACTCGGTGAGCGCCCTTCCCAACTGGTAGGCCGCCTCCGCGTTCGCCGGCTGCAATGCGAGCGTTTCGCGCAGTTCCTCCGCCGCACCCCGCGCGTCACCGTCCTCCAGAAGCAGGAGGGCCAGGTTGAAACGGGGCAGGGGCAGGGCGGGCGCGGATTTGGCCGCCCGTTTGTAGCATTCCAGCGCCTGCCGCCGGTTTCCATTCCGTTCATGCTCCACGCCGAGGTTGACGAGGACCACGGCGTTTCCCGGGTCTGCGGCCAGCGCCTGGTCATAATGGCCCACCGCGCCCGCCCCATCACCCGCGCGCGCCAGGATGCGCCCCATGTTGCCGTGGACCAGCGCCGGATTTGCGCCCGCAACGAGGGCCGCCTCATAGGCTTCCAGGGCCTTCACATCATTACCGCAGGCGGTCCAGGCCATGGCGCGGCGCAGCTGCCAGGTGGCCGCCGAGGCCTCATATCCCGTGATGTTCGCCGATGCGGCCGCCAGCGCCGCCCCGAGGCAGAGCAGGGCCGCCGCGCTTTTCCGCCAGGCCCGCCGCCGCATCCAGACACAGAGGGAGGCGACGCCGTAGCCGCCGAAAAGCAGCATGAAGGGCAGCACGGGCAGGCGGTAACGCCCCGCGATGAAATAGGGCACCACGGAGAGAAAATACACCGGGATGAAGAGGAGCACCGCCAGCGCGGCGCGCCATTGGGGGGGCGGTGCGGCGGAGGCGGTGAAGCGGCGGGCGAAAACGGCCGCACCCAGTGAGAACAGGGCCAGCACCAGCGGGAATCCGGGCATGGGTCCCAGCACGGGGGAGCGGGCCTTGTCCAGTTCGGCCACGGTGTCGTTGGTGATTTCCCGGGGGCCCCAGAAGAGCAGGGTCTTGCGGAGGGTGTTGCCCAAAAAGCGGCCGGGGTTTTCAAGGATAAAATGAACCGCCTGCGCATAGAACCAGCGGTTGGCCTTTGAATAGGAAAGGTCCTCCCTGCCGAGCTCCCTTGCCAGTCCGCGCACAATGGCGGGATAGTCGAAGCAGGACCAGTTTTCCATGCCGGTGAGTTTTTTCAGCCCGGGCACGCGGGGCTCCACCAGCGGGGCCTCCGGGTTGTTTCCGGCATAAAAGTTCAGCCCGCCGTAGGCGGAGATGAAAACGAAGTCCTTTGACACCAGATAGTTGCGCGCGAACACGGGGAAAAGGACGGCAAGCAGGCCCATCCCAAGCAGTGCCATGGACGGCAGCCACCGCCGCAACAGGCCGCTCCGGGCGGCCGTCCATGCCATCCACAGCGCCAGCACGGGCAGAAACGCGAGGCCGTTGGGCCGGAACAGGCCGAAAAGGCCCATGAGCACCCCCATGCCGAGGGCGTGCCACACCCGCGGCCTGACGGCCCAGAGGCGGACCAGGTGCATGAGGCCCAGCAGGAGCACAATCACCACGGACGGATAGGTGAGCTGGGACTCGTAGTAGGGGAAAGCCCAGTAGAGGGCCATGCCCAGGGCGGCGGCCACGGCGGTGCCCCGGCCGAAAAGGGCGCGCGCGAGCAGCCACATGAGCACCACCGCCGCCATGCCCAGTCCGGCCTGCGCGATTCTGGGGGGCCAGTCCGACACGCCAAAGAGGGCATAAACCCCCGCAAGAAAGAAGGGGTACCCCGGCGGGCGGCCATAGGGCGTGGTCCGTATTTCCGGATCATTCACCCCCTCCGGCACCGTCCAGTCGCCTGAAGCCAGTCCTTTGGCCCAGTAGGCGTTGTATTCTGGATCATACATGGGGTGGCTGAAATCGGGGCTTTGTGAATACTCGGTCAGCCATGCGGCACGCAGGGCGAGTCCGGCGAGCAGAATGGCGGCCAGCGCCAGCCATTCCCGCCAGGGGAACCCCGCCTGTGACTTGTTTCCGCCGCTCATGGTGACTCCGCAACCGGATGAAATTGCCGCAACACACCAATCATAGCCCAGCGGCAGGACGGTTTAACAGAAACACGCGGCGGCGGCGGGGCGTTGCGTTCGGCCCGTCCGCGCATGTACCCTTTAACCAGCGGACAGCAAGAGAGGACGGCACATGACACACAAGGGCGCAAAGCCATGAAACGGCGCATTCCACGGGTGCTGACCATCGCCGGAAGCGACAGCGGCGGCGGCGCGGGCATCGAGGCGGACCTTAAAACCATACTCGCGCTGGGGGGCTACGGCATGGCGGCGGTCACCTCGGTGACGGCTCAAAACACCATGGGGGTGAGGGGCATATACGACATGAGCCCGGAGGCGGTGGCCGCGCAGATGGACGCGGTGCTGGAGGACATCGGCGCCGATGCGGCGAAAACGGGCATGCTCTCCTCGGCGGCGATTGTGGAAACGGTGGCGGACCGTCTGCGCCACCACAAGGTCGCCAACCTGGTGGTGGATCCGGTGATGGTGGCGAAAAGCGGCGACGCGCTGCTGCGGGAGGAGGCGCGGGACGCGGTCCGGACGCTGCTGCTGCCCCTTGCGGCGGTGATCACGCCCAACCTGCCCGAGGCGGAGGCCCTGTTGGGCCGTCCGGTCAACCCCTCAGCGGGGCTTCACGAGGCGCTTGCCGAACTCCACGCGATGGGCCCCGCCCACGTGCTGCTCAAGGGCGGCCACATGGGCGGCGACGATTCCACGGATTTTCTTTACGACGGTGCCACTGTGCGGGCCTACTCCACGCGCCGTGTGGACACGAAGAACACCCACGGCACGGGCTGCACCTATTCGGCGGCGCTGGCGGTGTGCCTGAGCCTTGGAGCCCCCGTACCCGAGGCGGTGAGCCGCGCCAAGGACTACATCACCGGGGCCATCCGGCACAGTGACGAACTGATGATTGGGGGGGGGCACGGTCCCCTGCACCATGGCTGGAACCTGCCCGTTTAGACGTGATTTTCGCCATTTTTTCGGCGCCGACGGGATTTTTGTTTACAAGCGTGCGGCAAATGGCGTAAACTGACATCGTCGCAAAGATGGTGGCAAATAATATAACGCCAACCGCAGCAATGCGGCCGGAGCGGACAACCCATGTACGATGAAAAAGAACTTGAGGTGTTCCGCAGTGATTCGGGGCTGGAACGGTACCGGATGCCGCTCCGTTTCACGGCCCTGAACAAATACCGGGTGATTACCAGCGACATGCCCCTGTTCGTGGTGCACAAGGCGGCGCACCAGCTTGGGCGCTGGGTGTCGCAGTGGGAATACCGCACCGATCTGAGGAAGCGCCGTCTTGGCCTGGAGATGAACGCCAAGCGCGACGACCTGAAACCCTCGCAAAAGCGCAAGATTGCGGACAGCCGCACCGCCCTGGCCCAGGAGGACATCACCCCGCTCCGCACCGTGCTTGCCTCGGCGCTTTCGCGGGAGCCCTCCTTCAACTGGGACATGCTGAAAGAAGTTCCCGCATATCCCTTTGCGGCCCCGGAGTCTCCCCAGTGGCCGGCAAAGCCCGCCATGCCCGCCCTGCCGCGGGAGCCGCAGCGCACGGACGAGGCCTATCTTCCCCAGCTTGACGCGATGGACAAGGTGGTCAAATCGCGGCGGGAGGAGAAGGAGCGCGCCGCGATGGTGAAATACGAGGCGGCCCACCGGCAATGGGGGGAAATCTGCCAGCGCATCAACCAGGTCCACCAGGAGCAGCTCCGCCAGTGGGGCCATGCGGTGAAGGTGCTGAAGGACAGGCATGATCAGGAGACGCACCTCTGGAGCCTCGGCCACCAGAAATTCATGCTGGAGCGGGAGCAGTGCAAGCCGCTGGTGGAGGCCAAGCGCCAGGCCTACATGATTGGCGACCCCTATTCCGTCCTGGACTATTGCGACATGCTGCTTGCCTGGTCGCCCTATCCCGATTTCCTGCCCCAGGCCTTCGATCTGGATTATTTCCCCGAGCAGAAGGGCCTGCTGGTGGAATACCTGCTGCCGCCGCTGCGGGTGCTGCCCCGGCTCAACACGGTCGAATACAACGAGGCGACGGACAGTTTCCGCGAGACGCTGCTCACCGACGAGCAGCGGACCGTGATGTACGCGGATTTGCTCAATGAAATACCGCTGCGCTCCCTTTACGAACTGTTCACCGGCGACAAGGCGGGCGCGATCCAGATGATTCGGTTTGACGGCTACATTTTCCTGGACGAGCAGCCGAACAGCGGGGCCCCGCCCTCCTGCGTGCTGACCATTGAAACAGGCAGGGATGCGTTTATGTCCCTGGATTTGGCGCACACCCCCCCCGCCGAATCCTTTGAGCAAATCGGCGGCATATTCCACAGCGGGGAGTAATTGCCGCTGCGGGGGAGGGGAGGCCGGTTATTTGCCCCCCGATAATTTGACTTGTCCGTTTCATTTGGCAAAAATACCCTTTATTGGTTAGTATTGTGCGTGTGAAATGCCGGACCGGAGCCGTGCGCGCCGGAGGTGTGGGTGTGTGTCCGCATGTCGGCGGGGTAATTGAAAAGGAATACTATTGACAAAAAGGTTCATAACTCTAACTGTATCATCATGCATTCGCACTATTTACATTGACAAATTTGCCGGTCTCTGGTAAAGTTTAACGTGATCCAGAGGTAGTTGCGCATGCAGACCCCATACAGTTATTTCGGCCAGCGTTTGGTGGACCGCGGCATCATCACCCAAGCCCAGCTTGAGGAGGCCCTCAAACGCCAGCAGACGACCATGTCCAACCGAAAACTCGGCGAGATTTTGGTGCGTCTTGGCTATATCAGCAAGAGCCACATCACGGACGGCCTTGCGGACCAGCTCGGCATCCCGCTGGTGGAGCTTTCCACGCGGGAGATTCCGCCGCGCATCATCAAACTGGTTCCGGACAACGTGGCCACCCTGTACAAGGTGGTGCCCATCGACGAGCGGGGCGACGTGCTGGTGGTGGCCACCTCCGATCCCACGAACATCAACGCGCTGGACAACCTGTCGCGCCTGCTGGACCGCCCCGTCGAGCCCGCGCTGGCGGCGCCCGAGGACGTGACCAACGCGCTGAGCAATTATTACAAGCACCGTCAGGAGACGGTGGAGTCCATGATCTCGTCGGCGAGCAGCGCGAGCAGCCTGAGCTCGCTGAGCTCCATGTCGAACGTGCGCTCGATGGACGGTTCGCTCGCGAGCCTGAATTCACTGAGCGGCGACGCGCTGAGCATGGAAAGCCTGAGCATGGACGGGAAGGCGGCGGAGCAGGCGGTGAAGGCGATGTCGGGCGACGGGGGGGACGAGGGGGACGACAACAGCCCGGTGGTGAAGTACGTGCACCAGATGATCATGGAGGCGTTCCGGCTGCGGGCGAGCGACATCCACATCGAGCCTGCGAAGACGTCGATCAAGGTGCGCTACCGGATTGACGGCGAGATGCAGGAGATGCCGCTGCCGCCGAAGCGCGCGCAGGCGGCGATCATATCGCGCCTGAAGATCATGTCGGGCATGGACATTTCGGAGCGGCGGGTGCCGCAGGACGGCCGCATCAAGATCAACCTCGGCGGCAAGGTGGTGGACCTGCGCGTGAGCGCCCTTCCGGCGGTGTACGGCGAGAGCGTGGTGATGCGCATCCTGGACAAGAGCGGGCTGATGCTGGGCGTGGGCCAGCTCGGATTCTGCGCGGAGCACCAGCACACGTGGGAGACGCTGCTCCACAACGCGACGGGGGTGGTGCTGGTGACGGGCCCCACGGGTTCGGGCAAGACGACGACGCTTTACGCGTCGCTGAACAACCTGAACCAGACGGACACGAAGATCATCACGGTGGAGGACCCGGTGGAGTACCAGTTGAGCGGCATCAACCAGGTGCAGATCAACCACGACATCGGCTGGGACTTCGCGCGGGCGCTGCGCGCCATATTCCGCCAGGACCCGGACATCGTGATGGTGGGCGAAATCCGCGACCGGGAGACGGCGGAGATTGCGATCAAGGCGGCGCTGACGGGCCACCTGGTGTTTTCGACGCTGCACACGAACGACACGTCGAGCTCGTTCACGCGCCTTGTGGACATCGGGATCAAGTCGTTCCTGGTGGCTTCGGGCGTGCGCGCGATTCTGGCGCAGCGCCTGGTGCGCCTCATCTGCAACAGCTGCAAGGAGCGGTACACGGCGCCGGAGGAGGAGCGGGAGCGCCTCCAGCTCGACGTGAACTGGGACGAGGTGGAGCTGTGGCACGGGGCGGGCTGCGACAACTGCAACCAGACTGGGTACATGCGGCGGCAGGGGGCCTACGAGCTGCTGGTGAACAACGACGAGATACGGCGGCTGGTCATGCAGGGCGAGAGCGCCACGGCCATCCGCCGCGCGGCGCGCCTTTCGGGCATGGTCACGATGCGCGACGACGCGTGGATGAAGGCGCGCAAGGGCATCACCACCATCGAGGAGGTGAACCGGCGCACGCGCGTGGACGAGCCGCTGAGGCATTTGCTTGAATCCGCCGGGGCCGGGGCCGCCGGCGCGAAGGAGAACTGAGCCAATGGCGTATGAAATGGTGAGCCTGCTGCGGATGCTTATCGACCGCGACGGATCCGACCTCCACCTGGCGGTGGACGATCCGCCGGTGGGCCGCGTGCACGGGCATCTTCAGTATTTCGGGGACAACCCGCTGACGGGCGAGGACACCGAGCGCCTGATGAAGAGCATCGCGTCGGTGGACAACCAGCAGGAGCTGCAGGAGGTGGGCGGCGCGGACTTCGGCTTCGCCTTCGAGGACGTGGCGCGCTTCCGCGTGTCCATCTTCAAGCAGCGCGGCTACGTGGGCCTGGTGCTGCGCCTGATTCCGCGCAAGATCATGACCTTCGAGGAGATCGGCCTTCCGGAGGGGCTGAAGCAGGTGATCAACCAGCCGCGCGGGCTGATTCTGGTGACGGGCCCGACGGGTTCGGGCAAGTCCACGTCGCTGGCGACGATGATTGACTGGCTGAACGACAGCTTCGACCACCACATCATCACGATTGAGGATCCCATCGAGTACTACCACAACCACAAGAAGAGCATCATCACGCAGCGCGAGGTGGGGGTGGACGTGCCGAGTTTCGCGGAGGCGCTGCGGCGCGCGCTGCGCCAGGACCCGGACGTGATTCTGGTGGGCGAAATGCGCGACCTTGAGACGATTGAGGCGGCGGTGACGGCGGCGGAAACGGGCCACCTGGTGTTCGGCACGCTTCACACCACGGGCGCGGTGCGCACGATTGACCGCATCGTGGACGCGTTCCCCACGAACCAGCAGGAGCAGATCCGCACGCAGCTCGCGGGCAACCTGAAGTCGGTGATATCGCAGGCGCTGGTGCCGCGCAAGAGCGGTTTCGGCCGCGTGGCGGCCTTCGAGATCATGATCGCGACGCCGGCCATCCAGAACCTGATCCGCGAGAACAAGTCCTACCGCATCACGTCGGCGATCCAGACGGGCCACAAGTACGGGATGAACCTGCTTGACGAGCACCTGCTGATGCTGTACCGCAAGGGCGTGTGCAAGTACGAGGACTGCGTGTCCAAGGCGCAGATGGCCGAGGAGTTCGCGCAGCAGGCGAAGGCGTTCAACCTTGAGGAGGGCCCGGGCCAGCGGCCCGGCGCCGGCGGATGAGGAGGCGCCCCTAGGGAAGCATGGCGGTGGCAATGCGCACAAACAGGCAGATAGGCGACATCCTGGTCGACCAGGGCCTCATCACGCCCATCCAGCTGGACGAGGCGCTGCAGCGGCAGCGGCTCACGGGCGACATGCTGGGCCGCATCCTCGTGTCGCTGGGCCACTGCAAGGAGCAGGACATCATCGAGGCCCTGGGCGTGCAGCAGGGCATGGAGCGGGTGGAGCTGACGAAGCTCAACATCGCGGACGACGTGCTGCGCATGCTCACGGGCGACGTGGCCCAGTTCTACAGCGTGATCCCGATCCGGATCCGCGACGGCGCGCTGGTGGTGGCGATGGCGGACCCGCTGAACCTCCAGATTCTGGACGATCTCCAGCAGATCACGGGGATGGACGTGCGCGGCGCGGTGAGCAACCCCGAGGACGTTCAGGCGGCGTGGAAGAAGAACTACGCCTACGAGACCGAGTCCATCGGGAAGATGCTGGACGACCTGCGCGAGCGGGTGGGCGACGCGGAGCTGAGCCTGGACGAGATGGGCCTGCAGGAGGTCATCGGCGACACCGACAACCTCATCGAGCTGGCGCAGCAGCCCGAGGTGATCAAGATAGTCAACCTGATATTCCTGACGGCGGTGCAGAAGCGCGCCTCCGACATCCACTTCGAGGTGTACGAGGAGGACTTCCGCGTCCGCATCCGCGTGGACGGCCTGCTCCACGAGGTGGTGCACCCGCCCAAGGCGGCGTCCATCGCCATCGTGTCGCGCCTGAAGGTCATCTGCAGCATGGACATCGGCGAGCGCCGCCTGCCGCAGGACGCGCGGATCGAGCTGAAAATCGGCGACAGCATCATCGACGTGCGCGTCGCCACGCTTCCCACGCTGTACGGCGAGTGCGTGGTGATGCGCATCCTGGACCGCACGGCGGTCAAGATTGACCTTGCGCAGCTCGGCCTGAGCGACAAGGTGTTCAAGCAGGTCAACAACGCGATCAAGAAGCCGAACGGCATCATCCTGGTGACGGGCCCGACGGGTTCGGGCAAGACCACCACGCTCTACGCGTGCCTGAACGTGCTCAACACGCCCGAGGTGAAGATCATCACCACGGAGGACCCGGTGGAGCTCCAGATCGAGCGCCTGATCCAGTGCCAGGTGCAGGAGGAGATCGGGCTCACCTTCGCGGCGTGCCTGCGCTCCATCCTGCGCCAGGACCCGGACATCGTGATGGTCGGCGAAATCCGCGACCTTGAGACGGCGCAGATCGCCGTGGAGGCGTCGCTCACGGGCCACCTGGTGCTGAGCACGCTCCACACGAACAGCGCGCCCGAGACGATCACGCGCCTGCTCGACATGGACGTGGAGCCCTTCCTGATCACCGCGTCGCTGGAGGGGGTGCTGGCGCAGCGGCTGGTGCGCGCGCTCTGCCGCCACTGCCGCGAGGCCTACCGCCCCGAGACCGACGAGATGGACCGGCTGGGCATCCCGCCCGCCTGGCGGGGCGACCCCAAGCTGCGCCTGTTCCGCCCGAAGGGCTGCCCGGCGTGCGACCGCGTCGGCTACATGGGCCGCACGGGCCTGTACGAGTTCATGCAGGTGGACGAGACCGTGCGCGAGCTGATTCTCGACCGCGCCATGGCCATCGACCTGCGCCGCCACGCCAGGCGCAAGCAGGGCATGCTGGTCCTGCGCGAGCAGGGCATGCTCAAGTGCGCCCAGGGCATCACCAGCGCCGAGGAAATCATGGACCACACGGACCTTTACGAGGACTAGGAGAGCCGCGCCATGCCAAAATTCGCATACTTCGCGCTCAACAAGGAGGGCAAGCAGGTTTTCGGCATCATCCAGGCCGACAGCCAGGCCCTGGCGATCAACGACATCCGCTCGCTGAACCTGTACCCCACGAACATCCGCGAGGCCACGCGCGCGGACGAGCGGCGCGCGGCGCGGAAAAAGCGCGGGCTGGACGAGCTCTACTTCGGCGGCGTGAAGACGAAGGAGCTGGTGGTCATGACGCGCCAGCTCTCCACGCTGATTGACGCGGGCCTGCCGCTGCTGCGCAGCCTGAACGTGCTCATCACCCAGCTCAAGCCGAGCAAGCTGCGGGACATCCTTCGGGAGATATTCGCGGACATCCAGTCCGGCTCCACCTTCGCCGAGGGCCTCGCCAAGCACCCCAAGCAGTTCGACCGCCTTTACGTGAACATGGTGCGCGCGGGCGAGGTGGGCGGCATGCTCGAGGTGGTGCTCCAGCGCATCGCCACCTTCATGGAGCGCCGCGAGGCGCTGAAGCGGCGCGTCAAGGGCGCGCTGATCTACCCCATCGCGGTCATCCTGATCGCCACGGCGATTGTGTGCTTCCTGCTGATCAAGGTGGTGCCCGTGTTCGCCGACATCTTCAAGGAATTCGGCGGCGAGCTGCCCGCGCCCACGCGCGTGCTCATGGCGGCGGGCGACGTGATGTTCTACAAGTGGTGGCTCATGCTGAGCATCGTCTGCTGGATCATCATCGGGATCAAGGTGCTCAGCAAGTCCAAGACGGTGAAGCGCGTCTTCGACCGGGTCATCCTGAAGGTGCCCCTCATCGGCGACCTCATCACCAAGGTGTCCGTGGCGCGCTTCGCCCGCACCCTGGGCACGCTCATCACCTCCGGCGTGCCGATCCTCCAGGCGCTGAAGATCACGCGCGACACCATCAGCAACGAGGTGGTCCAGAACGCCGTGGACATGGTCCACGAGAGCGTGAAGGAGGGCGACACCATCGCCGCGCCCCTGGACAAGAGCAAGGTGTTCCCGCCCATGGTGGTCAACATGATTGACGTGGGCGAGGAGACCGGCAGCCTCGACGCCATGCTCATGAAGGTGGCCGACATCTACGACAACGAGGTGGAGGTGGCCGTGGAGGCCATGCTTTCCCTGCTGGAACCGGCCATCATCATCGTGCTGGGCGGTATCATCGGGTTCATCGTCGTGTCCCTGTATCTGCCCATTTTCACCCTGGGCGACCAGATCAGCGGCACGTGAGCAAAAAAACGGGTACAATTGGAACAGGATAGGATTCCGGAATTTTAACAAGTGCCCCTGAGAGGGGGTGAACGGAGGACCGAAAAATGAAGAGAAGGCAGGGATTCACCCTCGTCGAACTGCTCGTGGTCATGGCAATCATCTCAATCCTCGCGGCGATTGTGGTGCCCAACGTGCAGCGGTACATCGTCCGCGCCCGCGTCACCA
>JBHEKP010000074.1:0-11233 GCA_041859375.1 Candidatus Hydrogenedentales bacterium | reverse complement strand
TCGGGGGTGAGCTGTTCGCGGCGTTCCTCGTTCATGTTGGTGAGCCAGGCCCCGCGGAGGGGCTTGTGGAAGCGGAGGACGCCGTCCACGGCCTTGTCCGTGGGGTTGAAGAGGCGCAGGAGGACGCTGCCGGGCCGGTCTTCGGCCTGTTTGAAGACGGCGAGCTGGAGGTTTTCCCCCTCGAGGGTGAGGAAGCTCATGGCCTTGGGCAGGACGCCCGCGTGGGGTCCGGCCTGGGCGGGTTCGAGGGGCAGGTTCATGTCCTCGGCCTCGGCGTAAACGCCGTTTTCCCAGCCGCCCGCGTGGGGCATGAGGGCGTAGGTCCACTCGAATTTGCCGATGCACTGGGCGAGTTCCATGTCGGGGAAGGTTTCCCAGCGGCCGAACACGGGGGAGTTGCGGAAGGTGAAGGCGCGGAGCAGGGTGACGGCGAGGGGCCGGTCGGCGCGGTCCATGGCCTCGTATTCGCGGAGGCCGGAGTTGTTGATGACGGCGAGGCCGGCTTTGCCGTCGGTCATGTCGACGAAACGGTGCATG
This sequence comes from Candidatus Hydrogenedentales bacterium, assembly GCA_041859375.1. Classification (GTDB taxonomy): domain Bacteria; phylum Hydrogenedentota; class Hydrogenedentia; order Hydrogenedentales; family CAITNO01; genus JBHEKP01. The sequence continues at coordinate 10,696 of JBHEKP010000074.1, read as the reverse complement.
GGATACTGGGGGTTGGGCCGGCCGTAATAGGCGCTGCCCGGCTTGACGGTGATGTCGCGGCCGATGACATCGAAGGCGATTTCCGCGTCGGTGCGGTCGCAGTCGAGGCGGGTGGGGAAGACGACACGGAGCCGGTGGTGCCTGCAGGTGTTCTCGAAGCTGGTCTTCACGTCGAGGCGCTTCGCGCCGGCGCGCAGGGTGAAGCGGCTGGTGATAATCATCTCGCGGCGCTCTTTGGTGCGGCCGGTGTCGTTGATGTCGCCCTCGCGGAAGTCAACGTAGGGCTCGTCCTCGACGCTGACGGGAATCCACATGTGGTAGTCGACTCGGACGGTGGCGGAGAGGGGGCCGGCCTCCTCCAGGGCGATGTCGCACTGGCAGCCGTGGGAGGTGATGGTTTCGTTGCGCTCGGGCTCCATGTGAATCCAGGAGTGGCCCGTCTCGCCGGAGTCCTCGAAGTAGTGGAGGCCGGTGTATTCGCGGTTGGTCCCCTTGTGGCGCAGGTCGAGGGTGCCGTCGCCGTTGAACCGGACGCGGAGATGCTCGTTCTCCAGCACGTTCGCCTCCGGCGCGAGGGAGCCCTGCTGCCAGGCGAACATGTCCTCGCGGACGACATGGTAGGTGCGGTAGCCGTGGGCGGGGATTTCGTCCACCTCGACGTGGCAGCGGACGCGCTCTGTGCGGACCTCGATGGAGATGTCCTGGAGGTTGCGCACGAGGACGCCCATGGGGAACTTCTCCTGCTTCTGCATGCGGAGGGTCTTTGAGCCGTCGGGCGTCCGGAGGCTGAAGGCCTCGTAGCCCATGCCCTGGGGCATGTCGATGAGGCAGGGGACCACGCCGGAGCGCGGGAAGGGGCAGGGGTTGAACACGGTGAGGACCGTGTCGCGCGGGGAGAGGTCGGAGTTGTCAATCTGTATTTGCACGGCCTCGAGGGCGCGGCGGGAGAGCCCGTCGCAGATGATGTTGATCTGGTCGAATCGGAAGAGGGAGTCCTTCTCCATCTGGTCGACGCCGCCGCCGGTGATGGTGTCGTGGGGGTGGTTCTGGAGCAGGAAACGCCAGCAGCGGTCGAGGGCGGTCTTGAGGTACTCGCCGCCCGCCATGGCGCCGACGGCGCTCCAGGGCTCGGCGCGGCGCTGGAGGTTCACCTCGGCGCTGTTGTTCGCCTTCTTCAGGCGCGGGCGCGCGCTGATGACGTCGCCGAAAAGGTGGGTCCACTTGCCGGTGGCGCCGGGGTCGCGGAATTCGCCGCGCAGCACCGTGGGGTCCTTCACCTCGGCGCGGATGGCGTTCATGTAGGTTTCGAGGTCCGAGAAGCGGATGTCGTGCTCGGGCAGGAGCTCCTGGCAGAGCTTCAGGATCCGCGTCTCCTCGGGGTCCGGATTGGACGAGTCGAATCCCTGCATGCAGACGATCTGGCTGGTGCCGAAGTGCTCGGACTCGTCGCGGACGAGGCGGAGGAGCTGCTCGCGGATGGGCTTGTCGTTCCACTGCTTCTTCTTGTCGTCGAGGATGTAGTAGTGCTCGCGGGGGCGGCTGTCGGAGGCGAGGCGGAAGGGGGCCGCGCCGCGGTCCCAGTCGTAGCGGAGGAACACGTCGTCGGAGCCGTAGCGGAGCACGCGGTAGACGTAGACGTAGTAGCTGAAGCGGCTCATGCAGCCGAAGCGGGTGCCCAGCAGGCGGGATCCGTCGGGGCCCTCCAGGACGTACTCGCATTTCGGCGTGTTGATGCCGCGGTAGAAGATGATGGTGTCAATGTCAAAGCCGTTGTAAATCTGGGGGATCTGGGAGGTCTGGCCGTAGCTGAAGGGGGTGTAGCCCACCTTGGTGACCCTGCCGAGGGATTCGGCGCTGCGGTGGCCCACCACGAGGTTGCGCACGAGGGACTCGCCGTTGCAGATGTATTCCTCCGGCAGGGAATACCACGGGCCGACCAGCAGCCGCCCCGCCCTCACCTGCCGCTCGATGGCGGCGCGCTTCTCGGGGCGCAGCTCCAGATAATCCTCCACGCAGAGGGTCTGGGAGTCCATGGTGAAGGAGTGGAACTCCGGGTCGTTTTCAAGCAGATCCAGCAGCTCGTCCATGAATTTCAGCAGCAGGAGCCGCGTTTCCTCGAAGGGATAGCCCCATTCCCGGTCCCAGTGCGAATTGGACACGACATGAATGGTCTTGCGCTCGTTGGTCATCGGGGAACCTCCAAAAATTGCCCTCCCGAGGTCGAAACGGGGGGGGTAAGCCTTCCGGGACGGGTACAAACGGTTTGGCATTTTCGCCCATGCGCCCGAAACAAGTCAAAATCCCGCGCGGACAGATTCCGTTTGCCCCGGACGGCGCGGAGTTGTTATGCTTTTTTTTCACCGCTTTCAAAGCGCAACCGTCCCCATGCATGATGGGGGAGGAGCGGCGTTGCCGATGTCCGAGAACCCGAACGAGCAGGAATCGCCCCAGGAGGAGCCCCGCCAGGCCCGGCGCAGAATCACCGGGTTCGTTGGCGTGTTTGTGGTGACCGTGCTGGTGCTGCTCACCTCGTACCGCTTCGCCATCAACACGCCGGTGAACGACTGGTACCTGTTTCAGGTGGCGAAGCACACGTCGCTGGTGCTGGGCAGGATCGGGGAGTCCTCGCAGCTGGAGCGGCGCGCCGTGGGGGAGACGCCGCCCAACGCGGTGCGCGCGCAGCTCGCGGCGTGGAAGGCGGGCCGCGGCAGTGCCTCGGCGGAGGAGATTGCCGCCGCCCCGGACGGGCCGCTCACGCCCTGGGAGCACTGGTCGTACCGGGCGCAGGACAACCGGCGGCGCGAGGCGCCCGTGCTCGCGGGGCCGCGCGTGTCCTTTGTGCTCCGATCCGGGACGATGACGCAAATCGGCGACGTGTCCGATGAAATCGACCTTGTGGAGCAGGACAAGTCGCTCAGCCCGGCGCAGAAGGCGGAAAAGCTCGCCCCGCTTCAGGCGCGCCTGGAGGAGCTCCGGGGCTACCAGCAGGAAATCCGGCGGGGCGACCGCAGCCGCACGGAGGATCCAAGCCGCTTCTTCGACTTCATCGTCATTTCCGAGTGCGGCGCCATCGAGGTGATGGCCATCTTCCTCGCGGCGGTGCTGGCCTTTCCGGCGGCGTGGTGGAAAAAGCTCGTCGGGATGCTGGGCGGCGTACCCATCATGTACGGGGTGAACATCTTCCGCCTCTCGTGCCTGGGCGTCATCGGCGCGCTGGACACGGAGCACAAATGGTTCAAATTCGCCCACGAATACGTGTGGCAGTCGGTGTACATCGTGTTTGTGGTGGCGGTGTGGCTGGCGTGGGTGGAGTACATCGTGCGGAGGAGGGCGCAATGAGCGGGCGGCGCGGGCGGGGCCCCCTGTGGTTCTGCGTCAAATTCATCGTCTTTGTGCCGGCGCTCACGGCGCTGTGGTGGCTGCTGCTGCCCTGGTACGGCCAGGTGCTCCTGCAAGTCACCGGCGGCGTGCTGAAATTCGCCATGGGCGTGCCCATCGAGGCGGGGCGCATCGTGGCCAAGGACGTGCTGAACACGGGCACCGACCTGGCCTTCCGCGTGGGCGACCGGGAGCGCTCCCTGCACATCGCCCTGCTCGTGACCAACGTGCCGCCCTACGCGGCGCTGGTGCTGGCCACGGCGGGGCTGGCCTTCTGGAAACGGCTCCGCATCCTGCTCTACGGCTGCGGCATCCTCTGCCTGGGCCATGCGGCGTTCATTGTCATCGTCTTCCGCTACCAGGAGGCCTTCATGAAGGCCAGTGAAATCCCCACCGCGGTGGTGCAGTTTTTCCTTACGCTGCCCTTCCTGCTGTGGATTGTCTTTGCATACTGGGACAAACTGACCGGCCCGGGCAACGGAAAAGCCCCCGCGCCCCCCGCCCCGCCGTCCGGCGAACCTCAATAAACGGCCAAACCGCGCGGCGCGCGGCCAAATTCCGGGAGAAAACAGGATGACCATCAGGGAACGTTGCGAAAAAGCGCACCGGGAAATGCAGCACCACCTCCTCAACGAACTGCTGCCCTTCTGGAAGGTGCGCGGGGTGGACCACGAATACGGCGGATTCCTCACCTACCTCGACAGAAACGGCAACCCCACCGGCGAGACGCTGAAGACACTGGTGTGCCAGCTGCGCATGATCTTCACGTCCTCGGAGATTTCCCGGAACAACCTCGACCCGGACGGCACCTTCCTCGGCTACGCCAAGCAGGGCGTGGACTTTGTGTGCAGGCACTTCTGGGACGACAGGCACGGCGGCTGGTTCTGGACCACCGAGCGGGACGGCACGCCCGCGGACCGGGCGAAAATCATGTACGGCCAGTCCTTCGGCGTATACGCCATGAGCGAATATGCCATGGCCTCCGGCGACCGCAACGCGCTGGACATGGCGGTGCAGACCTACAACACCATCAAGACCAAGGCCGCCGACGTGGAGTGGGGCGGCTGCGGCGAATTCTTCGAGGAGGACTGGAGCCCCAAGAAACCCGGCGTCTACGGCGGCGACCGCAAGGGCTACGACGTGCACATGCACCTGATGGAGGCCTACACCAACCTCTACGAGGCCACCGGCGACCACAAGCACCGCGAGGAGACGCAACGCATCATCAACCTGCTCTTCAACCGCGTCATCCATCCGGAATTCGGCACGGGCGTGGCGCAGTTCGCCTTTGACTGGACCCCGCTGCGCGCCATCCTGTTCAAGAACGTCTGGGGCGCGGACCGGGACGTGGAGGAGGACGAGGGCCGCCCGCTCAACAACACCTCCTTCGGCCACAACGTCGAGTTTGCCTGGCTGCTCAAGCACAGCATCAACATCCTCGGCCTGAACATGGACGACTACAGGGAGAAGATCCGCAAGCTCATCGACCACTGCGTCGCCTACGGCATTGACCGGGAAAAGGGCGGCGTGTACTGCGAGGGCCCCCACGACGGGCCCGCCCGCGAAAAGAACAAGGAATTCTGGCAGCAGGCGGAATGCCTCATCGGCCTGGCGGACGCATACCTGCTCTTCGGCGAGGAAAAGTACTGGGACGCCTACGAAAACGTGCACCGCTTCGTCATGGACGTCATGATCAACCATGAGGTGGGCGAGTGGTGGCCCCTCTTCGACGAGAACAACACCCTGCTCTGGACGCACATGGCCCACGCCTGGAAGATCAACTACCACACCGTCCGCTCCGCCATCCTCACCGAGAACCGGCTGGCGAAGATCCTGGCAACCCTGAAATAACCGGCGACGACTTTTCCCAAAGCAACCAAGGAGCCTGTCCATGGCAATTTACCACCGCGCCTTTTCGGGACGGACGCCCCGCCTGCTTGTGCTGGCGGCGTTCCTCCTGTGCTGTTCCGCCTCAACGGCCACCCCGCTGGACGACTATGTGGCCGCGCCGGACCCCGCATTCACCTACACCCTGGCAAACCAGTCCGAAAAAGCGGACTGCGCCACCTATGCCTACCGCATGGCGTCCCAAACCTGGCTCGACGCGTCCAAGGTGGACCGGCCCCTGTGGGAGCACACGGTGCTGGTGTCCGTGCCCAAGGAAATCGCTTACACCAAAGCCATGATGTTCATCGGCGGCGGCGACAACCGCAAGGGGGACGACAAGCCCTCCGCGGACAACGGCACCATGGAAAAAATCGCCGTCCTGACAAAGTCGATTGTGGTGGAGATAAAGCAAATCCCCAACCAGCCGCTGCGCTTCCCGGACGAGCATGATGATCGTTACAAGGAGAAGGGGCGTGTCGAGGACACCATGATCACCTACGGGTGGGACAAATTCCTGAAGTTCGGCGATCCCCTTTGGCTGGCGCGGCTACCCATGACCAAGGCGGTGGTGCGGGCCATGGATCTGGTGCAGAAGGAGCATCCGAAAACGGACGGATTCTTTGTTGCGGGCGGTTCCAAGCGTGGCTGGACCACCTGGACCGTGGCGGCGGTGGACAAGCGCGTCATCGGCATCGCCCCGGCGGTCATTGACGTGCTGAACCTCGCCCCGTCCATGCAGAACCACAAGGACAGCTACGGTTTCTGGGCCCCCTCCCTGAACGACTACGTGGACATGGACATTGTCACCCGCATCCATACCCCGGAATTCCGGAAACTGATGGACATTGTGGACCCCTATTCCTACCGGGACCGGCTCACCATGCCGAAGTACATTCTTAATTCCGCCGGAGACCAGTTCTTCCCCACAGACTCATGGAAATTTTATTTCGACGGGCTCAAGGAGGAAAAGTACCTCTGCTACTTCCCGAACACCGACCACGGCCTGAACGAGGGAGCCTATTTCCGGCTTGCCACCTTCTACCAGGCCCTGCTCGCGGGCACACCGCGCCCGAAGTTCACCTGGGCCAAGAATGCGGACGGTTCGCTCACCGTGAAATGCGGGGACAAGCCCTCAAAGGTGCAGCTGTGGAAGGCGCACAATCCGGAAGCCCGTGATTTCAGGCTTGAAACCCTTGGGGCAAAGTACGAAAGCACTCCCATGCCGCTGACCGACTCAGGAGAGTACACCGCGAATGTGACACCGGAGGAAAAGGGCTGGACGGCCTTCTTTATCGAGCTGGAATTCCCCAATGCGGGGTTCCCGCTGCCCTTTGTTTTCACCACCGGCACGAGCATCCTCCCGGACACCTATCCGGGAAAATAACAGGAACGGACGTCACGAAGGCTATTGCGCCTGCTCCTTGAGCCATCCATCGAGGAGCAGGCGGCAGTTCACCACCTTCGCCGCCAAATCCAGCGGCACATAGAAATAGTGGTTTGTCGCCTCATAGCCCAGGCGTGAATCCGCGCATTGCAGCGCGTAAAGACGTTTGGCCAGGGACAATTCACTGTTTATCAGCGTCTCCATCCGCGCCGCGCAGGCCTTCTTTTCCTCCGCCGGAGTTGAATCTTTGAGCATGCTGTTGCGTTCCATCACAAAGGCGGCCTGGTTGGCCACGCTCCGGAAATGCACCGCGCAGGCCTCGGCCACGCCCATCTCGTCCCTGAACGCCGCCGCGCCGGGCTCCTTTTCATCAACACCGGCGGCTTTCAATGCTTCCGCCATTTCCGCCAGCGCCGCATCGAAACCGTCCGCCACTTTGCGGAACTGCTCCGCAAAAACCCCGGGGGGATAAACCGACCGCCATGAGTCCAAGTCGTCATAGGGCAGCCCCACCATGGTCGCCTTGTATCCGGTGGGCTTTGTCCACAGGGGATTGGCCGGTCCCATGTGGTGCGGGCCGGAATAGACCGTGCCGCCATGGTAGGGGTATTCCTGAAAAGCCGCACTGATGCTGTTCCATGCGTCCACGGCGGCGGGTGCCAGTTTAGCCCCGTACCTTCTTGCCGCCACCGCCGCCATCACCTCCTCCGGGCTGTCGTCTGATGCGCCGAGCCCCGCCACCACATCGAGGTTGGGCGAGGGGCAACCGCCAAGCGTCCAGCCCAGCATCATGCCGGACACGCCCGCGTCACGCAGTTTTGCCGCATGCCGCGCAATGTTTGCCACCGCCGGGACATAGGGAACACAGCCTAGCTCCCATGTCGTGTTGGCCTGAATTTTCGCAATCGTGTCCAGCCCCGCCGCGCGGGCCAGCCCCCAGTGGCGTGTGGCGCGCGGACCCGGCTGGTCCACCGACAGGGAATACTCCCCGACCGTTGTTTCCACACCGCCGCGACGAATGGGCAGGCTCCACTCACTCACGCTCATGAGGGCGGTCTGTTTGGGCAGGGCGTCAATCGCGGCGGGAGCCCATTCATCCGACCAGCCCCAGTCCCAGGCGATTAGGCGCGTCCCGGCACCGGATGCCTGTATGCCCTCCGTAAACGCCGCATGCAAATCCGCTATCACCGCCGGCGCGCCCGCCTTGGAGCAGCGGGGGCATTCCCCGCCCCGTCCGTGCGACCAGCAGTTGGTGGGGTTTTCCGACGCGGAGATGGTGAAAAATCCCGCGAGATCAGGCACGGCCCGGCACACCGCCTCCACGCCGCCCCTCAGATAGGCGCGCACCTCCGGGGTGGAGGTGCAGAGCATGGCATGGTCGCCCACGGTCGCCCCCTTCAACTCAGGGTGCTTTTCAAAGAAGGGCAACGCCATCGCCCGCGGTTCGTTGAGGTAAAGCCAGACACCCAGGCCATGGCTCCGGGCGCGCTCCACCAGGGCCGCCAGGTTTTTCAGGCGCTGTTCGCGCCCCTCACTGAGCGACGGGTCCCAGGGGAATTCGGCCAGTTTGTACAGCACGGCCTGTAGCCACACCCCGTCCGCGCCGCTCGCGGCCAGCCGCGCCAGATACCCGTCCGGAAAAGAATCCCGCGTGTCGCCCAGCAGCGGGTCCCCGTACAGGGCGAAATAGGAGGAGCAGTACCGGGGGTGAAATTTGTTGGCCGGAGCCGCCTTGGGCGCGTCACCGGACGGCGGGGCGGAAAGCTCCGCCACAAAGGCAAACATGGGCTCGCCCGCATTCGCAAGGCCGGCAGGGAATTCCTCCGCCACAATCGCCGCCATGGCCGCCGCGCGCCCGGCCGTTTCCTCCGAAGGCTGCGCATACGCAAGGGGGGCGCATTTGGGTTTCAGGCTTCCCAGTTTGATGTACAGGAAGTCGTCCTCCCGAAGGGTGTAGGCCAGTTGCTCACTGGTCCATCCAAGAAGCCGCAGCAACTGTTCATAGGGCAGCAGGTGCCAGTTTCTGCGGATGATGGTGATGTATGCGCGCCGCTGCACCTCGGGGCTGATGACGGACTGGGGGGGAAGGCCCATCGAGACAGCCACGGCGTTGAGCTGCTCCTCCGTGGCTCCCACCACCTCCGCCAGCCTGTCCGCCGGCACCAGGGGCCAGTTCAGCCAGACATAGGCGTGCAGCCGGTCCGGAAATGGGGGAAAATCCAGCGCCGCGGGTTCCGGTCCGGACGGCAATTCCATCGCGCCCATCAGCAGGCATCCAAGCATGACACAGGTCGGCATGGCCGCGTTCTCCCAAGTTGTGGTTGTTTAGTTGTTCAACAGTTCCAGCGCGGTGAACAGGTTCCGGCGCGCCTGATCAAACAGTTCCGGTTCAAGGGCAAAAGGCCGGCACTGCCGTGAAATCTCGTCTGTTTTCAGCACACGTTCCGACAGCACCGACGACAACGCCCCGTTCATCAATTTCTCCGCCGCATCCGCCTTTTCCGTCCGCCCATCCTCTCGCGCCTTCCCAATCTCTCCACGGAGCAGATGAAGCAGACGGTAATCCTCCTGTCCGTCGCGGCATGCCTCCCAACGGCGTGAAGGCACCACCTGGTTCCCGGTTTGGTACACCACCGACCAGTCAGTGGTCTCCAGCGGCCACCAGGCGTCATGGTACTTGTAGCACCAGAAGCCCGCGCCGTCAAGGCCAAAATGCCACGCCTGCCAGGCGTATACCCGGTAATAGGCCAGCGGATCCAGATTCTTGCCCGGATCAGTGGCCTCGTAGCCCCAAAACACCCGGGCGTTCTTTTGGAACCACGCCACCAGCTCCGGATCACGGCGTAGGATGTTGACCTCCGGCTGCCAGATGTCTATCAGGTCCTTGAAGGGTTCAAGATGTTCCACCCTCACCAACCCCGCCGGATCCGCATACAGACGCACCCTCGGATCCGCCGCGCGCACCCGCTCACAGAAGCGGCGCAGTTCGGGAATGACCGTAAATCCCGTCAGCCACGGCTCGTCAAAGGGATACAGGGCCCACCGGTCATACCCCACCCCTTTTTCCGCCAGATGGCGCGCCAGCTCACGCACCGCAACGGCAAAACCCTGTTCTTCCAGCGCGCTTCCCTTTTCAGGCGCAACCCCCTCCGGCCACTTCACGGACGGCGGAGCGGGAAAGAGCATCTGGAACCATGGGGGCAGCCGGTCCAGCGCCGCATCGAATTTTGACCAGTCGGCGGGGGAGGCCGGCGCACCTTCCGCGTTCAATTGCAGCGCGGGGAGGTGCGGACCATAGTCCACGGTGATGCCATGATCCAGCATGTCCGCAAGCTGCTGATCGCTGCATGACGCGAGAGCCGTTCCCGCCCAGTTCATCTGCGCGTATACCCCTTCGGTCGGGGAGAAGGGCAGCACATCAAGCCGCACCGGCACCTCAACAAACGTGGCGGGGGACTCAAGCACGCCAAGATACAGCATGGTTTCATGGGTGCCCGCCCCAAGGCCGTGCGTGTCGGCCACCAGCCACAATTGCACGGTTTCCATCGGGGCAATGTGCAATGATCGGGACAAGTCCAGTTCCGGCAGGGCGTCCAGCACGGGCTTGCCAAAGTGATCCGGCACGGCCACGGCGCGGCGCAGGGTGAACCTTTCCGCAAGCGCGGGTTCCGGACCCAGCTGTCCCCCGGCAAGTTTGGGTTTGGAAAAGACGCAGCGGACATCCAGCGGCCTTCCCGTGAGGTTGGTGATGTTCAACACCCCGTCCTCAAACTCCCCCTGGGCAGCCATGATGCGCAGTCCCGGATTGCCCGCCGGCGGCGCTTCAAGGGGACTAAAAGCGTCCCAGGGATTCCCGTCCTGCCACACTCCCAGCATGGGGGTCTTATTGTCCCCCCATGCCGTCCCCAGCATCGCCGTCAACGACTTGGTGGCCTCCAGCATTTCCAAAAACGCTTCAGCCCGCTCCGGTGCGTCCACGGATGGGGCCAGTGACTCCAGTCGGCGCATTCGCTCCTTGAGACCGGAGATGTCCGCACCGGCGGCGAG
>JBHEKP010000048.1:0-18021 GCA_041859375.1 Candidatus Hydrogenedentales bacterium | reverse complement strand
CGCGGAGGCCTTCGCCCGCGACCGCTGGCGCGTGTACAAGTGCAACGAGCGGCTCCGCGTGGTGAACCTCGGCGGCACCGCCGTGGGCACGGGCCACGGCGCGCCGAGGCAGTACATCTTCCGCGTGACGGACGCGCTCCGAGAACTGACGGGCGCGGGTTTCGCCCGCGCGGAAAACCTGCTTGACGGCACGCAGAACGCCGACGTGTTCGCGGAGGTTTCCGGCATCCTCAAGGCCTGCGCCGTGTCCCTCGTCAAGGTGTGCGGCGACCTGCGGCTTCTCTCCTCCGGACCCGGCGCGGGGCTGGGGGAAATACGGCTGCCCCGGCTGCAGGCGGGCTCCTCCGCCATGCCGGGCAAGGTGAACCCGGTGATCCCCGAGGCGGTGACCCAGGCGGCCCTGCGCGTCATGGGCCACGACCAGGTGATTGCCATGGCCGCGTCTATGGGCAGCCTGGAACTGAACCCCTTCCTGCCGCTCATCGCCGACTGCCTGCTGGACAGTTGCGACCTGCTGGCGCGGGCATGCACCCTGCTGCGGAGCCGCTGCGTGGAGGGCATCGAGGCCGACGAGGCCCGGTGCCGCGCCCATGTGGAGGGGGCCACGGCGGCGGCGACGGCGCTGGTGCCGGTGCTGAGCTACGGGACCGCCTCGGAGGTGGCCAAGGAGGCCGCCGCCACGGGACGGACCGTGCGCGCCGTGGTGCTGGAGAGGGGCCTCCTCACCCCGGAGGCCTTTGACCAACTGCTGACCCCTGAGTCGGTGTGCCGGCTCGGCATGCCCGACAGGCCGGACGGAGGCGCGTGACATGCAGACAACCCCCAAGTCCATGCGGCTCCACATCGGCCTTTTCGGCCGGCGGAACGTGGGCAAGTCGAGCCTGCTCAACGCGATCACCCGGCAGCGGGTGTCCATCGTGTCGGATCAGGCGGGCACCACCACCGACCCGGTGGAAAAGCCCATGGAACTGCTGCCCCTCGGGCCGGTGCTGTTCATTGACACGGCTGGCGTGGACGACGAGGGCGCGCTGGGCGGCATGCGCGTGGAACGGACCAAAGCCGTCTTTGACCGCACGGACCTGGCGGTCATTGTGGCGGAGGCGGGCGCGTGGGGCGAGTTTGAGGAGGGGCTTTTTTCCGAGTTTGAGCGGAGGAAAACGCCCGTTGTCATTGTGTTCAACAAGCGCGATTTGGGCGAACCGGCCCCGGAACTGGTGGAAAAACTCACGGGGCGGGGCGCCGCCGTGGTGCGCACCGCCGCCAGCCTCGGCGGGGGCGTCCTGGATTTCCGTCAGGCCCTGCTCGACAATGCGCCGCCGGACTTCATTGAAAACCCGGTGATTGTCTCCGACCTGGTTGGCCCTGGCGAAATGGCCGTGCTGGTGGTGCCCATTGACAAGGAGGCTCCCAGGGGGCGGCTCATCCTGCCGCAGGTGCAGAGCATCCGCGACCTGCTCGACGGCGACGCCTGCTGCCTGGTGGTGAAGGAACGGGAACTGCGCGACGCGCTGGAACGGCTGAAGCGCCCGCCAAAGCTGGTGGTCACCGACTCGCAGGCCTTCCTCAAGGTTGCCGCCGACACGCCTCCCGGCGTGCCCATGACCAGTTTCTCCATCCTCTTCGCGCGGTACCGGGGCGATCTGGTGACGCAGGTGCTCGGCGCGCGCGCCATCGGCGGGCTCAAGCCCGGCGATCGTGTGCTTATCGCCGAATCCTGCACCCACCACCCCATCGCCGACGACATCGGCCGCGTGAAGATTCCCCGGTGGCTCACCCAGTACGTGGGCGGGGAGCTTCACTTCGAGCACGTGCAGGGCCACGACTTCCCCGCCGACTTGGACACCTACGCGCTGGTGGTCCACTGCGGCGCCTGCACCACCAACCGCCGCGCCATGCTCAACCGCATCGAGCGGTGCCGCCGCGCGGGCGTGCCCGTCACCAACTACGGCCTCGCCATCGCCTACAGCCTCGGTATCTTTGAGCGCGCGCTGGAACCCTTCCCCGCCGCGCTGGAGGCCCACAGGAACGGCGTTTGATTGGGCCTATTCCCCGGGGAGGGGGGCTGTGTCTCCGGTGTCCTGCCCTGTTTCAGCCAGTTCGTCCGTGGCGATCTCCGCGTCCAGCGCGTCCAGGTTGAACCGTCCGGACTCCAAAAACTGCACGCACAACTGCGCCACCTGGCGGCTGTTCATGATGAAGGTGTGCGAATGGTGCACCAGCACCCAGTCCTTCATGCCCTCCAGACGGGTGCTTTCCACGGTGATGACCCCGTCGTTGGGGCTGTTGAAGGTCACCGACTGGCCGCGATCCCCGGCGATGATCCCGAATTCCGCCTTTGGCGCGGGGAGTTCGGCGTAGAATTCCTCCGACCCGAGCTGCTGGCCGCTTTCCCCCGTGAACCAGCGGTAGACGGGGTTTTCCCTCAGGGCGCGGGCCAGTTCCGCGGGCTTGTTGGGCGGGGCCAGCATCACAATGCGGCCAAGCCCCGGCGGCAGTTCCAGCTTGAAGGTGTTTCTGATGATCACATTCCCCAGGGAGTGGGCGACCAGGTGGTAGGTGGGGGTTTTCACCTTTTCCCGTATGAACGCGCGCAACCGTTCCGACAGTCCGTCCAGCGACTGGGAATTGGCCAGGTAGGGGAAATTGAGCGTCTTGTAGCCCGCCTGCCGCAGGCGCATGTCGAGCACCCACAGCGAGGCGCGGCCCCGTCCCATGCCGTGCAGCAGCACCACCGTCTGGTCGGCGCGCAGCGCGGCGGCCTCATCGGCGGCTGCGGACCGGGGCGCGCCCGCGAGTCCCGCGAGGAGGAACAGGCAGGCCGCCACCCTCCGCGCTGAAAACAGCGGGGGGCGGGGGGGGCTGTTTGTTGTCCGCGCGCGCACCCCCGGCTCCTAAAGCGCAAAGTCCATCGGCACCTCTTGCGCGTCGATCAGCTCGAAGGGCTTGGTCTGTTTTTCCATCCGCCCGCGGCTGATGAGGAATTCATCGCGGGGGACTGATTTCGCGGACATGTACACCGTCACCTCGCCCTTGCCCGCGGGCAGTTTTGCCGCCCTGAAGGAGCCCTGCGACGCGTCATAGAAAAGGCGCTCCGCGTTGCGCGGGCCGTCGTGGAACAGGGTCACCTCGACAAAGGCGGATTTCGGGGGCGCGCCGCGCAGCGACAAGCCGCCCGCGATCGTGAAGGGGCCCGTGGAAAAGTTGATGTCCACCCAGGAAATTTTGGAAAGATCCACCACGGTGGTCTGCTCGTAGAGCCGCGCGAACCATGCGTCCCCGTCGCCGGGGGCCACGGAGGCGGCCACGTTCAGCTCGCCCGGCGGCTGCTTCACCACCTCGTACTGTCCCGGCGAGGTGTAGAGCGGCTCCACGGTCCTGCTGCCCGCGACGGAGCCGCTGGACACGCGGAATTCCTTGAATTTCGAGGGCAGCCCGTCCACAGTGATGTCCCCGGCGATGGAGCCCTTTTTCGGGATGTGGATGTTGATGTTGGTGATTTTGCCCGGCTCGGTCACGACAATGGCCCTGCCGCTTCCAAGCGAGGTGTGGTCGGTCAGCAGCCAGCTCACGCCGATGGGCAGGTCATAAATGGCGAATTCGCCCCGCGCGTCGGAGGTGGCGTAGGTCCACCTTCCCTTGACCACGCTTTCCGGCACGCCCTGGCGGGGGAACACCCAGGAGTCGGAGACGGTCAGCTCGTTGGCGCCGAAAATTTTGCCCTGGATGGTCGCGGCGCGGAGCAGCCCGAATTCGCGCACGGCGTCGTTGCTCCAGTCGTCCTTGATGTCAATGACCATGGGCATGGGCGCGTAGCCCTTCGCCCGGACGTACACGGCGAACTGGCCCAGGGTCAGGTAGCGGTCCGTGAAAAGGCCCTCCGGGCTGGAGCAGGCCCTGAATTCGTCGTAAAGGTGGGGGGGCAGCATCTGGGGCACGCCCTTGTACGCCGCCACCTCAAAATTGGGGATGACCTGGCCGGTGTTCGCGTCCGTCACCCTGCCGCGCAGCAGGTAGGGGGCGGGAACGTTTTCGTTCACGTCAATCTCGATTTTGGGGTTGCGCTTTTCCGTGTGCAGCCGGTTGCCCCCGGAAAGCACCACGCCGTTGGCGGAAATGTCCACCACGTGCTCGCCGCGCAGCACACCCTTGATTTCAAAGCCGCCGTAAAAGTCGGTCTCCGCCTGCTTGTCCCCGGCAACGGCCAGCATCCCGGGCACCCCGTCGCCGAAACGGCGGTCCACCACGCGCCCCTTGATGGCGTAGTTGGTGGGGAGCGGTCCGGTCTGGGGCTGGGCCTGCGCGGGGTCCTGGGGCGCCGCCGGGTCGGCCGGGGGCGGGGCCGTTTCTCCCCCCTCCGGCGGCGGCGTCGGCAGATTGGGCTGGGCCGCCTGGGTTCCGGGTGTGTCGGCGGGGCCGGGGGCGAAAAAGGCGCGGTAGGCGAAGATGCAGCTTGTGGCAATCACCACCACGGCGGCCGCGGCGATGAGCAGGGGGGTCTTGCTGCGCTTGGGCTTCCCGAGGGTGGTGTCCGCGGCGGCCTTGATGGCCGCGGCGTCGCCTGCGACCTCGCGCATGATGTACACCATGCGCTCCTTGCTGTTGAGTTCGGGGGTCACCGCCCCGGCAACCTCCTTCAGCAGCGCCTTCTCCACGTTCTCCCGCGTGCGGTCCAGGTCCTCGCGGGCCTCCTTGAGGTCGATTTTCAGGAGGTTGGAAATGGTGCGGGGTGTGGCTCCGCAGAGGGTGAAGAGCAGCAGCCCGATGCGTTCCTGCACCTTGAAGGGGCCCAGCTCCTCAAACAGCGGATCCACCAGCTCGTTTTGCAGCCAGGCAAGGTCCACGTTCACCGCGGAGGGGTCGCGGTCGCGCGGCTTGAGGCGGTCGGGGGTGCGGCTGTTGGTGAGAAGCTCGCCCTCCTTGCGGGCGAGGGCGCAGAGCCAGTGGCCGAGGCGGCTGGCGTCGGTCAGGGAGACGAGCCGCTCGTAGCCCTCCTTGAAGGCCGCCGTGACCGCCTTGTCGGCCAGCACGACATGGCCCGTCTGGGCGAGCGCCACCGTGTACACCACCGGCTGGTACCGTTCAATAATGTGCCGGAAGGCGTCCTGTTGTCCCTTGAACACCCGCTTGATCGCGGCTTTGTCCTTGTTCGCGGTGCTGAGTGCCAACTTCGCCACCCCTTGTTGTTTTGCCTCCGGCGCTGGCCGTCGGCGGTTCCTTGGGGAATGTTTGGGCTTGACGCATGGAGCCCGCCCGGGGGCGTTCTCCTGTCCAATCTGGGAACATTATGCGGTTGCCGTCCGGTTTGGTCAAGTGTTTTCCGCGCCGCCGCGCGCCGCCGCCGCGCGCAGGACCTCCGCGTATTCCGCGGCGCGGTCCGACCGGTTGCAGCATCTTTCCGCGTGCCGCCTTCCGGCCGCGCCGAGGGCCGCGCGGCGATCCGGGTCGTCCGCCAGTGCCGCCACCGCCCCGGCCAGCGCCGCGCCGTCCTCGGGCGGCACCGCCACGCCCGCGCCCGCCTCCTCCATCAGCGCCCGCGCCTGCCCCAGCGCGCCCAGTATCATCGGGCGGGCGCAGGCCATGATTTCGAACATTTTGCTGGGGATGTTGGTGAGGAACACGCCGCGCCGCAGCAGCGGCACCAGGCACACGTCCGCCGCGGCGTAGAATTCGGGCATCAGCGCCTTGGGCTGGGCCGGCAGGAAGGTGATGTTTTCCAGACCCTTTTCGCGGGCCAGGGCAGCCACGGCGTCCCGCCGCGCGCCGTCGCCCGCCAGCACAAAACGGATGTCCCTCCGCGCGCGGAGGCGCTCCGCCGCGTCCACCACCACCTCCAGCCCCTGCGAGAGGCCGTGCGCGCCGATGTACAGCGCCACGAAGTCCGCCCCGCCGCAGTGCTCCCGGCGCACGGCATTTTCACGGGGGCCCGGACGGAAGAATTCCAGGTCGATTCCGTTGGGGATGGTGTGCAGCTTTTCGCGGGGCACGCCCCGGCCGGCCAGCTCCTCCGTGGTCGCCGGGGCCACGGTCACCACCGCGCGGGCGCGGCGGTACAGGAAACCCTCCAGCGCGCGCAGCGGGCCGATGACCAGGGGATGGGTGATGACACCCAAATCGACAATCTGCTGCGGCCACAGGTCGCGCACCTCGAACACGAAGGGCCGCCGCCGCAGCGCCGCCGCCAGCCACCCCGCAAGGCCGCAGAGCAGCTGGGGGGAGGTGGCGCAGACCACATCGGCGCGGCCCCCCCTGAAAAGGGCGGCAAGGGTCGCCGAGGCCAGAAAGGTGGCAAATGAAAGGCTGCGCCGGAGGACGCCCCGGTTGGGGGTGGCGTAAAGCCAGCAGCGCAGCACCCGGACCCCGTCCACCTGCTCCTCCACCAGCAGCCGTCCCCGGTATTCGGGGGCGACCACGCCCGCCGGATAGTGGGGCAGTCCGCACACCACCGTCACCTCGTGGCCCAGGCGCGCCCATTCGCGGGCGTGCTCGTGCACGCGCGCCGCGGGCGCGCCGGGTTCGGGCGGAAAATACTGGCACAGGAACAGTATGCGCACGGAGCGGGCCTTTCCGGGGCGCGGTGCGTCCCCGCGCCAATGTAGCACGCGCGCCGTCAGACTTTCACGTAGTATCCCTTCCTTTGCATCCACCGCGCCGTGAGGTAGTAAAGGGTGTACATGCCCGCAAAGGCCAGCGCCGCCGCCGCCGCGCCGCTCTCCTCCGGGATCACCGTGCCGTGGATCTCAATCAGCACCAACTGGAGCAGGTAGAGCACCAGCGGGTTCGAACCCACGGCGTCGAGGGTGGGCAGGCCCCGCCCCCACACGTCACAAAGAAGGTAGAAGGGCAGGTAGGCAAGAAAGGCCAGCCCCGTGGCAAAGAGCGGGTAGGGGGCGGTCATGTCGCGCTGTGAAAAATTCCAGACATCCTTCATCCCCGGCCATGCGGTGTGCAGCAGCCATCCCGCCGCGCACAGGCCCGCGCCCCACGCCAGGCAGGCCGCCGCAAGCCGCCGGGGATTGCCGGCCGCCGCGAGATCATAAAGCACCGTGCCCAGCAACAGGCTGAACACCCAGCTCAGCGGCCCCAGCGGCCCGCCGTCGAAGCTGTGCGCCATGTTCCACGCGCCGTAGGGGGTGAGGGTGAACAGCGCCTGAAAGAGCGCCAGGTAGCCGCAGGCGGCGGCGATGCGCGCGCGCGGGCCCAGGCCGATGAAGGGCAGGGCGAGCACGCCCGAAAGGCCGATGTCCACCAGCGCGTCCCACCAGCCGCGCCAGTTCAGGGGGTTGTAAAAGAGGATGCCGATGAGCGTCAGTGTCAGGTACCGCCGCAGGCCGGTCCAAAGCGCCCCGCCCAGGCCCAGGCGCTCCCGGTTGCGCAGGTAGGACAGGCGGAAACCCACCCCCGCCACAAACAAAAACAGTGGCGCGATGGTGTCGGCGTAGCTCATGTAATCGTCGTGGTGCCGGAACGTCTCCGGCATGGACGGGAACTGCCCCAGGTAATTCACCAGTATCATGCCGAAGATGGTGTATCCGCGGAGTTGGTCCAGCGAGCGGATGCGGCCGGAGGCGGGGGATTTCGTGTGTGTCACTGCGCGGATTCCTTTTTGAAACAGGGCCGGATTATAGGGGATATGCGCGGCTCCGGCAAGCATGCCGCCGGACCTTGACTCTCCCGCGGAAATGTCTTAACATCCGGCAAATCAACCCGTCCGAGGGGGCGGCTAAACCAAAGGAGACATGTCATGCAGGAAAAAGGCTTGGTGGACGCGCTTGTGGTGGCGGTTACCTACCCGGTCACCTATTTAATTGGTCTGATTAACGGGCTTATCATGTATCCCGTGGCGGTGCTGAACGCATTTTTTAACGGCGAACTGCTTTAATTACGCCCTTGCCGGCAATGGGGCCGCAATCCTGGAGGATTGCGGCCCTCTTTGTTTGCATGGGGCATGGCCCCATACCGGGGACATCGAACCCGACAAAGTCCAGAATCTGGACAGCCAAATGTCCAATTTTTGGAATGGATTGGCTTCGGCAATGAGGGGGGATGGGAGAATTGCGGCGTAACCTGCTGTTGCGCATGATTTTGTGTGTATTTAATTTTTACGCCCCCTTTGGTTTGGTTATTGCTCATGCAAAATCACTGAATGTGTCTTAAACCGTGAGGATGCGGCGCATGCGGGGAAAAGGCTATACCTTCCGCGGACTTTCCGCTATCATGTGCGGGAGGATGCGGGGTGTCGCATTTGGGGTGTGGTTTGACGCCGTGCCTCCCGCCGGGTTCTATGAGGGTAAAGCATGATGGACACGAACCGGGACAGGAACCTGCTCTTTGGCATACTTGCCGTGCAACTGCGGGGGGTGCAGCCCGCGCAGTTGGTGGAGGCGGCGGCTGCCTGGGCTGTGGATCCCTCCAGATCGCTGGCGGAGCGCATGGTGGACAAGGGCCTGATTGGGGAGGCGGACCGGGAACTGCTGGAACGGCTGGTGGAGGACGCGGTGCGCGCCCACGGCGGCAGTGTGGCGCTGGTGGTGGAGACCTTCGGCGGCCAGGAGTACCTGAGCAAGACCTGCTTCGGCCACACCGACGACTTGGACAAGATCAAGACCTCGCCCATGGACAGCGTCACCTTCTTTTCGGGGACGGGCCGGGAAATCTCCGGGGTCAGCGAGACTCCGGGCCGGTACAGCCTCGTGTCGCACCACGCCCGGGGCGGCATGGGCCGGGTGCTCGTGGTGCACGACGAGTATCTGGGCCGCAACATCGCCCTGAAGGAACTGCTGCCTCCGGGGGCGCCCGAGGCCGAGCCCTCCAAGCCCAGCCCGGTGCGCCATTCCGCATCGCTGGTGGCGCGGTTTCTCCAGGAGGCGCGCATCACCAGCCAGCTTGAGCACCCCGCCATCGTGCCGGTCTACGAGCTGGGCCGCCGCCAGGACGGCTCCCTTTACTACACCATGCGCCTCGTGCGCGGCAAGACCTTCGCCGCCGCCCTGCGCGAATGCGGCGGGGTGGAGCAGCGCCTGCGCCTGCTTTCCAACTTCATCAGCCTCTGCCAGGCCATGGCCTACGCCCACAGCCGCGGCGTCATCCACCGCGACATCAAGCCCGCGAACGTCATGCTCGGCCAGTTCGGCGAGACCGTTGTGCTTGACTGGGGGCTCGCCAAGGTGCGCGACAACGAGGATGTGCACATGGAGGACATCCGTGACACCCTCCATTTCCTCGACATCGACCAGGAGAAGGCCCTGCCCGACACTGCCTACGGCCGCGCCCTCGGCACGCCCCATTACATGCCCCCCGAACAGGCGGAGGGGCGCATTGACGACATCAACGAGCGCTCCGACGTGTATTCCCTCGGCGCGGTGCTGTACGAGATTCTCACGGGCGCCCCGCCCCATTCCGGCAAGACCACCCGCGAGATTCTGGAAAGCGTGATCAGCCTTCCGCCGAAGCCCGTGCTGGAGGCCGCGCCCGACGCGCCCCCGGAGCTGGCCGTGATCTGCGAAAAGGCGCTGTGCAAGGATCCCGCAGGCCGTTACCAGTCCGCCGTGGAGCTTGCCGAGGAGGTGCAGCGCTTCGTGGACGGCAGCCTCGTCCGCGCCTACCGCTATTCCCTGCGCCAGGTGCTCGCCCATTATTACGGGAAGCACAGGGCGCTGGTGAACCTGTCGCTGGCCTTCGCCGCGCTGCTGCTGGTGGTGGCGGTGTCCTCCTATGTGAGCATCCTCAACGCCCGCGACCGCGAGCACGCCCAGCGCCTTGCCGCCGAGGAGGCGCGCCGCATGGAGGCCGAGGCGCGGGGCGCCGCCGAACGGCAGGCCTATCTGGCGCAAATCCACCTGGCCCAGGCCCGGCTCAAGGAGGGGGACACGATTCGCGCCGCGGAGGCGCTTTGGGCCGCCCCGCCAAAAGAGCGCGGCTGGGAATGGGGCTGCCTGCTCAACCAGGTCGAACCGGGCATCCTCACGGTGGAGACGCCGGAGTCCACAATTTTTGCCGCCGTGTTCAGCCCGGACGGCGCGCGGATCGGAACCAACACCCATCCCCTGTCCCCCGCGGTGTATGACACCGCCACAGGCGGGCAGCTTGCGCTCATGGAGGCGGAGCCGCAGGTGTATCTGGACACCGTGTTCAGCCCCGACGGCGCAAGGTACATGGGCGTGTCGGAGGAGGGCCTGGCGAGTGTGTGGGACGCCGCCACGGGCAAACGGCTCCACCGGATCGGGCTGGGCGCGCCCGGCAAGGCCTGCGCCTTTGACGCCACCGGAAAGCGCATCTTCATCGGGACGGGCGATGGCAGGATCTGCGCGTACGACAGCGGCACGGGCGCGCGGCTGATGGAGGCCAAACTTTCCGACGCCCCCGTGGCGAGGGTGCTTCCACTGCCCGGAAGGGACCGCCTTCTTGTGGAGACCACCGGCGAGGCGCTTCTGCGCCTGTGGGATTCGGCCGCGGGCGCATGCCTCTGGACGGCGCCGGGAACAGAGGCGGAACTCAGCGCCGACGGTGCGCGCGCCGCGGCGTGCAGGGATGCCGACATCGTGCTCCTTGACACGGAAAACGGCGCGGAACTCGGGGTTCTGCGGGGGCATGAAAAGGGTGTTTTCAGCATGCATTTCAACCGGGACGCATCAAGGCTGATCAGCGCGTCCATGGACGGAACCGCCATCCTCTGGAACACCGGCGGTGCCGCGCCGCTTCACCGTTTCGGCACCCCCGGCGGGACACCGGTCATCCACGCCTTTTTGCTCCAGCGGGACGCGCTTGTCTTTTCGGTTGACGGCATGAACAAATGCCGCCTCTATGACACGGCCACCGGCGCGATGCTTCGTGTGTTTGACGCGCGGGAAACCGGGGTCAACCGGGCGGAGGCCCATCCCGCCGGGCAATGGGTGCTGCTGGCCTCCGGCGGGCACTCCTTCCAGCTTGTCAACGCGGCCGCGCCCGCGGGGGTGCAATGCCTCGTCGCCAACCCCGCGCCGGGCAATCCTCTCAGGGACATCGCCGCCTCCAGTGACGGGCGCATTCTCGCCGTGACCCAGGACTCGGCGGAGGCGGGGGTGTTTGTCGTGGACACCTTTGAAAAAAGAGCAGCCACCGCTTTTGCCGCATCCTTTGGCGGTTTTGCGCAAAAGCCCGCCCTCAGCGCCGACGGCGCGCGCATGATCATGCCGGCGGGGCGTTTCACCCCGGTGGTGGTGGACAATCCCGCCGCCGCCCCGAAGTTCACCCCCTTCTCCGGCCATGACGCGCCCGTGTCCGCCGTGGCGATCAAGCTTGACGGAAGCACCGCCGCCAGTGGTGATGATTCGGGCGGGCTGTGCCTCTGGAACGCCGCCACCGGCGCCATGGAGCAACGCCTGGACGCCCACAAGGGTGTTGTGTCGGCGCTGTCCTTCAGCCCCGACGGGAAACGGCTCCTTTCCGCGGGATTCGACGGCGAACTGGTGTTCCGAAACGCCGCCACCGGCGAAAAGGAGGGCGAACTGCCCCGGCAGGAGGGGGGTGTCGCCGCGGCATGCTTCAGCCCTGACGGGAAACGCGCCGCCGCCGTCACCACATTCGGGGTAATCCGGATGTGGGATGCCGCCGCCGGGGCCGAACTCGGCACCGCCCGCATTGACGCCTTCAACGGGCGCGCCGACGAGTACGCCGCCGCAGGTTATGCCATCCGCTTCTGGCATGACGGCGGATTGCTCTATGCCAGGTCTCCCCTGGGCACGGGCGTTCTGCGGGATGCCGGAACCATGGATTCCTTGGCATGGTTTGACTACGAGGCCTGGGTGGCGCCCCTGTCCGGCGGCCGCTATGCCGCGGCGGGCCTGGGGGGCGGGCTGGCTGTGATCGCGCCGCCCGCCGAAACTGCGGATCTGGCCGCGTTTGACGCGGACCGGCACAGGCAGTATCAGGTTGAATGGGCGGAGAACACCGCCTTTGCGGACGCGCCCGCACCGCCCCTGTGGGTGCTGGCCGGCCGGGAGGAACTGGCCGGGGCCCTCTCGGAACTGGCCGGCGCCCTCCGCGCCGCGCCCGATTCGGCGGGGCTGTCCGTGCCGCAGTGCCGCGCCGCCGGCGTGCTTCTCCTCAAGCCGGGCGATTTGCTCCGGGAACTGGACGGAGTCGCGGCGGCTGAGCCCTCCGTGCTTGAAACCGCCGCCGCGCGGCTCAACGGCGGCACGGAAACGGCAACCCTCCTTCTCATACGCAACGGAAGGGAGCAGCGCGTCCATTACTGGACCCGGCCCGTGGAACGGACGGAGCGCGCCGTCACGCTGGCGCGCGCCGATGCGCTTGGCCTGGTTGAATATGCGCTGGACGCGGTGCCCGCCGCGAGAAGCGCCCTGCCAAATGACGCCGCATGGACGTATTTTTCGATGCCCCAGGACAGTCCCCTCCTTGCAAAAACAGGATTGTTCCGGGAAGAGCTGCTGGTGGCTGTGGATGGCGTGCCCGTTGCCGGACCGGCCGCGCTGGAACAGTCCCTGCTCCGGCTCAGGGAATCCGTCACCGCCGGGACGGTTTCCGCGTTTTCCCTGACCGTGAAGCGGGGCCCTTTCCGCGAAACCGTGTATGATGTGAAAGTCGAGCAATGAGCTGAAATCGCCATGCCTCATGGGTAGGTGTGGCGCGGGTCAAGGTTGGAGCATCCCCGATGCCGGGGAGGAAGGAGTGGTGCATGAAACGGTTCGGTCTCTTTGTGGTTGCGTTGTTTCTGGCCTTCTCCATGTGTGCCTCTGCTGTGGAACAGGCGACGGAGGCGGAATGCAAGGAATGCGCGGAAAAGCCCAACGCGGTGGTGAAGTGGGGGGACAATGTGGTGCTGACCGGCGCGCTCATGAAGGGCCAGTCACTGCAGGATCTCCTCGCGGGAACCGTCACCGTGCGGGATGCGGTGGCCGCTTGGAACAAAAACGCGCCGGACATTCCGGCAAGTGTGAACGAAACCAGGCGCAAGGCGGCTGTTGAAGGCCTGGGTGAGCTGGTCGCGCTGTTTGCCGCCAATCCCGATATTCAATGGACCCTGCAGGATCTGTATTCCATACCCTGGAAAGAGCTGCCGGGAGGGGACGATTTCAAGAAATCCGCCCATGGTATTTTCAAAACGCTCAAAAACAAGGCCAAATTCATGGTGTTGACTTTTGTCAACCGCCCCCCGGACACCCTGGTCTCCGCTCCGGCGATTGCCGCCATGGCCGGTTTTGTTGCAATTCCAGAATTAAAGGGAATGGACTGGACAACGCTGTACAACACCCCTGCGGATCCCAAGATTTACGATGACAAGGCCTTTGATCTCATTGGGGATGTCTTGGACAAGTATTCCATTCTGCGCGACGAGTCTCCCGAGGTGCTGGTGGTTGATGGATCAAAAGAGATCCTGTGCACCGCATTAAGGGGGTATTGCTGCGACAAGAAGGTTGGATCGCCCACTTATCGAACATGCGTCCCCGGTACCGTGTGCTGCTGCACCATGGTGGGTTCATACTGCGCCCTGGCCAGCAAAAGCTGCCCGCTTTAAACGGCGTTGTTTTTTTCAATGCGATTTTCCGCCCCCGCCGGACTGCCCGGCGGGGGCTTGTGCTTTTTTGCGATGCGTGGTATAAGAAAATCAGAGGAACGTGTGCGGTTCGCGCGCCAAGGCAGATGGCCGGAACTATTCGCAACAAATGCCTGTGAAAGGCGGGGAAAGGAGTGCTGTGCATGAACTGGAGGCAATGTCGTTGTTTGTTGGGAGTTCTCTTTTTTTGCGCAATCATTTCGCCGGAAGCACTTCCGGAGGAGGGGGGCATTGCCGCGCTGGAGGCGCTTGGGTGGGACGGGCGCGTGGTGCTCACCTGCGCGCTCACCGCGGGACAAACCTTCGGACAGTTGTATTCGGATGAGTTTTTCGTGCGGGAAATGGTGTCGGGCTGGCGGGACAATTTTCTGTCAAACAGCCCCTCCACGATGGATTCCCAGACGCGGCTGAAGGTGTGGCTTGCCCTCCAGCAGCTTTGCGTGGCCCTTCAGGCGGACAAGCAAATCAACTGGACCGCCCGCGAACTGTTTCTTGAAAAGTGGGACGACCTCCCCGCCTCGGGAAAGGGCGTCAAAAGCATCATCCGGGGCGCTTTTAAAACGCTGAAGGATTCGGGGTTCACCGCATTGTCATTCATGAGCCGTGCGGAGGACGCGGCGGCCTCCCCGGAATATGCCGCCACTCTGCGGGACATGGCGGCGCATCCTTTCTTTTCACGAATGACCAACACGGACCTTTACACCACCCCGGCGGATCCGGTCCAGTATAACGACATGGATTTGGCCCTGCTCAGCCACGCATTGGACGGCATCCAATTGGTCCGCACCGAGCCGCCCGGCAACTTCGCCAAAGCGCTCGGTTGTTGTGACCGGACAACGCGGAAATGCGTGATAACCACCTGGGGCAACTGCCAGCTTTGCGGCAGTTATTGCTGTCTTGGAAGCAACTGGTGCGCCTGAGACGGTGTTGCTGTGAGCTGTCATCAGTGGCGGGGTAGTTTTTCCAATTTTTCCCGCATTTAGGCCTTTCCTTTTTTGACAAAGTGCTATACAATGAAAATAGAACATTGGGAAATGCGTAATTTTTCCCACAGACAGGTCTCATCAACATGTGCAACTGGGAGGATCCATTTATGCGCAGGAGACACGGATTCACACTAATCGAACTGCTTGTCGTCATCGCCATCATTGGAATACTGGCGGCCATTCTGCTGCCCGCGCTGGCCCGCGCCCGCGAGGCGGCGCGGCGGTCAAGCTGCCAGAACAACCTGAAGCAGTGGGGTCTGGTGCTCAAGATGTACGGGGGCGAGGCCAAGGGCGTGTTCCCGCCCATGCTCGCCCGCAACGGGAACCTGCCCATCTTTATGGACCGGAACAATCCGGGTGCGGGGTTGCGCGATTCGGGCAGCCCGATTTACGCGATGGTGGGGCCGGACACCCTGAAGATTTATCCTGAATATCTGACGGACCCGAAAATTGCCTTCTGCCCCTCCTCGGCGGTGTCCACCCCCGCGGACGCGGAATTCCCCTCCACCGGCGAGTCCTGCTTTGGCGTGCTTTCCACCGACGCGAACTACTGCGCCGCCACCACGGGCCGCTGCTACACCTACCTTGGCTGGGTCTTTGACCAGGTCGAGCATGACGATCCCACCTTCACCATGCCCGCCATCGGCGTGATCCCCTCCATAGAGGGGCCTGCGCAGCTTGTGAACGCCGTGCTCACCCAGTTGTTCCCCAGCTTCACCGATCCGGTGACCTTTGATCCCGCCGTCCAGGTGGACAAGGACATCACCGTTCCAATGGGCAACGGCAACGGCGGCGGGGACACAATCTACCGCCTCCGCGAGGGCATCGAGCGTTTCCTGATCACCGACATCAACAACGCCGCCGCGTCCAACATGGCCCAGAGTAACATCTGGATCTTCTTTGACCGGGTCGCCACCAATGTCTCCGACTTCAACCACATCCCCGGCGGCTCCAACGTGCTCTACATGGACGGCCACGTTGAGTTCCTGAAATACGATGAAAACGGCCCCGCACCGGTGAACGGCGGCATCGCCAACATCATCGGCGCCGTGGTGTCTGCGTTCCAATAAGCCGCAAGGCACCGTTTGACACCGGGCCGGAGGATTGGGTTTAAATCCATCCCTCCGGCCCTTCCCTTTTATATATAAGGTGATTGGGTTTGTTTGAGGCTTGCGCTTGGGGGGCGAATGGGGGTTTAATGGGTCTTTCAGGCCGGGAACAACATAATTGGAGGACGTTTGCATGAATCGGCTGCTGTGGTGCGGAATGGTTGCGGCGCTGGCGGCGCTGGGCGGGGCGGCATGGGCGGACTGGTCGGGGATGCCCGAACTGCCCAACGGCCTGCGGGTGCGCCCGGACAACCGCTATTTTGCGGTGAACGCGCGGATTGTGCCCGCCGACGCGGTTTCCACACTGGAAATCACCCCCCTCTTCGACCATTGCCGCTTCCGTGATGACGCGGCCTACGAGATGGTGTACACCGCGCTGGACAAGGTGCTCGCCCCGGAGTCGCTGAAGACGAAGGAACCCCTGCCGGTGATTCCCGAAAACGGGAAACTGACCCTGCCCGTGTATTTCGCGGGCGAACAGGAGCACATTTTCCGCATCGAGGAAATACGGCTGGACAAGCGGCGGGTGCTGGGCGAGTTTCATGTGTACTCGCTGGCGGACGATTTGCGCGCGCTGCGCCCCTTCAAGGGCGATTTCCACATGCACAGCCACCATTCCGACGGGGTGGAGTCGCCCGCCTATGTGGCCGGGGCCTGCCGCCGCGCCGGTTTTGACTTCATGGCGCTCACGGATCACCGGAAATACGCGCCGTCCATTGAGGCCGCCGAGTTTTATGCGCCGCTTAACGTTGACCTGCGCATTTATCCCGGCGAGGAGGTGCATTCGCCGGACAACCCGGTGCATGTGGTGAGTTTTGGCGCGAACGCGGGCATCGCGGAACTGTACATGAATTCCGCCGAGGCCGCCTGCCGCGCCGAGGTGGCGGAGATTCAGAAAAACCTGCCCGCCCTGCCCAAGGGGGTGGACCCCTTCCATTACGCCTCCTGCGTGTGGGTGACCACCAAAATCCACGAGCGGGGCGGACTGGCCATGTTCTGCCATCCCTACTGGCTTGAGGGCCGCGCGCACAACGTGGCCGAGGCGCTGGTGGAGCAGGTGCTCGGTTCGGATCTGTTCGACATGTTTGAGCTGGTGAGCGGCAACGCCTCCACCGGCATAAGGACTTATGACGAAAACGCGCTCCAGGCGGCGCGGTACGCGCAGATGCTGGCGGACGGGAAGAAGATGCCCGTCTGCGGCATTTCCGACGCCCACGGCTGCGAGGCCAGCGAAACCTTCGGCCGCTATTTCACCGTGTGCTTTGCCCCCGACGCGGAACTGGCCAGCCTTCAGGCGGCCATCAAGTCGTTCCGCTGCGTGGCGGTGGAAATCATGCGCGGCGACCGGCCCCTGGCCCACGGCGACTACCGCCTGGTGAAGTTCACCATGTTCCTGCTGCGTGAAATCATCCCCCAGCACGACGAGCTTTGCCTGAGGAGGGTGCCCTGATGCTCCGCCACGCCGCAGGCGACGCCACCGCCGCCGCGCGGCTGGATCTGTGCCGGGGCCAGGCGAAACGGCTCTATGATCAATACTGGGGCGTCCCCGCAAAATAACCAGAAAGGCCGCATCATGCCCGGCGCATCCCCCCATCCGGAACTTTGGGAGCATGTCTCCTCCCTGCCGTTGATTGACACGCACGAGCACATTCCCGGCGAGGAAACAGCGCGGGAGGCGGGTGCGCAACTGGGCCTGTTCAGCTTCTTTGAGCATTACGCCTCGTCCGATCTGGTTTCGGCGGGCATGTCCCGGGAGGCGCTGGAGAAGATGCGCGACCCCGGCAATGGTCTTGCGCCGGAGGAGCGGTGGGCGCTCATGGCCCCCTTCTGGCCCATGGTCAGGCACACCGGCTACGGGGCGGCCATGCGGGAATACATGGCGGAACTCTTTGGCGTGGAAGAACTTGACGGTTCCAACTGGGCCGAGCTGGACCGTCGCATCCGCGCGGCGCGTCAAAAGCCCGGCTGGTACCGCGAGGTCATGCATGACCGGGCGAACATTGAAACCGCCCTGGTCATCCGCTGGCCCGGCCAGCCGGTGACGGTGGACCGGGAGCTGTTCCGGGCCGTGCCGATTCTGGACCAATACGCCACCCCGTCCACCCGCGCCGATCTGGAGGCGCTGGAGCGGGAGTCGGGCCGGAGCATCCAGACCCTGGGCCAGTTGATGGCGGCCCAGGAGGCGATGTTGGACCGTTTTACGGTGGAAGGCATTGCGGCGGTGAAAATATTCCTGGCCTACCGGCGCACCCTTCAGTTTGATGTTTACACCCGGGGGGAGGCGTCCCGCGCCTTTGACCGCATCTGGCTGTCCCAGTCCATGGACCTGACCTTTTCCGATCTCAAGCCTTTGCAGGACTTTATGACCCGGCGG
>JBHEKP010000207.1:0-5230 GCA_041859375.1 Candidatus Hydrogenedentales bacterium | reverse complement strand
TCACGTTGTTCGGCCCCGCAAAAGTCAGCACAAATTCTGTCTTGGGCAAAGACGACGGCGTGGAGATCTGCATCGCCGGCAAGACGCCCGAAGGCCAGCCGGCGACCTTCGTGATCCGCGGCTTCGCGGGCGGCGCGCTGCAGAGCGCCCTTGACGCGGGCGCCCCCGCCGAAGCCGCCGCGCGGCTCGGCCGGGAGACGCGCTTTGTCGCCAAGCCCGTCGGCGGGCCGGGCGGCTCGCTCTTCGGCCGGGGCTGGCGCGGCGAGTGGGCCATTCCTTTTGCGGCCCTGGGGCTCACGCCTGCGCCGGCCCTGAAGGTCGCCTTCAACATGGCGGCTTTCTACAGCGAGTTCGGCGAGTGGCACTGCTGGGAAGGCACGGGCGCGGAGAACTGGCGGCTGGATGAGGCCGGCACGCTGCTGCTCAAATAGTATCAACAGGGGCCAAGTAATCGGTTGGTGACGTACAGAGAGCGAGGATTTCACGTTTTCAGACGAATGGGTGGCGCGAAGCCTGGGAGCAAGGGCGCCCCCGCCCTTGAGAACGTGGTAACGGCGGATGCCCGGTTTGCCGTGTACTGCGTCACCAGACGCTCTAGCCAGTCGGCCACTCTTACTTTGTCGGTAACTTGAGCGTTGAAAGTTACCGTCTCGTTCATTACCGCTCCGCGGACGGCGGGTTGTACCGATGAAAAGATCGGCGTCTGTCCGAGCGCCGAGCGCGCCTCTTGGCCTGTGGCGCACGCGGCGACGCCTGTGCCATCGGTTACGGCACCGTGAACCCGACGCGCGCAGCCGTCTCTATGCGTAAGACACTCTCTTCACAAGGAACGCCTGCCGCTTATGGAGTGCGGCGGCAAGCATTATCTCACGCGACGCCGCTTTCTTATTGCACGGGCCGGAAAGCGGTGCCGCCCTTCGGTTGTCACCGCACTCCAAACTGAGAGCCCAACCGTTTTCTTGCCGCTGAAAATCGCGCCCTCGGGCGTATGGTGTACTCGGTTAGCGACGGGGGTATGCGAGAATGGCGACGAAGTGTTTTGCTGTACTAATCCAACTGTTCTTTTTAGGTTTGCCTGTTTCCGGGGCGCCGTAAACTGACCCCGACGGCGAGGAGCGCTGTCGGAACACAGCGTCAAGAAGCCTGTCACCCTGAACGTTTCAGCCCGTTTGATTCTGTGCGGCGCGCTCAGAACAGCTCGGGGCACTGTTTCCGGATCAGGGCCTGCTCTTCGGCCGTCAGCGCCGCGAGCGGCACGGGCGCGTCCTCCGGGCGGCGGTGCTTCTGGTTGATGCGGTTGATCAGGCTCCAGTTGCGTGCCGGATGGTCGGGCGACGGGTCGGCCGGCTCGCGCGCGGGCAGGTCGTAGCGCGTGAAGTCGATGACGTCGCCGGGGCCGCCCTTTTGCCAGTCGCGCAGGAGCGCCAGCCGGAAGTCGCGGTTCATGAACCATTTTATCTCCAGGTTGGCATCAGATCCGTGGATGCCGGTGCCGCGCTGGACAAAGCGGTAGTCCAGTCCGGCATTGTCCCTGTGGCGCGCGCGCCAGGCAAGACCGAATTCCCCCTGGGTGACACACCGCGCGTCCGTCCACCGTTCGCGCACGCCCGCCAGCCAGCGGGTCAGGCAGTCCAGATGCTCCGCGCGCCGTTCCGGCTCCAGCAGGACCAGCGACGCCTCCCAGCAGTTGGTCACCCAGCCGAAGCGGTTGAGCGCGAAACCGCCGTCGAAATGGGCGGCCGTGGTGGCGAGGGACTGTTTCAGGCCCGTTTCCGGCCCAAGCCGCATGTAGGTTTCTATGGGGCCCACCCCCATCCGGCTGTTGAAGTCCTTCCCCATGCCCAACCGGCGGGCGCTCACAAAATCGCAGGTCCAGCCGTCCAGGCAGACCGAATCCACAAAGTCCGCCGCGCCCCGCGCGGGCTTGCAGAAATGTTCCCGCGAGGGGTAGTAGGGGTAGCAGACGGAGCCGTCGCCGTCGCCGTTGTCAATGCCGAACTGGCTCCAGATGGTGCCCTGGCAGACGTGAATGCCCTCCTGTTCCGCCAGAAAACGCTGGTTTTCCGCCGACAGGAAACCGGCCACCACGCTTTTGGGACGGTAGCCGCCGCCCGCCATCTCCGACACCAGCGCCAGCCCGTCATGCAAGTCCCGGTTCACCTGTTCGCGGGTGTTGTACATGTTCGCGAAGTAGGCCCCGGGGATGAAAGTGATCTCATCGCCGTGTTCCCGCTGATATCCCGCCACCAGTTCACGGATGGCCCGGTAGTTGTCCCGTGGGTCCTGCAGGGCCAGCCAGCTGAAGGCCCAGGTCATGCGCCCGCCCGGCCAGCCCTTTTCGAAGGCCGCACGGAAATCACACACCGCCTCCGGCGTGTGCAGGTGCGCCTCATCATGGCCGATTAACTGGTCCCGGCCCGCCTCAATCTGGTTTACCCGCACCACCGTGTTGAAAGTGAGGAATCGCCCGCCCTCCAGTGTGGTTTCCGGCTGTTCCGCCGCCGCACCCCGCGTCGCGCACAGGGCACCGCACACCGCCGCACCTGACGCGGCCATAAAGGCCCTGCGGCCAAGGATTGAACCGTTCCGCTTTTCCATGTTCATCATGCCTTTCTGCCGGTTTGCGCCCGCATGGACCGTCCCGGATGTATTTTGCACACCCGCCCCCGCCGGGACAATCCGCGGCATGCAGCGGGCTTCCTGCCACGGCACCTTGACAAGCCCCATAACTTGTGTTAATATCTTAATACAATTGACACAAGGAGGCCGCAAGGTGCTCATCACGATAAACCAGAGTGACGGGACGCCCATCTATCTCCAGTTGGTGCGCCAGGTGAAACAGCTCATCGCCACGGGACGGCTGGGGCCGGGGGACGAGCTTCCCACGGTGCGCGCGCTGGCGCAGGACCTGGTGATCAACCCGAACACGGTGGCGCGGGCCTACCGCGAGCTGGAGGCGGCGGGGCTGGTCTGCCCCCGGCGGGGCGCGGGAACGGTGGTGACGGAGCGGTCCGACGCCTGGTCGGCGGAGGAGTCCGAGCGCATCCTGGCAGAGCGGCTGGATGGAATCATTGTGGAGGCGCGCACCCTCGGCGTGCCCATAAACCGGGTGGTTGACATGTTGCGGGAACGGGAACAGGCGCTGCCCGGCGGCACAGCCGGGGCCAACACGGAAGGAGAAAGGCCATGACGGTCGGGAACGGGGCGGAAACGGTGATTGAAGTTTCGGGACTCACCAGAACCTACGGGCGCAAGGAGGCGCTGCGGGACGTGTCGCTGCGGGTCACCCGGGGCGGCGTGTTCGGGCTGGTGGGGGAAAACGGCGCGGGCAAGACCACGCTGATCCAGCATCTGCTCGGCGCGCTCCGCGCGAAAACCGGGACGGTGCGCGTGTTCGGCGCGGATCCGGCCTATGATCCGCCGGCGGTGCTGGCGCGCATCGGCTACCTTTCCGAGGACCGGGATCTGCCCGGCTGGATGCGGGTGGGCGAACTGATGCGCTACACCCGCGCTTTCTACCCGAACTGGGACGCCGATTTTGCCGCGCGGATGCTGTCCGAATTCGGGCTGAACCCGGCGTCGCGCATCCGCAGTTTGTCACGGGGCGAGCAGGCCAAGGCGGGGCTGCTCGCCGCCATCGCGCACCGGCCGGAACTGCTGCTGCTCGACGAGCCGTCGTCGGGGCTGGACGCGGTGGCGCGGCAGCACATCCTCGCTGCGGTGGTGCGCACCGTGGCCGACGAGGGGCGCACCGTCGTGTTCTCGTCGCACCTGCTGGACGAGGTGGAGCGCGTGGCGGATCACGTGGTCATGCTGCACCAGGGCCGGGTGGTGATGGACATGCCGATGGAGGAGGTGAAGGGCCGGCACCGCACCCATGTGGTGCGCTGGGCGCAGCCCCCGGCGCAGGCGCCGGAACTGCCCGGCGTGCTCCGGGCGGAGCGGGACGGCCGCGAATGGCGGGTGCTCTGCGACGGCGATCCGGAGGCCTTTGCCGCGGCGGTGGCTGCGGCGGGCGGCGCGGTGATTGAAACCGCCGTGCCCACCCTTGAGGCCGTGTTTGTGGCGCATGTCGGCGCATAGGAGGGGAAAGACATGAACACCAAGGTTCGCGCCCTGTTATGGGAGGAATTCCGCGTGGGCGGCGCCATCGTCGCCGTCTGCTTCGCCTGCGGACTGCTCGGTCTGCTCAGTTGCTGGATCCACCTGCACCTGGCGCTGCGCGGGGCGAAAAACGGGGCGGAATGGGCATGGATACTCAACGGCTACCTGCATGACTACCAGTTCATCCTGCGCCTCTTCACGGCGGGCATTCCCTTCTTCACGGGGTTGATGCTGATTTTCGGCCTGGGCAATTCGGGCCATCTTGCGGGCGGATTCTCCCGGCGCATTCTGCGGCTGCCCGTGCCCACCCGCACCGTGGTGACCGTATCCCTCTTCACCCGTCTTTCCGGGGTGCTTCTCCAGGCGGCGGCATTGTTCACAGTCAGCCACATGCTGGGTTTTGAGTCCCCGCCGTGGCGGATTGTTTTCCTGCTGGGCATGTTTTACCTCGTTATCCAGTTGGTGGACTGGTTGCGTGCAATTTCCCCGCCGACGGTGTTGGCGCTGCTGGTGCTGTTGATGGCGGCACCGCTGAATCCGCTGGCGCGCCACTGGCTGGAACTTCTCGGCAAAAACATCCTCACTTCCCCAACCCCGGGATTCCTGATAGCGTTTGCAGTTTTCACCGCCCTGTGCCACGCAGCCGGGCTGCTGATGGTGCGGCAGACCCGCTGCGGGGAAACCCTGCCCGGTCCCGTGCTCCCGGCACTAAAGGACATTCTCCCCGACCGGTACCGGGAAGAAAAGGTACCTTTCCCCTCCCCCGCTTCGGCCCTGTTCTGGCATGAGATGCGCCTGTCCGGCCTGTTCCTGCCGAAAATGACCGTCCTTTTCGGGGTGCTTTATTTTTTTGGAAGACTGGTGTCTGTGTACATACTGGAAATGGACTCTCCGGAAACCCTGCCATTGACAACATTCATGCCCAGATTCGGCACCGCCCATCTTTTCATTTTCATGCCGCTTTTCGGGCTTCTGGCGGCGGCGCTGGTGTGGAACCTGCGCACCGCATGGCGCAACCGGCCCCGGCGCGTGCGCCGCGCCGACTTTGACATGCGCCTGCCCGCGCCCCGGGCGGCGCTGGCGCGGGCGCGGCTGGCGGCGGCGCTGGCCAACCTTGCTGTGGCGG
>JBHEKP010000199.1:0-6459 GCA_041859375.1 Candidatus Hydrogenedentales bacterium | reverse complement strand
TTCGGCGGCATGCCCATCACCGCCGCGCCTGCCCCGGCCAGTTCGGCGACTTTCCTCAGCAGGCGCGGGGTCATCGTGTCGAGGCGCGGCAGCACCAGCAGCCGGTAGCTCATCCCGTCGGGGAACACAATCCGCCCGTCCCTCACCGAAGCCCGCCCGATCAATGCGTCGGGCGCGCATCCGTCAAAGTTGTATCCGCGCCGGTCCGGCAGGTCCCCCCGCAGGGCCGAGCTGGGCGGGCGGAACACGCACGGCGCACCCTCCGGCGTCAGGTAAAGGATGTCCGCCACAAAGAGCCCGCGCCGCAGCATCTGCTGGCACCGGGACAGGTACAGGTGGTACGCGTCCGCCATGTCCCACCATGTCTGCGTGCGCTCCCAGCGAACCCCGTAGGGCCCCATGGTCATGCCTGGAAAGCGGTCCATGTACGGCTGCGCCTGGTAGCGGTGGAACACGAAGCGGTTGATGCCCGCGCACAGGCCCCAGTCGCCCTGCGCCTTCATCGATCCAGGATACTGCCGCCAGTCCTCGCCGGGGGCGGCGGTGAAGGACTCCGCGCCCACAATCGTCCGGCCCATGGTGTGCGCGATGGACGTCGCCTCGATGCTGCTGAACTCGGTGCTGAAACCGTAGCCCTTCGACCAAAACTCGCACATCGGCACGTCGGCCACGCCGCCCAGCGCCAAGTCCGCGCAGGGGTTCAAATCATAGGGTTCGATGGAAAGTTCCAGCCCGTGCTGCGCGCCCAGCTCCTTCAGCCGCTGCGCGTGGTTCTGGATCACCAGTTCCTGCGCCGTCTGCCGCAAGTCCCAAAGGAAGCGCTCCGTCACCTCCGCGTTGTCCACCACGCGCCCGTCATAGGCCGGGAGGAAGCGCAGCGGGTCATAACCGCGCCGTTTCGTGAATTCCTCCCGGAACGCGCCCGACCAGTTCTGCGAGCTCATCTCCCAACTGTCAAAGTGAAGGGTGGTCAGTCCCCGGCCGGGATTCTTCGGCGCGCCGGTCTTCTTCAGCAGCGCCTCCACGTAGGCCTCAAAGTGCGCGTCAATGGAGGCCGCCTCAAACTTGTCCGACTCCAGCCCCAGTCCCGGTTCCGGCGCGGGGCGCGATGTCTGGCCCGTGGTCGTGCGGCCAAAGCGCATGATCGTCCAGTCGCCCTCCGGCACCTCCCACACCAGCCGCCCGTCAGGCGCGAGCCGGTCCGTCAGGTCGATGATCTTGTCCGATGCGACGCACTGCTCCGCCGCCACCGGCGCATGCTCCGCCGGGGCGGGCAGGAAAGGCTTCACGCCGGGCTTTGACGAGTAGGGGTCCCGGTGGTACAGCGCCTTCTCGTTCACATCGGCGGTGCGCGCCTCCCCGGCGGGCGTGGGGAACGCCAGCACCGCCACATCCCGGTAGTACTCCTCCCAAATCTTCCGCAGTTCCGGTGTCAGTGTCCTCTCGCCAAAGTAGGGCGTCCGGGGCTTGGGCCGGGGAAGCACCCCGTCATACTTCGCCGGTCCGGACACGTTTTCCGCGCTCGAAACCAGGTGCTGCATGGACTGCTCCGGCTTCACCCACGGCCCGCCCGTGCCGCACCAGCCCGGTCCCGCCGCCAGCGATATCTGGATGCCCAGCCGGTCCGCCTCGGAAAAGGCGTGGCCCAGCAGCTCCTGCCATTCCGCGCTCATGAACTCCACCGGCCCGGGCTCCACGCCCACGCCCACCTCCATGTAAATCGCGCCGCCGATGCCCGCCTTCTTCATTGCCTCCAGGTCGGCAGTGATCCCCTCGCGGGTCAGGTTGCCGTCCATGAAAAACCAGTAGACCCAGGGCCGCGCGGTGTCCGGCGGCGCGGCGAATTCCTCCTCCATCGTGCCCGCCCAAAGCGGGGGAACGGCCAAAAGGGCAAGGACCGCCGCTGCGAGAAGAAACAGGCTGTTTTTGTGCGTCATGGAAGACTCTCCTTTCGGGCGCGGTTCAGCGCGCGGCCAGCGCCGCGTATTCATGCAGCAGTTTCAGATAGTCCCGGTACTGGTCCATGGAAATGTGCGGCGGTGTCTGGTGGTCCACGCTCGGGATGAACCCGCCGGTCCTCATCAGCGGCAGCAGCCGCTCAAACTCCGCGCGCAGCGCGCCGTCACCCCGGTCCATGATCATCTTGTCGTAGTGGCCGATCATCCGCAGGTCGGGGAACTCCCGGCGCAGTTTCATCCCGTCCACCCCCGCCTGCCGCTCCAGCGGAAGAATCCCGTCCACGCCCACTCCCCGCAGCCACGGCACCATGCGCGTCACATCGCCGTCTGTGTCCACTATCACCGACGCGTTCATCTCCTTCACGCGCGGCACCAGTTGCCGGTAGTAGGGTGCCACAAACTCCTCGAACAGGTCTTCGCCGATCATCGGGCCGTTGTTGTAGGACATGTCCTCCGCGATGGTCATGAAGGTGGGAACGCAGGACTTCTCTATCTGATCCAGCAGCCCAAGGTTGAATTTCAGCAGGTCCGCGTTCATCCGGTGGATGAGTTCGGGCTGCTCGATGAAGGCGTACATCAGGCCCGTGAAGCCCATCAGCGTGCGCGGAAACCAGAAGAACCCCTCAAGGGTGATCCACACCACCGCGTCGCCCGCCGCCTGCCGCGCCGCCCAGGGCCGCATCGTCTCCACCGCCGCCGTGTGGTCGGGAAACAGGTGCGGCAGAAAGCGATCATAGTCGTCCATCCCCGCCACGCCCCCGTCCACATGGTGCTGCACCGCCGCGATGGTCGGCTCGTTCGTGCTGAACCAGAACTGCTTGTACGGGTCCAGCCCGAAATATTCAGATATCCCGAAGACCCCGTCCAGCCCCGCGGGCAGCCCCTCCCTCCGCCAGCGGTCAATGGTCAAATCCCACCACATCGCCCATTCGATCACCGGCAGCCGGTCAACGGGCTGGAAGTTCATCACCGCGCGAAAACGTTCCGGATGGTTCATGGCTCTCCCTCGTTCGGGCCCCGATCAACACGCCGCGCCCGGACCGCCATTGTATCCAATCACGCACGGGGAATAAACGCCCCGCGTTTGCGCCCCCACCCCGCCCAACATCATCCAGCAGGGGCGGACCCCCGTGTCCGCCCGAATCCCCATCCACATATCCTCCATCTATTCCATGGGCAGGCCGCCCTCCTCCGCCGCAGCCGCCGCCACCCCCGGGACCGTCCCGCCCATGCGGCCCAGAATGCGGCGCGCCCAGAAAATCTCCACGGCAAGGACCGCTGCGGCCAGGGGCGCCGCGGCATGGGCCGGGACCGACAGGAAAAAGAACACCGTGCCCAGAAAAAGCATGGACGAGAAAATGAACAGCCCCGCGATGCGGCGGGCCCCCACGGCATCCCGCGGCACGGCCGCGCCCGCCCCATCCTCCCCGGCCCGCCGCGCCCCCGCCGCGCCCCCGCGCAGTTCGAGCAGGGACGCGACCACGCCCACCGAGAGAATGCCGAGCACAACCAGCAGCGACGCCGATGTCGGGATGGGATACCAGTGCTCAAGCATGAGCTTGACGCCCACAAAGGCGAGCAGCACCACCAGGCTCGGCTTCAGGTAGCGGAACTGCCGAACCAGCCCGGCCAGCGCAAAGTAAAGGGAACGCAGGCCGAGAATCGCGAATATGTTGGAGGTGAACACCAGGAAGGGGTCCCGGGTGACCGCGATGACCGCCGGTATGGAATCCACCGCGAATATGACATCGGAGCTCTCCACAACGAGCAGCACGATGAAAAGCAGGGTCACATGCCACTTCCCGTCAAGCCTGACGACAAAGCGCGTCCCGTACAGTTCGGTGGTCACGTTCAGCACGCGCCGCGCCAGCCGCACAAGGGGGTTCCTCTCGGGATCCGGCTTCTCCTCGCCCGTGAAGGCCATCTTCACCGCCGTGTAAATCAGCAGCCCGCCAAAGACAAAGAGAATCCACTCGAAACGGGCTATCAGCGCCGTGCCCGCCGCGATCATCGCACCGCGCATGACCAGCGCCCCCAGAATGCCCCAGAAAAGCACCCGGTGCTGGTAGTGGGGCGGAATGCTGAAATGGGCGAAAACCAGCGCGATCACCACCATGTTGTCCACGCTGAGCGACTCTTCAATGAGATAACCCGTGATGTACTGCAGCGCCGCCTGGCGGCCCGTCAGCGCCTCCCCCGCCCCGCCCGCGACACCAAACCAGTCGTGCTCGTAAATGTGCCAGACAATCGCGCTGAACACAAAGGAGAGGCCCACCCACAGGGAGGTCCACGCCAACGCCTCAATCGTGCCGATGACATGGGCCTTGCGGTTTAACAGGCCCAAGTCCAGGGCCAGCATCAGCAGCACAAAGAGCAGAAAGCCCGCATATAACCAGAAAACCATGGGGAAACACCTTTTGGCGCCGGGATGTTGTTGCCGGTACGGACGGAGCCGACGCGGGCACACGGATTGAATGGACGTATTTTATCCCATCAGCCCTCTCCTCCCTTAATTTTACTCCCCCCCTGCTGCCGGGGAATGGGGCGGTTTCCCCTTCCCGATCAGGCCGACGCGTCCGACAAGACTGATCAAAGCCGCCTCCCTCAGCCGCCTTCGCCTGTTGTTTTTCCCGGGGGCTTCAGCTACCATCGGTGGAAGAGGAATGTGCCGCGTCAACGTTTTACCTTTCAACGGGGCCTGTGCAGCATGGTTTTTTTGCGCAATGAAGTGGTGAGGAATTGGGCGGTCAACTGCCTTCTCCGCCGTTGTGTGGTTTCCCTGGTTGCCGGCATGTCCCTTGGCGTTCTTTTTGCGCAATGCGCCGGTGTGGACGGCGCCATCCCGTGGCCGCTGTTTTTTGCCCTGGCGGCCCTGTGCTGCGCCGTCATCAGCGACTGCGTCCTCCTGTACCCCCATGTGACCACGGTTTGCTTTGACGGACCGGAGGAGGAGTTGAAGCCGTTGCTGGACGCCGTGTGCGCCCGTCCGGTTTCCGGGCTGGTCTATCATGATTTCCTTCATTATCTGGAGGCGCGTGACTCGGCGGGAAGAAAAGTCATCTTCCCCTGTCCGGTTCCGCGCCAGGCCGCCTACCTGCTGGCGCATTTCACCGAATCCCCCCCGTCCCCCGAAACCCCGCAGGGGCGGGGCTTCAGCATCCTTTCCCTCTGGCGGGAACTCACCGCCCCGGCGGTTGTCCTGTTGTCCGGCGCGGCGGTTGCTGCTTTTGCATTCCCCCGCCTGGGCGCTGAAAACGCCGCAAGGCTTGTTGCGCCCGCGATTGTCGTGCTTTATTTCTGCAGGGGCATGCTGTCACGCCCCTTCACGGCGGTGTGGCGGTTTGAGATCAGGGGAGGGGAACTCGTCAGCGTGTCCTTGTTGGGGAGGCGGCGGCGTGCGCTTGCGTCACTGGACGGCATTGATTATGAAGTGCGCCACGGTCCCCTGTTT
Organism: Candidatus Hydrogenedentales bacterium; assembly: GCA_041859375.1. Taxonomy (GTDB): domain Bacteria; phylum Hydrogenedentota; class Hydrogenedentia; order Hydrogenedentales; family CAITNO01; genus JBHEKP01. Next base: position 1,050 of record JBHEKP010000199.1, on the reverse strand, counting down.
GGCCGGGTTGGCTATGGCGTGTTGCCCAAAATGCGCAACCCCGTGTTCCATGGGCCCGCCTCTTCCGCATGGATGCTCTGCGCGCCCCACTGCATCATCAACTATTTTCGGGACAACCAGGGGGACGGGGAGTCTGTCCCCGGGGAAAACCCCGAGCCGTCCCGCACCGGTGTCCCGGAGAAAGACGACGCCACCGTCAATCATCTGTACAAACCGTCTCTTCTGAACCGCGTGATGGCTGTTCTGCTGTCGCTGCCCGTCCTTATGCTCGCGGTTTTTCTCCTGGGCTTTGCCCCTTTTTCAGGTTATATTTCCGTATCACTCATATTCCTGACTATGGGCGTCTCCGCGCTGGCCGTCTGCTGTTTCGCACTCGACTGGGGGTTCAGAGGGCGCAGGCATGCCTTCGAAATCACTGAAACAGGCCTGTGCCATCCCTTTCGGCGGGGAAAGCCGGTTCTTTCCTTCCGGGATATACGAAGCATCGAACATCAGCCCCTTTTTCGGCGGATACGGATAGCGGGCGGGCAGGGACAGCCGGTTTTTTATCTCCGTTCCGCTTTTCCGGACTCTTATGCGGCTTTTCAGGCCATCATTGGAAGGATTCCCCTTGACACGGAGGTTCCTTTGACCGCCATGCCCAAACGGCTTTGGCCGGGCAAGGTTGCGTCTGTGCTGGTGATCGCCTGGTTCTTTGGGATAGTCGGCAAATATTTGGCAATTGTTTTGGAGGGAGACTCATTCCGTTATGCCGCCGCCGCACTGGCCGCCGGATTTGTTTTCGTGTTCATGCGGATTGTGATAACGCCCAAAAACGGTCTGCAAACCCTGACCGTAAGGAACGGCATGCTGGTGCTGAACTACCACGGGGCGGTGGAGCAGCAGGTTTCGCTTAACAGCGTCACAGATGTGGTGTTTGAGGCTGATTTGAACTGCGACTCGCCCTACATGCAGTTGCTCGTCGGCTTTGAGGATGGAACCGTTTTTTCAGTGCAGCCGCAACGGCAGGACAGGTACGGATTGTACCTCCATCTCCGCAGGGAGCTGCGC
>JBHEKP010000141.1:0-23777 GCA_041859375.1 Candidatus Hydrogenedentales bacterium | reverse complement strand
CTATTACGCCCTCGGCGTGGACGCCATGAACAGGCGCGACTTCGGGCAGGCCCACGCGTGGCTTTCGAGGGCCCATGAACTCGCGCCCGCCAACCCCGCCATTGTCAATGCCATTGCCGTCAACCTTGCCCACAACGGCCAGCCGGAGGAGGCTCTTAAACTCGCACGGGAACTTACCCGGGGCGAGGGATTGAAGTATGCCCCGGCTTTCTTCAATCTGGCCCTGTTCCAGGCGGAAGCGTCCAATCTCGCGGAGGCGTCCTTCTCCTACAAGGAAGCGCTCCGGCTGGGCATGCCGCCCGACTCCAATCTCGAGAAGAAACTGGAAGGGAAATAGGCGGCTCTTTTCCAATCCCAGCCGTTCCCCAAGGGGTGTGCGTTCTTGGACTGTTATAAATAAAACGGTAACAAGACGCACAATGCGCGAGTGACATAAATTGTCATTTTCAATCAATTACCATTGCGCAAAAGAGAGATGGTGCGACCAAAAATATAAAATGAAACACCACAAAATGCTGTTAAATAACAACTTGCAAAAATCAAGTGGTATTGGCATGTTTTTTGTTAAGTTTGCTTAACGTGGGACAAGTTGATGGTTTCCGGGTGTTCATTAGGCGTAATGAACGGCTTGGCAAAGATTACCGGAAGCCAGCACTTAGGCGTCTCGCGGGTGCAGGGTGCTCCGGCAAAAGCGGGAGCTTTTAGGCAGAGAGCCGACAACGGTTTAACCGTTGTCGGCTTTTCTATGGGGCGAGCTTAGACGTTGAATCGGAACAACAGGATGTCGCCGTCCTGAACGATATACTCCTTGCCCTCCAGCCGGACCTTGCCTTTTTCCTTGGCCTTGGCCATGGAGCCGGCCTCCATGAAATCGGCATAGGCCACGGTTTCCGCGCGGATGAATCCCCGGGCAATGTCGGAATGAATCACCCCCGCCGCATCAACCGCCCTGGTGCCCTTGCGGATGGTCCATGCGCGCACCTCCGGCTCGCCCGCCGTGAGAAAACTCATGAGGCCCAGCATGCCGTAGGCGCTCTGTATGAAGCGGGTCCGGGACTCCTCGCCAAGTCCCAGTTCCTCGCGGAAGGCGGCCCGGTCCTCTTCCGCCAGCCGGGTCACCTCCATCTCCATGGCCCCGCACAATTCGATGTGGGTGAGCCCGGTTTCCGCCGCCAGCGCGTCGATTCCGGAGGGATTCTCCCGTCCAATGCCCTCCTCGCCGTAGTTGCCCAGCAGCATCATCGGTTTTTGCGAGAGAAACGTGTAGTTCCGGATGAGCACCTGCTCATTGGCGTCCATTTCCAGGGTGCGCAGCGCGCCGCCGGATTCGAGGTGGTTTTTGCAGCGCACCAGCAGTTCGTATTCGCGGTCCTTCCGGTGCTCTTTTTCCAGGCGTTCCACGCGCCTTTCAATGATAATCAGGTCAATAAGCTGGAGTTCCTCCTCCAGGGAGCGCACGTCCCGCGCCGCGTTCACTGACCCCATTGGATGGGTGACCGACGCGCTGGCAAACGAACGGACCACATGCACCAGGGCGTCCACGTTTTTCAGCACCGTCAGCGCGTTGGCATCCAGCACCTTTTCCTCGCCGCCCGACTCGTTTGGCGCGATGTCCACAAATTCGATTTCGGCGTAGGTGCGCTTTTTGGGCTTGTGGATTTCCGACAGCCGGTCCACCCGCTCGTCGGGCACTTTGATTACCGCCACGTTCGCGTCCCGGCTTCCATAAGCGCCCACGGCCGCCTGCGCGCCCGTGAGGGCGTTAAACACGGTGGTCTTGCCCGAACGCGCAAATCCGATGATGCCCACACGCATGTCAACCGCCTTTCAACCCGGCCCCCTGAGGGGTGTTCCGGATGTTAAATATGATAAAGTTGAGGGAACGCTGCGGGATGCGCGGCACGGCGCACCGCCCGTGTGTAAAGCATAACCGTTGGCGTTCATGGAGGGCAAGCGCATGCTGGAAATGGTCCCCCTGTCGGAATCCCTGGGCAGGAAGGAATACGCCGCGGAACAGGAGGCGCTTGACCTCCGTCTCGGCGGTTTACAGCGCCGCCTGAGGGAGGCGGGCGTCGCGGTGATGGTGGTGTTTGAGGGATGGGACGCGGCCGGCAAGGGCGGCACCATCGGCCGTCTGGTGCAGCCCCTGGATCCACGGGGCTTCAAGGTGCACAACGTGGCCCCCGCCGCCGTCATTGAGCAAATGTATCCGCCCATGTGGCGCTTCTGGAGCCTGACGCCCGCGCGCGGGGCGATTGCCGTTTACAACCACAGCTGGTACCGGCAGGTTTGGAACGAGCCCGGCGAGGGGGAGGACGCCGGCGGCTTGGCGCAGGCCTATGAACGCATCCGGGTGTTTGAGCGCCAGCTTGCCGATGACGGCGTGGTGCTGGTTAAATTCTTTCTCCACATCGACCGTGACACCCAGGCAAAGCGCTTCAAGGCGCTGCAAAAGGATCCCGCGTTCGCCTGGAAGGTGGGGCCCGCGGAAAAGAAGCGCCACAAACAGTATGGGAAATACCTCGCACTCGCGGAGGACATGCTGCGGGAAACCTCCACGCCCCACGCGCCCTGGACGCTTGTGCCCGCCACGGACGAGCGGCTCCGCTGCGTGAGGGTGGCGGAAACACTGGCGGCGGCCTTTGAGTACGCGCTGGAAAAGGCGCCGCCGCCGCGGGTTTCCGCGCCGCCGCTGCCGCCGCGCCGGAGCAGCCCCCTGGATCATGCCTGCGCGGAGATTGTCGCGGAAGAGGACGAATACGCCCGCAGGCTGCCGAAACTGCAAAAGGAGCTGCGCCGCCTCCAGCACCTGTGCTACCGCGAGCGCATTCCGGTTGTGGCCGCCTTCGAGGGGTGGGACGCGGCGGGCAAGGGCGGCGCAATCCGCCGCCTCACCCGGGAACTGGATCCGAGGGGCTACGAGGTGATTCCCGTGGCCGCGCCGCAGGGCGCGGAAAAGGCCCGCCACCATTTGTGGCGTTTCTGGCGCGCCCTGCCAAAGGCCGGGCATTTTACCGTGTTTGACCGCACCTGGTACGGGCGTGTGCTGGTGGAGCGGGTGGAGGGTTTCGCAAAGCCGGAGGAGTGGCTCCGGGCCTACCGCGAGATCAACGAGTTTGAGGCGGAACTGGCCGATTACGGCACGGTGATCATCAAGTTTTGGCTCAACATTTCCAGGGAGGAGCAGCTGCGCCGTTTTGAGGCGCGCCGAAACACGCCCGAAAAACAGTGGAAAATCACGGAGGAGGACTGGCGCAACCGGGAAAAATGGGACGAGTACTGGGGCGCCGTGTCCGCCATGATCGAGCAGACAAGCACGGCGCGCGCGCCCTGGACCATCGTGGCGGGCAACGACAAGCGCCACGCGCGGCTGGCGGTGCTGGAGACGGCGGTGGAGCGGATTGCCGCGGCGCTTAAATAGGCGCGCCGCAAAATGTTCGACATTGCCCCGGCTGATTGCGTATCATTTTCACCCGCCTGCCGCGGGAAACCGTGTGTGCCGCGTTAAGGGACCAGGAGAATTTCCGATGCCTAAGATTGAGCGGGCCGTTCTCAGTTGCCATGACAAAACGGGGCTGGTCGAACTGGCCGGACTGCTGGAGGAGCTGGGGGTGGAAATCATCAGCACCTCGGGAACACTGTCGGTGCTGCGGGGCGCGGGCATCCGCGCCGTGAGCATCGCCGATTTCACCGGCGTGCCCGAGATGATGAACGGCCGGGTCAAGTCGCTCCATCCGCGCGTCCACGCCGGACTGCTGGGCGTGCGCGACAGCAAGCTGCACGTCGAGCAGATGCAGGCATACGAGCTGAAGTGGATCGACATGGTGGTGGTCAACCTCCAGCCAATCTCCGACATTATCGCGCGCAACGGCGGCGCGCCCGACGTGGTGCTGGAGCAGATTGACATCGGCGGCGTGGCCATGCTGCGCTCCGCGGCGAAAAACCACCGTTATGTGACCGCGGTGGTGGACCCCCGCCATTACCCGGGCGTGATGCACGAGCTTCGCGCCCATGACGGGGGCGTTTCCTTCGCCACCCGTTTCCGCCTCGCCCAGGAGGCCTTTGCCTGCACCGCCGGATACGACGCGGCGGTGGCGGATTACCTGAAAAGCGTGGCCCCCTCCGGCGAGCATTGACATTCCGGAGTCCGGGCGGCGGCGATTACCTCACATTCAACCCAGGGTGGGACCGCAATGAAAATTCTTGTGATTGGAAGCGGCGGGCGCGAGCATGCCCTCGCCTGGAAAATAGCGCAGAGCCCGCTTGTCAGCCGTGTCTACGGCGCGCCGGGCAATCCCGGCATTGCCGCCCTGGGCAAGGGCGCCTGCGTGGACATCGGGGTCAACGATTTTTCCGCAATCAAGGCGTTTGTGGAGGAGAAGGAGATTGATCTCACCGTGGTGGGGCCCGAGGACCCGCTGACACGGGGGCTTGTGGACTATCTGGAGCAGGGCGGTGACCGCGCCTTCGGCCCCTCCGCCGCGGCCGCGCGGCTGGAGGGCAGCAAAACCTTCGCCAAGGATTTCATGATTCGCCACGGCATCCCAACCGCCGCGCACGCCTCTTTTGACTCGCCGGAGGCCGCAAGGGACTATATTTGCTCCGTGGGGGCGCCGGTGGTGATCAAGGCGGACGGTCTTGCGGCCGGCAAGGGCGTGACCGTGGCGCATGATCTGGAGACGGCCCTGGCCGCGGTGGACGAGGCCATGATCGGCAATGCGTTCGGCGACGCGGGCAGGCGTGTCGTGGTGGAGGAATTCATGGCCGGGGAGGAGGCGTCCATTCTCGCCTTCTGCGACGGGACGGACGTTGTGCCCCTTGCAAGCAGCCAGGATCACAAGGCCGCCCTGGACGGTGACAAGGGGCCCAACACGGGCGGCATGGGCGCGTACTCCCCCGCCCCCGTGGTCACAAAGGCGCTGGAGGCACGGATTTACGATGAGGTGCTCCTGCCCTGCGTGCGCGGCATGGCCGCCGAGGGCAGCCCCTACCGGGGCATCCTCTACGCCGGGCTGATGATTGACGCGAAGGGCCCCCGCGTGGTCGAGTTTAACGTGCGCTTCGGTGACCCGGAAACCCAGGTGGTGCTGCCGCGCATGACCACTGACCTTGTGCCCGTGCTGCTGGCCTGCTGCGAGGGAACCCTTGCAAAACAGCGCATCGAATACTCGGAAAACCCCTGCGTCACCGTGGTCATGGCGAGCGGGGGGTATCCCCGCGCCTATGAAAAGGGAAAAACCGTCACGGGCATCGCGGACGCGGAAAAGCTGGAGGGGGTTGCGGTGTTCCATGCGGGCACGGCGGCGGACGGGGGGCGCTTGCTGACTGCGGGCGGGCGTGTGCTGAATGTCACGGCCTCAATGCCCACCCTCCCGGAAACCATCACCAGGGCCTATGAGGCGGTGGCCAAAATCAATTTTGAGGACGCGCATTTCAGGCGGGATATCGGCCACAAGGCCCTGCACCGTCTCCACCTGTGAGAGCGCCCGAAGGGGCCGGGGCGCTCACGACATGCCAAACTCTTTGCCGGGCTCCGAGGCGACGGTTGAACTCTTTGATCGGAGGAGATCCCGCATTGCCGTTGTGAGCACATGGTCGGCGTCCCGGGCGGGCTCCTCGATGGTGTGGGCGGCGATGCCGAAGGAAAGCTGGGCCAGCATGGGGCAGCAGGGATCATGCAGCGTCGCCGCCCTGACCTCCCCGGCTATCTTGCGCGCGTAGGACATGCCGTCGCCTTTGGTGGTGTGCGGGAGCAGCGCGGCGAATGTGTTCCCCTCATACCGGGCGATGATGTCAAAGTTGCGCGAATTGTTCCGCATGGCCATCGCGATCTCGCAGAGCAAATCGTCGATGAAGAAGCCGTCCAGCGGCGCCTCGATGGGGGTGATCTCCTCCACATCCACCAGCAGCAGGCATATTGGGTAACCGTAGCGCCGGGATTTTTCCGTCTCCTCCTGAAGCCGCTCCAGCAGGTAGCGCCGGTTGCGCAGGCCGGTGAGGGGGTCTGTGAAGGTGGGATCCCCAAGCATGGAGAGGGCCGGAGCCGTCTCTCCGTCCTGTTCGGGGCGCGTCCGCATCGCATGATCCACATGCACCATCACGATTGGCAGGTTGTAGGGTTTCACAATGTAACCCACCGCGCCAAGATTGTAGCCCAGGCTCACGTCCTCGCTTGAGCCTCTGGCCGTCACAAAGATTACGGGAATATCCGCCGTTTCAGGGTCGTCCTTCAAACGCCGGCACACCTCGTAGCCCTCGACATCGGGCAGGCCCACGTCAAGCAAAACCAGTTGGACGCCGCCCGCGCGGCACCGTTCCAGCGCCGAAAGGCCCGTATAAACAGCCTCCGCCCTGTACCCGTTCAGTTCCAGCCCATCACACAGCACCGTGGCTTCATCGATGCAGTCATCCACCACAAGAACCCGGTAGTTATCCACGAAAACACCTCTTGGAAAGGTTGATTGAAGCTGCCATGAACTTGTTTCACCCGTTGTTCACAGATTTCACATTCATTTTACCCGGTAAGTCCAATTTCTGGCAAATGAAACGCAAACAAATTAATGATATTTTTCCCCATATGGGAATTTGCATGATTTTCAGGGAGGTGTTTCAGGGGGAGGAAACGAAACATGGGGGCTGGTAGTTCCAGTTGCCAGGTTTGGGCTATTCCGGTTTTTTGCCCTCTTCGCCGGATTCGTTGAGAGGGTGATCTTCCAGCCGCTCCAGGACGAGTTCCTCTTTCTCCACTTTAGCCGGTGGGTGTTCCGGTCTGGGGATGTTTTCCAGCAACCGCTCCGCATCGCGTGCCTCCCGGCTCTGGGGAAATCGGGCGCAAAACTTCTCCACCACCCGCCGTGCCGCTTCGGGCTGGTCCAAGAAAGAGGCGTGAATTTCCCAAAGGCGGCGCACCACGGAAAATTGGGCCGCCGGATTGGTGAGCTTCGGCAACGCGCGCTGGTACCACGCCAAAGCCTCTCCGGCCCGCCCTGTTTTGGCAAGGTTTTCCGCCACACGCAACAGTATCTGCGGCCGGTCCGGGTAAATTTTTGCCAGCATCAGGTATTCATTGAGCGCGAGGTCATGGCGTCCCATGCGCTCATGGGCCTCCGCCGGACCCATGCGCGGCAGGTCCGCGCCCGAATCCCCGCCCGGGGTGACAAGTTCCGTCAGCAGGCGCGCCGCCAGCGAAACGGCCAGATGACCGTAGAGCGCCGCGGTGGCCATCAACATTCCCAGGCTGGAGAAAACAAAATACACTGTTCCCTCCCGGAGCACATACCGGAGAGAGACAATCTCCAGGGCGCAGCAGCAGACGGCAAAGGCAAGCACCAACGCCTGGACGGGGGTGTGCCACTCCTGCTCCCTTTTGAACCGGCGGTGCAGGGAATAGACCCCGAAAACGAGAAACACGGGCAGGTTGATCAGCACCGCCAGATGGTAGGCGCGGATTATCATGTCAACGACAAAACTCATGCGGTGTTTCCGGTTCGGGTTCGGGTCACAGTGTACACCATCGTGCGCCCGTCCAGCCTCCCTTTGGTCCGGTTCGACTCTGGATTCATCCCCCGTTTCAATTGTAGGATCCACCGCATGGCTTTCGGTGACGTCCAGTTTGTTTCCCGGAAGGGGCTCCTTTCCTTCAGCAACCCCGTTGATGTCGTCTGCGTGCGCGCGGTGGACGGGGTGGCGGAGGCGTTGCGCAGGGTGGGGCGGGGGGTCGATACCGGGTTGCATGCTGCGGGATTCCTGGCCTATGAGGCCGCACCGGCCTTTGATCCGGCCTTTGCGGCGCACCCGCCGGGGCCGCTGCCCCTGCTTTGGTTCGGCCTCTATGACGCGCCGCTGCCGGGCGATTTGCAGGATTGCGGGGACGACGCCGGCGCGCCGCCGTGCTGGGAGACGCTGGTCTCCGGGGAGGAGTTTGCGGCGGCCATGGCGCGCATCCGCGGGTATATCGCCGCAGGCGACACCTATCAGGTCAACCTGACGTTTCCCCTGCGCGCGGATTTCAAGGGGGGCGCCCGCGCCTGGTTCAGGAGGCTTTGCGCGGCGCAGCGGGCGGACCACTGCGCCTTCATTGACGCGGGTACCTTCCAGATTCTTTCCGCGTCGCCGGAATTGTTTTTCCGCCTTGACGGCCGCCGTATCGAAACGAGGCCCATGAAGGGGACCCGGCCCAGGGGGCTGTGGCCGGAGGCTGACCGCCGTGCCGCGCGGGAACTTGCGGAAAGCGAAAAGGACCGGGCCGAAAACCTCATGATAGTGGACCTGCTCCGGAATGATCTGGGCCGTGTCGCCGAAACCGGCACAGTGCGAGTGGAACGGCTGTTCGAACTGGAGCGGTATGAGACGGTCTGGCAGATGACCTCCACCATCGCGGCGGAAACCGCGGCCACGGTGCCGGAAATTTTCCGGGCGTTGTTTCCCTGCGGCTCGGTGACGGGCGCGCCGAAGGTGCGGACCATGCGGATTATCAACGGGCTTGAGCCCCACCCGAGGGGGGTGTACTGCGGCGCGGCGGGATGGTGGTCGCCCGGGCGCAGGGCGGAATTCAACGTGGCCATCCGCACGGTAACCCTTGACTCCGAACGGGGTGCGGCGCTGTATTCCGTGGGGGCCGGGATTACCTGGGACTCGCGGACGGAGGCGGAGCATGCGGAGTGCATGGCGAAGGCCGCGGTGCTTAACCTGAACCGCCCGCCCTTTGATCTGCTGGAGTCGCTGCTGTGGGAAGGCGGTTATTTTCTCCTGGACGGGCACCTGCGCCGGCTTTCGGAAAGCGCGGATTATTTTGGGTTTGTCTTTGACGCGGAAAAGGTGAAACGGTTTCTTTTGGATGAGGCCGTCGTGCTGGCGGAGAGGGGGGGGGGATGGAAGGTGCGGCTGCTTCTCGCGCGGGACGGCGCCTGCCGGGTGGAATCCGAACCCGCAGGGGGGGGCGCGCCCGTGCGTCTCGGCTTTGCGGCGGATCCTGTTGACGCGGAAGGGGATGTGTTTTTGTACCACAAGACCACCCACAGGGAGGCGTACCGCCGCGCCCTCGCGTCAAGGCCCGACTGCGGCGAGGTGCTGCTGTGGAACAGGAGGGGGGAGGTGACGGAGGCGTCGACGGCGAACGTGGTGGCGGAGATTGGCGGGGTGCGGTGGACACCGCCCGTTTCGTGCGGACTTCTTGCGGGAACGATGCGTGAAAGCCTGCTGGAAAAGGGCGAGATACGCGAACGAATCCTCACGAAGGGGGAAATCGTCAGGGCGGAGCGTGTGTGGCTTGTGAATTCGGTGCGCGGATGGGTTCAGGCCGCGGGCGGTGTCGTCTGAAAGGCCTCAGCACACGTCCTGGATCGTTGTCTTTTCCAGCAGCGCCGCCACATAGTCGCGGACATTCTGGAACACGGCGATGAGGCGGTCCTCCCGCTCGATCGGGGTGGACTCGTAAAAGTAGGTGCTCACAGACTCGGTGGGGGCGAGGGCACCGTCGAAAAGACGCACGATTTCAGCGATGCATATGGCGTTGGCCGGCTTTGCAAGGCGGTAACCGCCGCGCTGACCCTTTGAGCTTTGCACATAACGCCCCCGCTTGAGGGCGAGCAGTATGTGCTGGAGGAATTTGATGGGTATCCCCTGCTCCTGGGCGATGATCTCGCCGCTGATGTAAATCCCGGTGTTGTTGCGCGCAAGGTATATGAGCGCCAGCAGGGCGTACTCGCTCTTTGTGGTAAGTTTCATGTCGCCTGTTTTTCCCGTGTTGCCTGGCGGCTATTATAGGCCTAACGGGGCATCCGCACAACAAGCAACTATCCGGCGGGAGCCGGGTCCCCGGCGAGGGCCACATGCACCTCGTTCGTTCGCATGTAGGGCGGGGTCCAGGGCGGGTCGTACTGCGCCAGCATCGGTTCCCCGGCGGTCTTGATTCCGTCCCTGCCGAGCGCGGCAACGAGTTCGGCCGTTTTGTCCGCCGTGCGCGCCTCCGTGGCATAGCCCCCGAAAACCAGCACCGCATACCGTTGTTTGGGCACCTCCCTCAGGGTCACCTCGCCGTTGTTGGGTTTGGGAAGTTTCTCAAGGGTGTATTCCGAGGGCATCACGAAGGCCACCACATAGGAGCCCTCCTCGCCGGATTTTTCGGAGATGACCGGCGCGGTCATGGCGATTTTCTCGGAGGCGGCGGCCTTTTCGGAAATGACCGGTGCGGTCATGGCGATGCCTGAAGCGGCGGTGTTGTTGCCGAAAATGTAATCGGCCACCTTTCTGAAACCGGAATTCAGCGAACCGGTGAAGGTGCCCTTCACAACCACCTCGGCGCGGATGTATCCGGCGTATTCGCGGATCTCATAGTCGCCGGTTTTTGAGACGAGGGTGTATTTGGGCGTCTCTATGCCCTTGGTGGATGCGTAACCCACCGCCGTCCAGGCGCCGAGCAGCGCCACAAGGAGGACACAAAGCAACACAGCCATGATTTTCGCCGCTTTCCGCATCATATCAGGCGTCCTTGTCGTTGGTTGCCTTTTTCATGACACGGGGACGCCGGGGCTTATTCCCCTGGGAATTGGCTCATTCGGGTTCCCAGTAGTAGCGGTTGATGGCGGCCTCCACCGCGGAGTGGGGGGCCACGCGCACGTCAACACTCTTCTGGGTGATGAGCCCGATGTCCTCAATCGCAAGCAGGTCCATGGGGTTGGCCATGGCCAGCACCAGCCGCTCGTTTTCAAGGCGCACCGGGATGCAGGTATATTTCTTTGCCACCCGTTCGGGAACAAGCGCGGCAATGTCCGCGTTCACCGCGTTTTCAGCGGCCAGGTCCAGCATTGGGATGCCGCCCTGTATGGAGAAGACCTTTGCGAGGGTCTCATCGTCCACCAGGCCCCGTTCGCGTATCAGGTCGGCCAGGCTCACATCCGGCGTCCTCTTCTGGGCGGCGGCGAGGTCCGTGAGCTGTTTGCGGGTGACAAGCTTTGCGGCGGCCAGGGCCTCGCCCAGGCTGCGCCGCTTTTCCGGGGGCAGCGCGGCGATGGCGGCTTCGATGTTTTCGGGGGCCGCAGCCTCCCCTTCCGCCTCGGCGGGCGCGCCCGACCTGCGGAACTTCTCCAGTTCGCGCCTGAGCTGGCGCAGTTCGCCCCGGGCCTCCTCGGCGTCCCGGATGGATTCGGCAAGCTGCTGGGCCAGGGTGGATTTCAGCCCCTTGGCCAGTTCCTCCTCCAGGCGGTCCTCAAGGTTGGCCACACGGTCGCGCTCCTTCTCCACCTCCCGGCGGAGCGCTTCGGCCTCTTCGGCGCCCATCGCGCCCTCCAGCCGCTCCCTCAGTTCCCCGGCCTCGGCGGCTGCCGAGGCGGCGGCCTGTTTTTCCGCCTCCAGTTTCGCGGCCCACTCCCGCTCCGCCTCCTCCGCGCGCGCCTTGGCGGATTCCAGCGCGGACTCCAGTCCGGCGAGGTGCGCCGCCGCATGCTCCCTTTCCGCCGCAACGCTGTCCAGTTCGGCGCGCAGCGACTGCGCCTCTGCGCGGGCCGCCTCGGCCTCCGCGGCCAGGCCCGCAAGTTTCTGCTCCGCCTCGGAGGCGGTTCCGGCTGCCGCCGCGAGTTTTTCCTCCGCCTCGTCGGCGCGGTGATCCGCCTTTTCAAGCGCCTGATCGCGCTCGGAAAGGGTGGATTCAAGGGAGGCGATGCGCTGGTGCGCCGCCTCCACCTTTGCGGCGGCGGCGGCGGTTTCCTCGTTCAGGCGGGCAAGGGCCTCCTCGGCGCCCGCCGCGCTGTCGCTTTTCTCGGCGAGGGTCTTCTCCAGTTCGTTGACCCGCGCGCCCAGTATCTTGGCCTCGTTTTTGGCCTCACCGGCGGTTTTGTCCAGCGCGGCGCGGGACTTTTCAGTCTTTTCCAGTTCGGCCTGGGTCTTTTTCAGGGCTGACTCCAGCTCGGCGAGGCGTTGCTTCGCCTTTTCCAGTTCGGCGGACGCGCTGCCCTTTTCCGCGCCGGCCTTTTCGGCCTTTGCGCTGGCGGATTCCAGTTCGGACTGCGCCTTTTTCAGGCTGGCGCTGAGTTCCGCCACACGGTCCTCAAGAGCCGATTTCTCGCCCTGGACGGCGTGCAGCGCGGCAAGGGACTTGTCCAGTTCGGTGTGCGCCGACTGAAGTTCGCCGTCGCGCTCCTTCAGCTTGTCCCCGAGACGCTTGAGCTCGCCCGACACCAGGTCCATGGCGGCCGAATTTTTGCGCAGTTCCTGCTCCAGGCGGTCCACCCGGCGCAGGGCGTCGTCCCGTTCGCGCTCGGCGTCCTCGGTCTGGGTCTTGTGCTGTTCCATGCGCTGGCGCACCGCGGCGGCCTCGGCGGTTTTCTGCTGCAGCTCCTGGCGCAGCGAGGCGTTCACCTCCTCCAGCGAGGCGGCGGCCTTCTGGCCCTCCTCCACCTGGGTTTCAAGGGCGCGGATTTGCGCCTGCATCACGGCGCTGGCGCCGGTGGTGCGGCTTTCCAGCTTGCGGCGCAATTCGCTGAACCGGTCCTCAGCCGTTTTGAGGGCGGCGTTGCGCCGTTCCAGTGTCAGTTCCAGCTCCTTGATCCGTTCGTCGCCGGAGGCCTTGTCGGCCGCCATGACCTCGAGTTTTTCCTGCATGCGCAGGATGCGGCGGCGCGCCACATTGATGGTTTCGCCGCGCTTTTCCAGGTGCTCCTCCAGCTCGCGCACATGCTGCTGCACCGCCTCGCTGGTGCTGAGCTTCATTTCCATTTCCGCCGCGCGGGCCTCGGCCGCCTGGAGGCTTGCGGTGACCTCCTCCAGTCTGTGCTCCATCTCCTCCGCCTTGGCGCGCCATTCGGCGGCGGCGGCCTCGTCCATGTCCGCCAGCGAGTCGCGCAGCGCCGCAAGGGCGTCCTCCATCCCCGCTATCCACCGCGTCTGCTCCTCGCGCGCCGCGCCCGCCTGCTCTGTCAGTTTCTCCAGGGCCGCGCGCAGGGAGGCGTATTCGTCGGTGGCCGTGGTGGCCGGTGTGTTTTTGGCCTGCTCCAGGGCCGCCGCCAGGGATTCAAGGGCTTGAAGGGGATTGGATGTGCTCATGGTCTGTCCCGCCTTTGTCGCAAAATGATCGGTTTTCAGCCGCGCTGGTCAGGGAAGTATCTGTTGATGTTGAAACACAATACTCCCTTTATTGACAAGAGTTTAAGTTATTTTCATTTTCTTGTCAATAGTTTTGCGGAGAGATTTAACGAAGACGGCGGGAAAAGAGGGCGAAGGTCTGGCGCGCCTCGGCTATGCCCATGAGCAATGCAACGCCGAAATAAACAACCACAGCAATGGATATGGCAGAAAATACAGGAATGCATCTGTATATAAACGTTTCCGAACCAAACTGTGCTTCAGCATACCGGGCGATAATCCATGCGGCGAATCCGGAACTCGCCGCGGCAAGGGCGATTTTTGCAAGGGATACAAGAAAGGGGGCATCCCACATGCGCCCGTATCGCCTGCACAAAAAGATATAAACAATCATAAAGTTAAGGGTGTAGGAAAGGGTGGTGGAAAAGGCAAGGCCCAGATAGCCCATGGGCCGGACCAGCAGAATGTTCAGCACAATGTTCATGGCCATGCTGATGGTGGCGGCGATGACCGGAATCTTGGTGTTTTGTATGGCGTAGAAACCTTGGATGCTGACCTTTACCCAGGAGTATGAAACCAGCCCCATCCCCGCATAAAGCAACGCATCCGCCGCCTGCCGGGTGGCGTTGGCGTCCGAGACACCCCATTGGAAGAGTAGCCGAATCAGGGGTTCCCGGATGGCCAGCAGTCCCGCCATGGCGGGGGCCACGAGGAAGAAGGACTGGCAAAAACCCCTGAGCAGGGTTTCCTTCACGGTGCCGTACTCGCCCCGCGCGCCGGCACGGCTGAGGGTGGGCAGGATGGCCACGGCCACGGCGGTGCCGAAAATGGAGAGGGGAAGCTGGACCAGCCGGTTGGACACATAGAGGGCCGCCACCTTGTCTGGTCCGAGGGAATAGGCGAAAAAGCGCTCCACCACCTTGTTGACCTCGCCGGTGGCCTGGCCGATGATGACCGGCAGGAGCAGCCAGAACACCTGGGCCACGGCGGGATGGCGCAGCCGGAATTTGGGGAGGAGCACGCCGGTGGTCCGGTGCATGTCCCAAAACTGCACCACCAACTGGAGAAGGCCCCCCACCCAGATGCCGATGACCAGCGCCCAGGCGGGATTCTCAAACCAGCCGGTCATGAACACGCAGGCAACCATCAGCACCACGTTTAATATAAGGGGCGACCAGGAGGAGGTGCCGTAGCGGTGGGCGACGAAGAGGGGGGCCATGGCAAAAACGGAGAGGCCGATCATGAGAAAGTAGGGAAAAGTCCACTGGAGCAGCAGCACCATCTCCGCCAGTTCCGCCTCGGTCTGGGGCATTTCCCGGTGGGTGATGGGGCCGAGCAAGCGCAACGCCCAAGGCACCAAGGGCATCAGGGCCACCCCCGCGAGGGTAATCACCGTGAAGAGGAGGAACATGGCCCCCATGACCGAGGCCACCGTCTCCCGGTATTCCGCCTCCGTCTTTTTGTCCTTTTCCGCCGCGAACACGGGCACCATGGCCGCATTGGTGGCCCCTTCCCCCAGCATGTCCCGGAGCATGTTGGGCATGCTGAAGGCGAAGAGGAAGGTACCCAGCGCCTCACCATGGATAAAGCGCAGGAACACCATGTCACGCAACAGGCCGGTGATCCGGCTGAGCATGGTGCCCCCGGCGAAGATGGCCGTAAACTTCACAATGCTGTTTTTGGTGGAAACCAACTTTATGTATCTTTATTTGTCTTAAAACGAATATTTGAGGCGGTCATAAAAACCGCCAAGGGAATCAACCACACTCCCAGCAACCACAGTGTGGGAAGGCTCGCGGCCGGGGGGCTGACGGCAATCACCCCCGCCATGCGCTGTCCCTGCAACATGGCCGGGATGATTCTGCTTTGGTCATATTGCATGACGCGACCGTCAGCGCCAATTCGCATGCTGACAGACAAAAAATTGCCATAACAATCAAAAACGCCCGATATGCCCGTGTTGGCGCAATGCACCAAGGGCAGGCCGGTCTCGATGGCGCGGAACCGGGCAATCTCCAGTTCCTGAAGCTGGGCGTTGCTTGCGCCGAACCATGCCAGATTGGTGACCACCACCAGACAATCCGCGCCCATGCGCTTTAGTTCCCGCGCCATGGGACTGAAGAGCACCTCGAAGCAGATGAGGGGGCCGAGGGTGCGGTTGCCAACGGGAATAACTTTCTGGGTGTCGCCGGGATCGCATCCGCCGAAGGCGATGCTTTCCAGGAAGGGGAGGATGGTGCCGAAGGGGACATATTCCCCAAAGGGGGCGAGGTGGACCTTGTCGTATACCGCCGCCACCGCGCCGTCCGGGGTGATGAGGGCGGTGGAGTTGTAGCTTTTCCCCGTGGCGGGGTCGTCGCGGGTGATGCCGGTGAAAAGGGGCGCGCCCGTCTCCGCCGTCAGCCGCCGGAGGGGTTCCAGCGTGGAATCCATCGCCAGATCGCCCGGCACGGCCGCCTCAGGCCAGACCATCAGGCTGACCGGCCCCTTTTTCGCGGCGGCGCGTGTGTTCTGGTCGAGGGTTTTGCCCATGAACTCAAAGAAATCGGGATCCCATTTGATTTCCTGGGAAAAGGCGGGCTGGACCAGCAGGGCGCTGAAGGGTTCGTCCGCTTCCGCCGCTTTCCCGGCGGGGGCCAAATTAAGCCCGAAAAGCGCCACCAGTAGCACCGCAACGGCAAGGGCCGCATGGGCGGGTCGCTTCGGACCCGCCAGCATCCCGGCCAGGGCGGCATTGAAGAGCACCAGCACGGCCGACACGAATTCCACCCCGCCCGGCGCGGCCCAGCGGGCCAGGGAGGGGAGGGGCCCCTGGCTGTAGCCCAGCGCGCCCCAGCCGAAGCCGCTGAACCAGCGGGCCATGAGGAATTCCATGGCATACCAGCAGGCCGCCAGCACCAGCGGCGCGGGCAGCCCCGGCCAGCGCCGGGTCAGCCAGCGCCATCCCGCGCCCACCGCCGCCCAGTGCAGCGCCAGAAGCACGCAGAGCAACTGCTGGCCGATGACGGCCCAGCCGCCCGCCCAGAAGATGTTCGCGCAGAGCCACTGCAGCAGGATGGAGTGGAACACCCAGCCCGCCAGGAAAAAGCGGCATCCCGCCTGGAGCGGGGCGGCCCGTCCGGCGGACAGCACCAGCGGCACCAGAGCCACCCATGCCAGCCAATGAACGTGGAACCGGGGAAAAGCCCAGGAAAGAAGCACCCCCGCGAGCACGGGCAGCGCGTATGCGGTCAGTTTGTTTTTCATCGCCCACAGATCATGCACAATCACCCCACCGCCGCGTCAAGGAAAAATTCAGGCGGGGCGGATTTGGCGGGACTGCCCAGGGGATTGCCGAACGAGTTTTTTCTGCTTCTCATTTGTGGGAGTGCTCATTGACTCACTCCGTGAATTGGATGGCGAAGAGGTCGGCGTCCTTCATGACGAAGCGGAGGCGGACTGGGTTTCGTTTCTCTCGTCCCCAAGTTGTGCTTGGGGAGGCCCTTGTCTGCGAAGTTATACTTTGCAACCAACAGTATCTCCGCAACATCCATTACACGGCAAAAATGAAGTAAAACTTCGAAGAAACGCCCGTCACCAAGTGCAACTTGGTGACGAGAAGAATGGTATCGTTGCCATCCCGGTAAACTACCACTTTGTCAACTATTTCACATCAGCACCATCTAGAACTGTTCTAAAATGAGTTTGTAACGTGATGACTATTGGCCTCTTTTTTCATTACGCTGGAAATGATAATGTGGGGAGTAGCATACACCAAGGACACAAAATAATATCATGAGGAAAATAAGCATTAAAATTGACGTGGCAGACATCTCTTCAACAACACTCAAATAAACTGAATTGGACAGAACTGTGAGATCGCCAACGCCTTCGTTGTAGGTAACACGACATGCGTATGAACCTGAATTCGGGTATTGAACGACTGGGATAATCAGCTGGGAATCTGTGGCACTATTAATTGGCACGTTGTTTAAAAACCATTGATAAGTGGTGCATGGCTTTGCCCACAGAGGAACCTCAACCGTGAACTTAGCCATGGAATTCACCTCCACAGGTCCAATCGGTGTAGGTTGCTTAATAATGGAAAAATTGCCTTCATAGAGGAAGAAGGGTTCAATTCCAACGGTTGAATTTCGGGACATCAGAAGATACCCGTCGTTAAACTGACAAATATTTGTCGGTTCAATGTGCACAGGTGATAGAAGTACTTGAATTGTCCCAATGTCTGTTCCATCAGTTTTAAGAATATATGAAGTGGTTGAAGACATGGTATCTTGTGCGGAAATGAATAGTTCACCATTACTAAATGGAATAAAAGTCATTTCAGAAGATTGGGTTCCAGGGTTAAAATCTCTTAACAGGTGTGTGCCGCCTGCTGTACCATCACTTGACCACAATTCAATTCCTTCCGCAGCAGTTTGCGCCCTGAAAATAATAGATGTATTTGTTGCTTCCAGTGGTGAAATTGATGGTGCATAGGAAAGGCCAGTTGGTGTTGGAATTTCAGCCACCATGGTAGCTTGGCTTCCTCCTGCTGTTTTCCAAATCTGTTGGGCATCATAGACGCTGAAATATATTTGCCCGTTTAGATGGGTAAGCGCCAATACCCCGTGGTGTTTGTGAACATCATTCTGATAATAGACCCGCTGTGCCGTGTTATTTATGGGAAGGATACGCCACAATTCTCGGGCATCAACAAATCCGGGTATATCATAATCAAAATAACTATGCTCAGTTGCCGCATAAAGTCCATCGGGCGTGCTCCAAAGGCCTGTAATATCATATTCTGTTCCAGGTTGCCAAATAGACTTTGTTCCTGAATCTGTCCCATCGGAACACCATATGCTGATTTGTGGATTCATAGGTTCCCCTGCAGTAAAATAGAGAAATCCGTCATAGAGGCAGAAATGTCTGGTAAACGCTTGACCTTGTGTGAGAGGATCGGCTATCCCGAATTCCTCATAGAAATCTTTGACAAGATATGTGCCGGAAATAGAACCATCGCTACGGTAAAGAAGGCCTGGAATTTTGGTAAAAAAGACTTGATGACCTGCAGAAATAAAATTATTCGGGTTCACATTTAAGGAATCGTATGGGTTTCCAAAATCCATTAGGTATGTCGTTCCAGCGATGGTACCGTCACTTTGCCATAACTGCAGGGTCCCCGAATTGTTCCGAGTAAAAATTGCCCGGTCGTATGTTGTGGCAAGGCCGAATGTTTCATCAAAACCTAATGTTGAATAGTAACCTTTTGGGCACACCTCAAAAGTTCCCGAGACGGAACCATCAGTCCGATATAGACGATAATCTTGGAAGTAGTTGTTCCCACCCACATAAAACGCCAATTCGTTGGTTGTCACGAAGCGTTGAATATGGTCACCCGAGATCCCTGGTTTTGTGTCCTTCACAAGTCGAAGGTTCCACTGGGGCCAAGCAGGTGATGTGGTTAGAAAAATTCCGACAAAGACTAAAAAAAAGACAGGCTTGACAAAAGTGCGAAATTTGATATCCATGCTTCCTCCTTGTTTGAAAACTCGAATACAATTTAGTGAACTTTACCAGAAAGTTTTGCTTTATTCAACATAAAAAGATAGAACATCTTATCTTTTTGAGGGTAACTGGGTGAAATAGACAGGATTGGAAAAGAGGGAAAACGGGCGGGACGGAACACGCCCTGGAACGGGCGTTATTCTTCGGGATATCCTGCGGGGTCTTCCGCCGTCTTTCCCGGCGCGGCGCGCATGAAAATGCGCTGCATTTCCACCAGTCCGCTGGTCAGCCGGGGCGGACCGTCATAAGTGTCCCCCAGCGCGAGCAGCGCGTCAACGTCCCGCCAGTTGTAGGGCATGCCGCGCAACGCCTTTTTGCGCATTTCATCCAGTTCCCTTCCCGTCTCCTCCCATTGCCGGACGAGTTTTTTCTGCTCCTCATGCGTGGGGGTGCTCATGTGTCCGTTCCCAAAATATTTTTGGCGCGCGCCAGGATTTCCGGAGCCTCCTTTAACTCACAAAGGGCGGCAAGATGATTGAGAATATAGGCCGTGTCCAGTGATTTTTGGCGGGCCGCCACGCTTTCCGCGTCAAGCCAGTCGCGCTGACGGGCCGCAAAAGCTTTCATCACAAACAGATCCTCGGCGGTGCAGCAGGGCAGCGCCATGCCGGGCGCAAATTCCGAAGGCGTTGCCCTTCGCACCATTTCCTCCTCAAAGGGAAGCGCCCCCAGCGCGATGTCCACATCCCTGCCGTTTGAGGCATGAATCAGCAGCACACGCCTGCTCAGGGCAAATTCCCGTCCGCCGGGTATCCGGGATGCAAACTTTTCCAGCAATGCGGTCACATAGGGTTCCTCCCCGCCCCAGCCTGTGAGCAGCGTGAAATCCGCGTCAAGAGTTGTGCGCGGTTCCCCCCACCGCTGCACGGCAAGTCCGCCAATAATGCAGTACTTCCATCCGCGCTCTTCCATGAATCCGCAGATTTCCCGTGCCGCATCAAGCAAAGGGTTCATTTGTTGTCCCACCATCGCGTTGTTGAAACGCCCTGATTATACATCATGCGCCGTGCTATCCGGTGATTTGATGTGCAATGCCCAGAGGGTGCCGGAGGGGAATTTTGGACAGGATTGACAGGATTGACAGGATGAAAAAAGGTGAACCGGATGGGTGGTGGAGAGGGACGGAATTGTGCCGCCCACTGAGAACTGGCATCGCCGTCGTCCCGGCATCCTCCATGACGAAGCGAAGGCGGATGTGGGGGCCTGTCTGGACAAAAAGGTCAGGTGGCCGTTCCAATGAAAAATACTGATTTGTGGCATATATTAAAATAATAAATCATAATTTTATGGGTATTTATTCGCGTGATATTGGTTGAAGAATTTCTATTTTATCCCCGTGTTCATTAATGTATTTATATTTACGCTCTATAATACTATTATCAGGAGAAAGTAAGAGCATTTTGTCTGGCATGACGGGAAGGTTTTGCTTTTCCATGTATGGCCATACTCCATTGAACCAAGGTCCTTTTTCGGCATCAATCCAAGTAATTCTTGACGGTCTAAAATCATCTGTGTTTTCAATTATGCAAACATTGGTATTGTCAATGCATCGTTTGATTTCTATCTTTTTTTCGTTGGTTTGGACAATATAGCAAAGAGAGGAGGTTTTTATCATTTTTGCGTTGCCTCCCGGATAAAACAATTTTCCGTTATACAACTCATACATAAAGCCCATCGTATTTTTTGGGATATGAAATATTATGTATGGCTTGGAATTGATCATAATCCAGTCTTTTTCACCCACCAGCCCAGAGATTTTAATTGGTTCCCCGCATCTTTTAGGCCATTTTTTAGGGCCTGAGAATTTCTTTGAATTGGTAAAGTCAAGGGCGTCGACATGTGAATAATCTATTCTTCCATTTTTATTTATCTTTCCATAACTATGCACTAATGGCCATTTTTTATAATACGATGAAAACGTTTTATCTTTATTGTCAATAATAATAATGTTATCAAATACCAAATATTCATTGACATATTTTTTTCTATTTAAAAAGATAATCTCTCCATTATTTCCAAGTATACCTTCAGCAACTATATATGGCTCTAATTCCTTCAATCTATTTATGAATTTTTTATTCAAT
This sequence comes from Candidatus Hydrogenedentales bacterium, assembly GCA_041859375.1. Lineage (GTDB taxonomy): Bacteria > Hydrogenedentota > Hydrogenedentia > Hydrogenedentales > CAITNO01 > JBHEKP01. The sequence continues at coordinate 3,066 of JBHEKP010000141.1, read as the reverse complement.
TCTTCCTCTTCTTTTGTCATTATCATTGATGCATATGGTTGCGTAAAGGCAGTTGATATAAATACAAACAATAAACACATAATAGTAGGCGCAAATATAAATGAATGATTATTTGTGGCGCTCATGTTATACATCTCCCTTGTCCGCGAAGTTGTGCTTCACAACAAACAGTATCTCCGCAAAATCCCATTACACGGCAAAAATGAAATAAAACTTCGAAAAAACACCCGTCACCAAATACAACTTGGTGACGAGAGATACTCGCAACTTGATTGTAAACTATCAGAGTTGTTGTGATTTGTCAATCCCGTTTCTTGTTTTTTTCACTCCGTGAACTGGATGGCGAAGAGGTCGGCGTCTTTCATGACGAAACGGAGGCGGACGGGGGTTCCGGCGAGGGCGGAGAGGTCGGTGTCCCCGTTCCAGCGTACTTCGCGGTCGAGGAAGTTCCCTATGATTTCGGGGCAGTCGTCGGCGGCGAATCCGGGGAGGGGCGCACCCGCCGCGTCCTGAACCTCGACGCGCACGGAACCGGCGGCGGAGGTGGCGTAGTTGAGGCGGAGCCGTTTTCCGGCGAAGGTGAGGGGCCGGGTGGTCATCTCGCCGCCGGTGTAGGGTGCCCGGATGGAGGCGAGCCCGTCGGGCCGGATGGCGTAGCGCACGAGGTGGGCGGTGGGTTGGCCGTAGTTGGCCTGGATGTAGAGCGACATTTCCCTTTCGCCGGTGGGCACGATGCCGTAGGCGGGGTAGTTGGAGCGTGAGGTCCAGTTTTCATAGCCGATGCCGGGCTTGATCAGTCCCTCCATGAAGGTGCGGTCGTAGCGGTTGCCGCCGCGGCTGGTCATGAGCACGCTGTCGGAGCAGTCGTCGGCGTAGCCGCCCTGGATGCCGAGGGCGGCGGCCTCGTCCTTGGGCACCACGCGCCGTCCGGGCATGAACCGCGCCGCCACGGACACATAGAGGTGGGGCGCGCGGAAGTAGGGCAGGGTCTCGTTGGTGTAGATGTTTTCCCAGGGCGCGTCGCCCTTGTCCATCCGCACGGGTTCGGTCCAGTTGAGGAAGTCCTGGGAGGTGGTGCGGCTGACCCAGCGCGCGCCGCCCCAGTCGCCCTCGGTCCATGTGCGGAAGTAGCACAGGTAGCACTGCTCCGCCGCGGACCAGAAGGCCACGTTCTGCGAGTCGAAGGCGCCCTTGGTGATGACCGCCGGTTTCACCATGCGCCAGCGGACGCCGTCGGCGCTGGCAAAGGCGGCGAGCCCCTTTTCGCTGGTGCCCGCGAGGGCCTTGTACTTCTCGCTGTCGGGCACGCCGGGGCGCGCGTCCAGGAAGGGCGAGAAATTGTGCGAGTAGGGCGCCTGTCCGGCGATGACGACATTGTTGGCGGTGGAGCCGTTCACCTCAAAGAGGCCCAGTTCCGGCTTGGTCCAGCGGATGCCGTCGGCGCTTTCGGCGTAGCAGGTCACCTCGGTGTCCGAGCCGTCCTTGTTCGGTTCGGGCAGGCCCCGGTAGTACATGCGGTAGAGCGGGCCGTCCTTGAACACGGTGACATAGCCGCAGTAACGGCCCTCCCAGGGCGCGTCGAAGGTGATCGCCGTGCCCGCCGGATGGAACTCGTGGAGCACATGGGACGCGCCGTCGAGGGAACCGACGAGCCAGCGGTCAAAGAAGGGCTCAAGGCGCCCGCCGATGTCCGCGGCGTCTTCCGCCGGCGCGGACAAGGACACCAGCGCCGCAAGGGCCGCCAACAACAACAGTGACTTCACGCGTCCCATGGTCTTTCCTCCGGTTCTGGCGCGGTTGAGCGCCCGCAACCACAATAACACGGCCGCCGCATGGGAAGCGAAGCGCCCCCGCGGCGATTCCCGGCCAAAATGCACGGATCTTGACACCAACATCCCCCGGTGCGGGTCAAACCAACCATCCCATGGTGCAACATTTGGAGGAGGCAGTGATGGAAACACGCCGTGTGCTGGTTCGTGTGCTGTTGTTCGCCCTGTTCGGGCTGCTGGTTGAGGTGTTTTTCACCGCCATCTCCAGCCTGCTCCGGGGCAACTGGAATTTCCGGGGCGGCACGTCGCCTTGGATGATGCTTGACTACGGGATTCTCGGGCTGGCGGTGGCGCCGATATCGGCGGCGCTCACCAAGCGGCGCTTTCCCCTGGCGGCCCGAGCCGTGGTGTACATGCTGGGCATTTTCCTGGTGGAGTATGTGTCCGGCGAGATCTTCACCCTCTTCGGGCTGAACATCTGGGATTACAGCGATTTACCCCTGAACCTGCGCGGCCAGATAACGCTCACCTACGCGCCCTTCTGGTTTTTCCTGGGCCTGTGGCTGGAGTTTCTGAACCGCCGCATAGACGCCTGCGCGGTGGTGCTGGTGCGCGGCCTGCGGGTGGAGGACCTGCCGGAGCGGCCCGCGCGGTAGGCGGCGGAACGGACTATTTCAGCGGCTTCCGCCAGGCGCGGATGGCGTCGTAGCGGTAGTCGTACGCCTCGCCGGGCCTTAGCTGGAAACGGGCGCCCTTCTGGGTGGCGTAGAACAGGCAGAGCGTGTCCGCACCGTCTTTTCGCACCCGGAGCGCCTGGGGTACATGGCAGGCCGGCACGCCCGGATCCGGCGGCAGAAACCCCAGTATTTTCCAATGCAGCCCGTCTTCCGACACGGCCTCGCAAATCTGGCGGGTGCTCCACAGCCTCCCCCCGTCGGTGTCCGGCACGGTGGGGGGATAACCGGGCGGATCGGCAAAGCAATGGTACAGGCCGCCGATTTTCACGACCTCCGGGTTGGTCCAGGTTTTTATCAGCGGCGTGCGCGGGTTGTGGCGCATTTTGAACCCGCCCGCCGCGCCGAATTCCCCGGTGTTTTCGGCAAGGCCCATGCACACGCCGTGGGGCGGGCACCAGTAGTCAAACCAGAGCCGCCATTTGCCGTCCTCAAACATCAGCGAGGGGCGGTGGTAGTCCATCAGGTGGGCCGTGTCGTCCTCCGCCTCCGCCGTTGCCGCCTCCTCAATCATGAGCGGCTGGGCCGTTTTGGTCCAGTGGATGCCGTCGGCGGAGGTGGCC
>JBHEKP010000068.1:0-3163 GCA_041859375.1 Candidatus Hydrogenedentales bacterium | reverse complement strand
TCCCGGACAACGCGTCCGGTTCCTTCGATTTCCTGCTGTGGCTCGCCGACGAGGGCATGACGGGGGTGACGATCAGCCTGATGAGCCAGTATTCACCCCAGCACAAGGCCATGGAGCATCCTCAAATAGCCCGGTCCCTGCACCCCAAAGAATACCGGGACGTGGTGGATTTCGCGGAAAAACTCGGATTTGAACACCTCCTCGTGCAGGAGCTCGACAGCCGGGAAATGTGCCTGCCAGATTTTGACCGCGACAAGCCCTTTCAGGAATTTTAGGGCACCCTTGGAACATTTTTCATGATAGTTCCACGCATGCCATCCCGCAAACATGGTTCAACCTTTTTGCATCGCGGGCCGGTCGGGTAAAGCCCCATGCAACGTCCTGAATTCCTTGGGGCTCATTCCCCGGTGACGCCTGAAGGCGCTGGACAGCGCAAAGGGGCTGCCATAACCAAGAAAAGCGGCGATGGTCTTCAGGGGATAGTCATGCTTGGAAAGCAGCTCCTCGGCGCGGCGCATGCGCAGCAGGAAGAGCATCCGCATGGGACTGTGCCCCACCGCCTTGCGGCATACACGGAAAAAATGCGGGGGTGACATGGACATCCTTTCCGCCATCATCGCCACCGTCCATTCCAGGTCAAGGTGGGCGTTCACCTCCGCCCAAAGCTCGCCAAGCGGCTGGCGGAACCTGCGCTCCCGGCTGTCCTCCCCGCTCCCGTGAAGTTCGCGGCGGAGAAACAAAACAATCTGGCTGGCAAAGGTTTCCGCAAGCTGACCCGCCACAACATCGGCGCACATGGTTTCCGCCAGCAACCCCTCGGTGGCCCGATGGAGCTCCTCCAGCACAAGCGCGGGCCGCACATGGCAGCGCCCGCCAAACGTGCCCTCCCACATTTCCTGGGGACTTAAGTGGAACCAGAGAATGCGCCAGGGCGCCCCCTCCGTTTCATAACGATAGCGGCTCCCCGCCGCCAGCAGCATCGCCGACCCCCGCGGGACGATGTGCTCCTCCCTGCCGCTGCAAAGGCGGCCGGCCCCCTCAAGCGTGAAGAGGATTTCGTTGAAGCCCGGCGCGCGCCGCTCAATGAGGTATCCATGCGGTGTTTCGCTGACGCCGGCCACCACCACCCCCGCCTCCCTCAGGGAGGCGCAGGGCGGCAGGTGAAGGGGAATCGTCCAGTGGGAGGTTCCCTCAGGAAAAACGATAGTCTGGCTTATGCTTTCGAAACTTCTATGCATGGTCAATTTCCACCGGTTACCCTATAATAATTTTATGAATAAATCAACCGGACGCCCGGCATCCAGGGAAGTCCAAACGGGAGGACAAGACATCATGGGGCATAAACGCGGGTTCACCCTGATTGAGCTGCTGGTTGTCATCGCGATCATCGGCATTCTTGCGGCGATACTGCTTCCGGCCTTGGCGCGCGCCCGGGAAGCCGCGCGCCGCTCAAGTTGCCAAAACAACCTCAAGCAGTTTGGTGTGGTGCTCAAAATGTACAGCGGCGAGGCGCGCGGCGGCATGTTCCCGCCCGCGCAGCACCAGCCGCCAAACACGTCCCCCGGTTTTCTGACCATGCCCTGCGCCTATTCCGTCTTCCCGGAATACCTCACGGACACCAACCTTTTCCGCTGCCCCTCGTCGGCGACAATAACCGACGAGGACCTGTACTATGATGATGAGAACAAGACCAGCAAGCTGGCGAAATACTCGCCCTTCGCGGGCGACTGGGCGCACTGGTACACCGTGCCGAAGTGCTACACCTATTTTGGCTGGCTCTTTGACAAGTGCAACGCGGCAGACGCCACCCGCGACGCGGCATCACTGGTCAACTCGATAGCGGCCATCCTCGGACGCGACCTGGGCGCGGTGCCCGACGACGCGAAAATATCACCCCAGCTGGAGGGCGTTCTCGGGGCGCTGTTCACCCTGCCCACCGTCATCGCAACGCCCCAGAGTTACGAGGCGGGCTTTGCCGGACTGGACAAGGACCTTGAACTGAGCGCCTCCTATGCCGGGTACGGCACGGGCGGGGGGAACACCGTGTACCGCATCAAGGAGGGCATAGAGCGCTTCCTCATCACGGACATCAACAACCCCGCCGCGGGCAGCAAGGCGCAAAGCTCGCTGGCCATCATGTGGGACACGGTGGCGACGAAGGTGGACTACTTTAACCATGTCCCCGGCGGCGGCAACGTGCTGTACATGGACGGCCATGTGGAATTCATAAAATACAACCGTCAGCAGGACGCCCCGGTGAACGAGATGGTGGCCCTTGTCACGGGACTGGTCGCGTCAACATGATCCATTTGAACGCATAATCCGCCTTGATTCCTGTTGATGGCGCCGCCCGGATCGCCCCGAGGTCCGGGCGGCCGCCTTTTTCCGGGCGGAAGATGCGGCTGCGTCCGGAACTGATGGGGTATACTGTGGGGGTTCCGGCGGATGGTCCGCCGGAACCCCATGAGGAGCGTGGTGTGCAGCCCACAAGACGCGATTTTTTAAAGACCTCCGCACTGGCGGGCGCCTGCGCCCTTTCTCCGGTTCCGGCGGCGCGGCCCCTCGACATGTGCGCGGCCCGGTGGACGGGCACCCCCGCGGATGCGGAACTTGCCGCGGAAACACTGACACGGCGGGCGCTGGGCGGGGTGGGCGGCATGGGGCGCTTTGTCCGCGCCGGCCAGGTTGTCTGGGTGAAGCCGAACATGGGCTGGGCGCGCACACCGGAGGAGGGGGCGAACACCCATCCCGGCGTGGTGGGGGCGCTGGTGCGCCTCTGTCTTGAGGCGGGCGCGTCCCGGGTGCGCGTGGGGGACCATTCCTGGCATCCACAGGAACTGTGCCAGCAGCGCAGCGGCATCGCGGACGCGGTGCGCAGGGCGGGCGGGGAAATGGCCTCCATGGAGCGGAGCCATTTCAAAATTATCCCCATCAGGGGCCGGCGCATCGACTGGCTGCCTGTGCATGCGGGTGTTCTTGAGGCGGATCTGGTGATCAGCGCGGCGGCAGCCAAGCTCCACAGTGCCGCGGGCGTGAGCCTGTGCATGAAAAATTACATGGGTCTTGCCGAAAACCGGGGCCTTTTCCTCCCAGATCTTCCCGCCGCCATAACTGACCTTGCACTGTTCATGAAACCGAAAATCGCCGTGCTAGACGCCACCCG
>JBHEKP010000087.1:0-12774 GCA_041859375.1 Candidatus Hydrogenedentales bacterium | reverse complement strand
TGGCTGCCGGACTATGACGGGGTTGCCTGGTATTACCGCGAATTTGAACTGGATGACGCCTTTTTCGGGGGAAAACTGGCGCTCACTTTTGACGCGGTCAATTATTATGCCGAGGTGTGGCTCAACGGGGAAAAGGCCGGGGAGCATGAGGGGGGCTACACGCCGTTTTCCCTTGACGTCACCGCCCTTGCGCGACCGGGCAGGAACCTGCTTGCCGTGCGTGTCATCGATCCCAAAAACGCCGAAGGCTGGGGACCTTTCAAACCGAAAGAACTGCCCATCGCCAAGGAAACCGGCTACTGGTCCTTCGCGGGCATCTGGGGCGGCGTGCGCATAACGGCCCTTCCCTCCGAACACATCACCGATGTGTTCGTGAAGCCCGACATGAACCGGAACCGGATCGCCGTTGACGTTAAAGCCGATGCGGCGCAGGATAGGTTGGTGCGCCTTTCCATCGAGGGCACCTCTTGCGCGGTGGATGGCGCGCCGGGCGCGCTCAAGATGGATTTCCCCGGATTTGAGCCGTGGACGCCCGATTCCCCCCGCCTTTACACGCTCCGCGCGGAACTGCTCGGCGACGACGGACCCATTGACGTGGTGACCGTCCGCTTTGGCATGCGCGAGTTCACGGTGAAGGACAACCGGTTCCATTTGAACGGACGCCCCATTTTCATCAAGGGCGTGCTGCACCAGCCCGATTATGCGCGGTCGCTGGCCGCGCCGGAATCGGCGGAACTCGCCCGGCGCGAGATGGAACTGGCAAAAGAGGCGGGCTTCAACCTGATGCGCCTCCACATCAAGCCCGCCCCGCCCGTGACCCTTGACCTCGCCGACGAGATGGGCATGCTCCTCTATGCGGAACCTTCCATCGGCTGGATCAAGGACTCCCCGCAGATGAAGTCCCGCTGCGAGGCGTCGGTGCGGGAGATGATCCTGCGCGACCGCAACCACCCATCCGTGGTGATCTGGGGCATGCTGAACGAGTCGGGAAACGCGGACTATGTCACCGGCGGCGGCGCCCAGACCATCAAGGACGACCTGTGCAAACTGGCGCGGTCCCTTGACCCCTCCCGGCTGGTGATTGACGACAGCGGCGGTGTGAACGCCACGCGCGAGCCCTCCCGGTTCATGAAGCCCTATTCGGACAAATTCGCGGAGTTCGACGACCTCCACATTTACCAGCGCGCGCCCGTGGACCTGGACATCGAAAACTACTACCGGCAAAACGGGGAGCCGGACATGCTGGTCACCGTGTCGGAGTTCGGTTTCGGCGGCCCCGAGGATCTTCCGGAGGTGATCGCCCGCTACGGCGACGACCCAATGAAGTTCAAGGACGCCCGGTTCCTGCAAAAAATGCTTGACGCAGGCAACACAGGCTTCGCGGAACGCAGCCTGGACCGCATCTTTGGCGACTTTTCCGGCCTGGCCAGGGCCGCCCGGGAACTCCAGTGCGACGCGGCCAGAATGCAGATTGACGCCATGCGCGCCAACCCCAAAATCGCGGGATACTGCTACACCCAGCTTGCCGACGCCGGCCATGAATTCTGCGCGGGGATTGCGGACCGGTGGCGCCGCCCGAAACCCGCGCTGGCCGCGCTGCGCGAGGCTCAGGAGCCCGTGCGCCCCATCATCCAAATCCCCGAAACAAACCTCTCCCCCCGCCAGGAAATACCGGTGACCGTGCTGCTGGCGAATGAGAGCCGCATCGAGGGGCGCGGTGAAATTTCCCTCCAGCTCGCCGGACCCACCGGCCAGGTGCTGTGGAAAAAGCGGCGCAACATCCCGAAAATCCCCCGTCATGGCAAGGAACTCTGGGAGGGTTCCATCGCCGCGTCGGGCGCCTGCGGGCCCCACAAATTCACCGTCCGGCTCATCCGCGACGGGCGCATCATCGCCCAGGCGGAAACCGGCCTCTATGTCGCCGAGGAAACGAAACAGACCGACCTCGCCGTGAACGTGCTCGATCCCCACGGCGAATGGACGGAACGCTGCGCCGCCCTCGCGCGGCCCGGCAACCTGCTGGCGCCGGTCCACATCGTCCCGCCGCTGGCAAACACCATCCGCGCCTATCCCGACAATGACCTGATGCAAATCCTCACCCAGGTGCGATTCGGGGCCGTGGCCGTCTTTTTCGGCCCGCCGGACGACTGGAACGATCTGGCGGAGCGGCTTGGTGAAAATCTTTCCGCCACGCCCAGGGACGCGGTGGGCTGTTTCCTGCCCGCCGTCCATTATGTGAAGGTCCATCCCGTTTTCGACGGGCTGCCCACGCGCTGCCTGATGCGCCAGCCCTTCCGCAACATTGTTCCGGACAAGACCTTTGCGGAAACGGGCGAGGAGGACATCTGCGGCTGCTACAACACCGCCCCCGCCGGGGCGGGCAACTACATGTCCGACAGCGCCGGCTGGTGGGGCACCGACATCCTGGTGCGCAGGCACGGGGCGGGACGGCTGGTGTTCACCCACCTGCGGCTCCTGGAAAATCTCGGCCAGGATCCCGTGGCGGATCGCGTTTTTGCCAACCTGCTCAACCACTTCACACGCCGTTCGGTGCCGCCCGAGGCGCCGATTTCGCCCGATTTGAGCCCCGTGGAATGGCTGCGCAACGAGCGGAACAACACCCGCAGGTGGATGGTTCTGGGCGAATTCCCCAACTGGGACCGCTGCTCGGGACTGGACAAGACGTACCCCCCGGAGCACGAAATCGAACTGGACGCCACCTATCCGGGCTGGTACAAGGCCATCCGCTGGAGGCGCTGGCACTCCCGGGTTCAGGACCGGCATGTCGTGGATCTCCAGTCCGCCTTCTCGCCGATCTTCGAGTATTACCCGAAGTTCGACCGCGCCGTGGGCTACGCCTACGCGGAGTTCACCGCGGAACGGAGGCAGGAAGTCACCGTCCACATCGGCGTGCAGGACGCCATGAAGGTTTGGATGAACGGGCAACTCGTCTTCCACACCGACCGCCAGGTGCCCCATGACCGGTTTGAGATGGAGGAGGTTCCGTTCACCACAAAGCAGGGGCGGAACACCGTGCTCATCAAATGCGCGAAAATCCCGGGCCCCTTCAAATTCTCGTTTGACATGGCCTCCAACAGCCGCGCCCCGCTCGCGGTGAAGTGGTGGCGCTGACCCCATGCTCCGTTGATTCCGCCGCGCCGCCCGTTTAGAATGCGGCAGGCTTGCGATAATTAACCGTAAACTCTTCCACACAGGGGCTGGACTGTCATGTCGGGACTGTCAATGCTTGACTGGCTGGTGATCTTGGCGTACTTCGGCGGGGTGGCCGGAATCGCGTGGTGGTCCTCGCGCAGGCAAAACACCTCGGCGGACTACTTTCTCGCCGGGCGCGACATCGGCTGGTTTGCCGTGGGCGCGTCGCTTTTCGCCTCCAACATAGGCTCGGAGCACCTGGTGGGCCTTGCGGGCGCGGGCGCCACCAGCGGCGTGGCCATGGCCCATTATGAGCTGCACGCCTGGTGCATCCTCGTGCTGGGCTGGGTGCTGGTGCCCTTTTATTACCGCTCCAACATCTTCACCATGCCCGAATTCCTGGAACGCCGCTACAACTCCGCGTCGCGCTGGCTGCTTTCCATCGTCAGCCTCACCGCATACATCTTCACCAAGGTGAGCGTGACGGTGTACGCCGGCGGCACGGTCTTTTCCGCGCTGTTCCCCAACGCCACCGTCGCGGGATGGGACAGCTTCTGGGTGGGCGCGACGGCCACGGTCGTGCTGACGGGCATTTACACGGTCATCGGCGGCATGCGCGCCGTGGTGTACACCGACGCCATGCAGGCGGTGGTGCTCATCGTGGGCTCCCTGGCCATCACCTCCATCGGCCTGTTTAAAATCGGCGGCTGGGGCGAGGTGCGGGAGGCCTGCGGCCCGACCATGCTCAACCTGTGGCGTCCCTGGAATGATCCCGACTTTCCCTGGCCCGGCATGCTTTTCGCCGCGCCCATTGTGGGGCTCTGGTACTGGTGCACCGACCAGTACATCGTGCAGCGCACGCTTGCGGCGCGCAACCTCAAAATCGCCCGGCGGGGCACCATTTTCGGGGCCTACCTGAAAATCACGCCCGTCTTCCTGTTCATTGTTCCGGGGATGATTGCCTTTGCGCTGAAACAGAAGGGCATGCTGTCCTACGGCGCGTCCGACACGGTGTATCCGGCGATGGTGGCGCAGCTGCTCCCGGTGGGATTCAAGGGGCTGGTCATCGCGGGGCTGCTGGCGGCGCTGATGAGCTCCCTCTCCGCGCTGTTCAACTCCTGCTCCACCCTGTTCACCGTGGACATCTACCAAAAACTCAAGCCCGCCGCCTCCGAGCGCGAACTGGTCACCGTGGGACGGCTGGTCACGGCAGTGGTGGTGGTGCTGGGCCTGCTGTGGATACCCGTCATGAAACTCATCGCCGGCGGGCTGTACGTCTACCTGCAGAGCGTTCAGGCCTATCTGGCGCCGCCCATGACGGCGGTGTTCTTCCTGGGCGTGTTCTGGCGCAGGCTCAACGGCGCGGGGGCGGTGGCCGCCCTGGCCTCCGGGTTCACGCTGGGACTGGTCAAGCTGGCCTGCCAGATATGGGCGGGGACGCTCGCGGCGGATCAACTGGCCGCGCTCACCGGCCCGGCCGCGCTCGTGGCCGCCTACGGCCAAATCAACTTCCTGCTCTTCTGCGTGTTCCTGTTCATCTTCTGCAGTGTTGTGATCATCGCGGTCAGCCACCTCACGCCCGCGCCCGAGGCAAAACGCATCGAGGGGCTGACCTACGCCACGGTCACCGCCGAGGGGCGCAGGGAAATCCGGGAAAGCTGGAACTGGGTGGATGTGGCCCACACCGGCGTCGTGCTGGCCATCATTCTGGGCGTGTACCTCTACTTCACCGGCTGAGCCGGCGGCGACGGCGCGGACGACGGCATGCAATCTGAACCAAAGCCCGGTTGCATGGTAGAATCATGACCCTATGGAAACCTGCATCGCCATCGAGCACCTGACCCGCCGCTTCGGACGCACCGTGGCCGTGGACGACTTGTGCCTTGAGGTGGGCAGGGGACGGGTGCTGGGCCTTCTTGGGCCGAACGGCGCGGGCAAAAGCACCACCATAGGCATGCTCGCGGGCCTGATCAGGCCCACTTCCGGATCCGTCTCCCTGTTCGGCATGCCCCTCAACCGGCATTTCCTGGAGATCATGGCCAAGACCGGCGTCCTGGTGGAACGCCCCTCCTTTCCCGAATACCTCACCGTGCGGCGGGTGCTCAAACTGCACGCGCTGATGGCGGGATGCGCCGGGGACGCGGTGGACGGGGCGATGGCAAGAACCGGCCTGACCGAGGCGGCGGGCGAAAAGGTGGGCACCCTGTCGCAGGGCATGCGGCAGCGGCTGGGCATCGCCCAGGCCATCCTGGCCGAACCGGAACTGCTGATTTTGGACGAGCCGACATCGGGCCTCGATGCGGAATCCACACGCCAAATCCTGGTTTTTTTAAAAAAACTCGCCTCGGAGGCGGGGGTGACCATTCTCTTTTCCAGCCATCAAATGACGGAGGTGGAGCAGCTCTGCGACATGGTGGCGGTGATGCGCCGCGGCCGGTTAATCGCCTGTGAAACCAAGGCGTCCCTGCTCTCCCGCGATTTCACCCGGGCCACCGTGCTGCTGGACCGTGCGGGCGACGCGGTGGCGGCGCTTCGGGGGCAATCCTGGGTGTCTGACGCCGCGGAGGCGCCCGAAGGCCTCCAGGTTGTGCTTTGCGGCGCTGAAACAGACACGCTTTCCGCGTTCCTGGTGGAGAGGGGTTTCCGCCTTTCCGGTGTGATACCGGGGCAGGCTTCGCTGGAGGAATACTTTTTTAAGGTGACAGGGGCATGATGCGCCGGATTTGGACCGCTTTTATCGTGGAGGTGCTCAAGGCCCTGCGCCAGCGGCACACCCTGCTGGGACCGCTGCTGGTGATGGCGGCGGTGACCGCCGCGGCGCTGGCCCATCCGATGGCGCGGGACGGGCGGAGTGACTATGACTTCGTCGCGCTGGCAACCCCCGCCACACTCAACCTGCTCGGCTTCCTGCTGCTTCTGGTCTGGTCGGCGTGCCTGATCAGCCCGGAGCTCGGCAGCGGCGCGGTGCGCCTGTTTCTCGTGCGCCCCGTGGGGCGGGGCGAATATGTGGCGGCCAAATTCATGGCGGCGGCGGGATACGCCGCGCTGCTGACGGCCGTCACGGGCCTTTGCGCCTGGACGCTGGCGGCGGCCCTGGGCGAACTGCACGGGGTGGACTTCGGCGGGGAACTGCTGCACACGCGGGAGGCGATGCTGTCGGCCTACGCGCTGGGCGCGCTGCTGAGCCTCCTGCCCATGTGGGCGGGCGCGTCCTGCGCGCTGTTTTTCAGCGCCTGCACCCGCAACACCGGTGCGGCCGTCACCCTCAGCATCGGCTCGTGGCTGGCCCTTGATTTGGCAAAGCACCCGCTCGGGGTGGAGGCATGGGTTTTCACCACCTACCTGGAGGCGCCCTGGCAGGTTTTTGTGAACCGCTGCGACGGGCTGCCCGCCTCCTGGACGCCCATGGCCTGGCAGTGCGCGGCGGCCTCCCTTCCCGTCATGGCGGCGGCGCTGGCCGGGGCGGTGCTGGTGACATCGCGCAGGAATCTCGCCGCATGACTCCGGCCTGCCTTGCGGCCTGCTTTCTGCTGGGCGGCCTTCTCGCGGAGCCCCGTGAGGCGCCCTGGCTCATGGTGACCCCCGTGTCCACGCCGGGCGAGAATTTCCGCGCCGGTTTCCGCCATGCCGACATTGACGGCGACGGCGCCATGGATTTGCTCTGCGCCGACGGTGTGAGGCTTCAACGGAATGGTTTTTTTTCCGGGGAAGATTTTGCGCCCTATCCCCCGGAAGCCGACGGGGCCGCCGCCGACTGGGACAAGGGCGCGCTCTACTGCCGGACCGCACGGGGCCTGCTCACTCTCAAGTGGCGGAATAACGGCTTTGAGCGGGAGGGGGAGGCGGCTGTTGAGTGGCCCCATGCGGCGTCCCCCATGCCTGAACCGCAGCCAACGGCAGGGGGGGCATCCGTCCGGCTGGAACCCTTCCTCCATGACCTGGACGGGGACAACAAACCCGAAATCGTGCTGATGGACGAACAGGGCATGACCATTTATCTTCTGAGGGAGGGGGGGGCCGTGCAGGCGGGAACACTGGCACTGCTGCCCGCAATGGAACTGTCCGGGATGGCCGAACGCCCCCTCTGGCCAAGGCCCCAACGGATGCTTTCCCTGCCCGTGCGGCAGATGCAATGCACCATCCGCCTGTCCGGAAACACGGCGGAAACAATTCACAGCACCGCCGCGCCTGACAACGGCAGAAGCTTCACCCAAAACCGTTTTTCAATCATTGTGGAAAATGGACGATTCGTCCAAAAGGCCCCCCCGGAAAACTGGGGCAGCGAACCGTTGCCCGGATTTATGCATCCCTGCCGCCTGAACGGCGACGGCCAGCCGGATTTTGCGGGGTTCAGAATGGTGGAAACGGAAGGCAGCAACCTGTCCGCGCCGGTCATGGAAATCCGGGCCACCGTGGACGGGGGAAAAACCGGCAGCATCCGCCGGGCCGTTGTGCCCAGGGGCTGGAACGCGCCGCCCGTTTTCTCAGACATTGACGGGGACGGCCGCCTGGACATGGTGGTTCAGGCGACCGGACTTTATGAGGGGGGAATGCGCGAGGCGGTGGGGCGCATGATGACGGGAACCCGCACGGACCACACCGTCACCGTGTTCAGGCAGGGGGAGAAGGACTTCGATGCCGCCCCGTTCTTTGAATCGCGTTTCCAGCTTGATTTCGGCGCGCCCGTGCGCACCAGCCCCGCCATGCTTTATGAGTACCTCTCGGGGCGGCTGATCCTGTTCGGGGACGTGTCCGGTGATGGAAAAGCCGACCTGCTGGTCCGTAACCGCGCGGACCGCGCCATGCTGTTTATTGACGCGGGAAACGGCGGGACGACCGACCGACCGGACGGTGTGTTCACCGTTCGCGGGGACGCCTCCCTCTGTCTTCTCGACGTGAACGGGGACGGACGGGAGGACTTGGTGGAAACGTGGCCGCTGTCACCGGACACCTTCAAGCCGCACCACCCGGCGCGGGTGTGGCTTTCAACAGCGGAGGGAAAGGGGTCATGACACTCTGCGCCCTGTTGTGCCCCCTCTCCGCGGCCTGGTTGTCCCTGGGCGCGCTGATGACCCTGCACGAGATCCCCCTTGAACAGCCGGACGCGGTCTGTTTCATCGCCGACGCGAACGGACGGGGGGACGGCGACCTGTTTGTGGCCGGCACAAAAGACGTGTTGATCTATCCGGGCGCAACGGGTGAAGAGACATGGCGGGTCACCTTTGACGGCCCCGTTTCGGCATTGGACGTGGCGGACACCGACGGGGACGGACTGCCGGAGATGCTGGCCGTGTCCGGACGAAAAATCCAAAAATACGCGCTGGGGCCGGAACCGTCCCCCCCCGTCATCCTTTTTGAGGCGGAAAACCAATGGGATGCGCCCGCATCCAGCCCTTTCCCCTGCGTGCTGGTGATTCCGAGGAACGGGCGTCCGTTGATTGCCCTGCCCGCAAACGGGGCGCTGGAACTTAGAAGCACCCATGGCGAAATCATGGAAAGCTTCCCCCTCGGCCCGGACGCGGCGCGGCGGGTCAGTTTCGGCAGACCCTTCACCGTCCAGTCCCTGCGGCACGCTGCGGCGGACGGGGCCGGCGGACTGGAATGGCGTGTCGCCAAAGTGGAAGCCTTTGTGCCGCGCCTTCCCGGCGATCTCGCCGTGGCTGAACCGTTCAGCGCGAGGCAGGGCTGGGGTTCTGCGCGCATGGCGGCGGCGGCGGGAAAAGGCGCGGAATCCTGGCCATGGCTGCCGTTGCGCACCGATAAAAATTCCGACGAGCGGGTTCTCTTCGCCTATCCCCCCCCGCCCGCCCGCGAAACATTGATCCGGACGCGCAGGGCGCAGACGCCCGGACAGGGCAGCGGCAGGGAACTGAAGCTGTCCGATCCCCAGCGGTATCCCGGTTTTCTGGCGCCGCCGGAGGAAATCCTGCCCGACTTCAACCAGGACGGGTTTGCCGACGCCATTTTTTGGAACGCGGAAACGCCCGCCCCGACGGTGGGCGCCGTCGCGCGCGCCGCGGCGGGAGGAGTCTGGAGCGCCCGCCTCACGCTTCACGCCTTTCTTCCCGCCCAGGGACGGTACGCGCCGGAACCCTTCACCGTCATCCCGCTGTCCCTGCCCGTGGGCTGGCTGGCAAAGGCTTTTTTGGCGGAGCCGCCCCTTCCATTCCTCATCCCCGCCGACTTCAACGGCGACGGCAGAAGCGATCTGCTCTGCCCGACGGCAACGGACACCATCGGCATCTGGGTTTCCACCCCCTCGGGCATGCGTCCGGCGCCCCATGAAACACACCGCTTTTCACAGCCCGTTGAATCGGTGGCGCTGCGCGCGGATCTGGACAGGCGGGGCAGATCCAGCGTGATTTTCCGGAGCGGCGGCATGCTGCATGTGCTCCGTGCAAGGCGCGAGGAAAGTTAATTGGAGTTGCGCCGGGTTTCTGGTATCATCAAAACACTTTCCCGTCCGGAGGGTTTTCGGGCGGTGCGGTCAACCAGGGTATTCGTCAACACGGGCAGGAGGATTTAACCAATGTCCACAGGACACAACGGCGGAATAAGCCGCCGCGATTTCGCCAAGACATCAGCGATGGCGGGCTTCGCCATCCTAACGGCCGGGCAGGGCATGGCGCAGAGCGCCACGGACACGCTGAAGGTGGGGCTGATCGGTTGCGGTGGGCGCGGCAGCGGCGCGGCGCACAACTGCATCACGGGCGTTGACAATGTGAAACTGGTGGCCCTTGCCGATGTCTTCGCGGACAAGATGAAGGACTGCCGCAAGAAGCTTGAATCCGTGGCCGACCCGAAACTCAAGGCGAAGGTTGCGCTCACGGACGAGACCTGCTTTGTGGGTCTGGACGCCTATGAGCAGCTCCTGAAGGTGGACCTGGACGTGGTGATTCTGGCCACGCCGCCCTACGCGCGCCCGATGCACTTCGAGGCGGCGGTGAACGCGGGCAAGCACATTTTCACGGAAAAGCCCGTGGCCGTGGACTCCGTCGGCATCCGCCGCTTCATTGCGGCGGCAAAGAAGGCCGAGGAGAAGGGGCTTTCGGTTGTGGCGGGCACGCAGCGCCGCCACCAGAACCCCTATGTGGAAACCATCAAGCAAATCCACGACGGAGCCATCGGCGAAATCCTTGCGGCGCGCGCCTACTGGAACGGCGATCTGCCCTTCAGCCACAAACGCAAAGAGGGCTGGAGCGACCTCGAGTACCGGCTGCGCAACTGGTACAACCAGTGCTGGACCTGCGGTGACAACATCCTGGAGCAGCACGTCCACAATCTTGACGTCATCAACTGGGCGCTGCAGGCGCACCCCGTGCGGGTGGTGGCCTCCGGCGGACGCGCGTGGAAGCCGCGCGAGGAGCAGTACGGCGACATTTGGGACAATTTCACCTGCGACTACGAATACCCCAACGGCGTGCATGTGCTGAGCATGTCGCGTCACTGGAAGAATTCGGCCAGCGAGGTTTCCGAAGCGCTGGTCGGCGCAAAGGGCAAGAGCAACTGCCGCGACATGGGCAAGGACACCTCTGATCCCTACGTGCAGGAGCACATGGACCTTTTCGCCAGCATCCGCGGCACCGGTCCCAAACTCAACGAGGGCGTGCAGGTGGCGGAAAGCTGCATGACGGCAATCATGGGCCGCATGGCCGCCTATTCGGGCCAGATGGTGACCTGGGACAAGGCCATGGAGTCTGATGTCAGCATCGTTCCCGCCGTGCTGGACTTCGACAAGGAATACCCGCTCGGCCCGATTCCCGAGCCCCCCTCCAAGATCTGAGGCACGGCTCACCGCTGAGAACAAAACGGCGCGGCCCCGGAAAACCACCGGGGCCGCGCTTTTGTTCGCCCCATCTTTTTTACCTGCCGCGGCGCTCGGCCTTTCGGCCCGCCGCCGCCAAAACCAGCGCCAGAACGGCCAGTCCCGGCCACGCCATCACGGGCATTTGGGTGGTGTTTACCGCCAACAGGGCCTCATGGGACTCAAGGGATTCCGCGTTGGCGTCACTGACTTCAACCGTGTACCCTCCCGCGTCCGCCGTGGAAATGTTGTCCAGCGTGAAGCCGGGCGCGTCCGGCGCGGAGGCAATGACCTCGCCGTCCTTTTTCCACTGGTATGACAATGGAGGATACCCGCCGGCGGCCGTCACCAGGAAATCATGGCTTTGACCGGCAGCCTTTTCTCCCCCCTCCGGATGGGCCAATATGGCAAGATGGTCCGCAACTTCCAGAACGGCGGGCGCGCTGGAATAGGTCTGCCCGTCATAGGAAACCTCGCACCAGTACGTTCCCTGGTCGGAAGGTGCCGCGCCTGCAATTGTCCATGCCGGGGTGGCGGGGCCGTCATGCACCGCCTTTGTGCCGTCATCCTGTTTCCACTGATAGGCAAGCCCGGTGGCGTCACAGTCAGGCGTGACCCGCAGCAGATGACTGTCACCGGTGTAGAGGCGCGCGGAGGCGGGGGTTTCCGCAAAACCGTGCCAGTTGAGCACATGACACTCGGGGGAGTCTGCGCCGGCAAAAGGATTACCCGCCGCGTCGGCCAATACCCCGCCGGCAATGGCGAACTCAACCGTTCCGTCCTCATCCGGCATGTCCGGTGATATGGTCACCGTGTAGTCCGGTCCGGAACCGGTAATCGCCACCGAAGCGAAGAGCGTTCCGGTCAGGGCAACGTGTTCCGGAGCCAGCATGGGAATAACCGCCTCGCTGAACACCACACTAAACACAATTTGATCTGCACCGGTTTCCACGGGGCTTTCCAGTGTCAAAACGGCTGTCGGCGCATCACCGTCAATAATCACATAGTTGCCAATCTCGCTGGTGGTGGCGTCCTTGGTCACTGTTACCGACCGGAATGAAGGAGCGTTCCAGTTGGGCGCAGCGCCAAACTCCACCGTGTAATCACCCGTCGGTAATGAGGACACCGTGTCTCCGCTGGCCTTCCATGCCGTGTCCGGGCCGCTGGTCAACCGCCACTGCGCACCCGCTGACACCGCGCCCGCCGGGGATAGCGTCACCGTCACCGAACCCACATGGCGCACGTAGGTGCCCGTCACGCTGGCCGTGGCGTCCTTGGTCACCGTCACCGTCTGGGAAGCGGGCGTGTCCCAGTCACTGATGGTGCTGAACTCCACCGTGTAATCGCCCGTCGGCACTGAGGACACCGTGTCCCCGCTGGCCTTCCACGCCGTGTCGGGACCGGTGGTCAGACGCCACTGCGCACCCGCAGACACCGCGCCCGCCGGGGATATCGTCACTGTCACCAAGCCAACATGGCGCACATAGGTGCCTGTTGCGCTGGCCGTGGCGTCCTTGGTCACCGTCACCGTCTGGGAAACCGGACTGTCCCAGTCGCTGATGGCGTTGAATTCAACCGTGTAATCACCCGTCGGCACTGAGGACAACGTGTCTCCGCTGTTTTTCCACGCCGTGTCCGGGCCGGTGGTTAACCGCCACTGCGCACCCGCAGACACCGCCCCCGCCGGGGATAGCGTCACCGTCACCGAACCCACATGCCGCACGTAGGTACCCGTCGTGCTGGCCGTGGCGTCCTTGGCCACCGTCACCGTCTGGGAAACCGGACTGTCCCAGTCGCCGATGGTGCTGAACTCCACC
>JBHEKP010000096.1:0-2970 GCA_041859375.1 Candidatus Hydrogenedentales bacterium | reverse complement strand
CCGGACCAGCGCTCCAGCCCGTTCTGGCCGAAGCCGATGTTGGACATCACGCCCCAGAGGTCGCCGCCGTCGTCCGTCGTGCGCCACAGGTTGCCGCCCGCCTCCGCGCCCCATTCCCACACGTTCTGGCGGCCGTACTGGCAGATGCTGAACACCACGTCCCGTCCCGTCGCCTCCAGCGCGTCCCGCATCAGCCGGAAGGGCTTCATCCACGCCTCGCGGCTGTCGCCCCCGGCGAATTTTCCGTAGGAGCACCAGTCGTATTTGACGAAGTCCACGCCCCAGCGGCCATAGGTGAGCGCGTCCTGCTCCTCATGGCGGTAGCTGCCCGCGTAACCCGCGCAGGTGCCGGGACCGGGGGAGGAGTAGATGCCGAATTTGAGCCCCTTGGAATGGACATAGTCCGCCAGCGCCTTCATGTCGGGAAAGCGCTCGTTGCACAGGATTTCACCGTCCGCGCCGCGCCCGCCCTGCCAGCAGTCGTCAATGCACAGGTACTGGTAGCCGTGCGCCGCCAGCCCGCCGGACACGAAGGCGTCCGCCGCCTCCCGCACCTTCGTGTCGTCCACCACGCCCGCCCACACGAACCATGAGTTCCAACCCATGGGCGGCGTCAGCGCCACCGCGTTCTGTCCGCCCACAATCGTGAGGCCGCGCCGCGCCTCACCGCGCGGCCCCCTCACCGCCGCCACCGTCTCGTGCGTTCCCGCGGCGGCCAGCGTGCCGGAGATGATGCCCGTCGCGGCGTCCACCGCCAGGCCCTCCGGCAGACCCTCCACGGCGTATTCCAGCGGGCCCTCGCCCGTGGCGGGGATGCGGAAGAGGAAGGGACGTCCCGGCGTCGCGCCCGTGACGGCGGGTCCGTTGATGGCCGGTTCCGGCGGATCCGCGCACGGGGCGATGGGCAGCACCGGCTCGGGATCGTAGCCCGCCACCGCCTCCGGCGCTTTCCCCGCGCCGGGAGCAAGTTCAATCACCGCCTCCGCCCAGTCGGCGTAGTCCGACGTGATGTCGTCGCCGCCGTCGGTGACGGCCAGTTCCATCACCTGCGCGCCGCGCAGGTCCAGTTCGACGGTCTTCGCCCCGTCGCCGCCGCGCATCAGCCCCGACGTGAAGACGCATTCCCCGTCGAGCCACACTTCAAACACCACGGTGCCGCCGCCCTTCGCCTCGTCGTCCACGCCCACCGCCGCGCTGAAGCGGACCGCGCCGCCGTGGAGCCGCACCGCGAACTCGCTCGGCGCGTGGGTGCCCACGCCCCGCTCAAACACCGCGCCGCCGATGCTGATGGGACGGCCCGCCGTGCTCCTGCCCGGCGTGGGCGCGCCCTTGCCGATGCTCATCATGCCGAGGTTTAGTTTTTCCAGCCGCACCACACCGTCTGCGGGGGGTTGGGCCATGCCCGCCGCGCACACCATCCAGCACAGCCAAAGGGGCAACACTGTCTTTTTCATGTCCAACTCCCTGTGTTCCACGCGATCCGCCGCCGCGCCGCGCCCCAGCAGTCTAATGATTGGCAATGGCCCGTTCCAACATGTCATTCTTTACACCAAACGCGGCGCTGGCCGCGCGCGCGGCAAAACGGAGCGGCCGGGGAAACAACCACCCTTGTTTGAGCTGAAAGAAAACACCGACACCTTCCGCCAGGGCCACGGCCCGAACTTTCTTGTGGCCGACGCGCTCTACCTGCTCGCGCTCTTCGGCTGGACCCTTTTCCTCCCGCCGCTGGGCGGCGACTGGGCCGCGCTGGCGGAAAACGGCGGGGAGTGGGGGATGGGGTGCCTCGCGGCGCTCTTCGGCGGCCATGCCGCGCCCTACCACCTGCTGGCGTGGCTGCTCCTGTACGGCTGCATGGTCCTCGTCTTTTTCATCACCCGCAGGGTCACGCGCGGCCCCTGGTGGCTCGGTTCTGTCGCCGCCGTGCTCTTTCTCGCCCATCCTCTCAAGGCGGAGGCCGCCCTGAGCCTCTCCGGCCCCGTCACCGGCCTCTGGCCCGCCTTCCTCTTCCTCGCCGCGCTGGAGGCCTACGGGCGCTGGCGCGAAGGGGGTGCTGTCCTTGACGCCACCGCGGCCCTGGCTGCGACAGTGGCGGCGGTGGTGGTGTCCCCGGTGAACGCGGGGTTGCCCCTCGTCCTAGGCCTGTGGGAGACCACCTTCGTTCCCCGCGAAAAAAGAAGCACCAAACACCATGCCCTCATCGTCGTCCTCGCCGCCGCCACGCTGGCCCTCCACCCGCCGCGCTGGCTCGGCGACGCGGACACCATCCCCAACACCCTCCTCGCCCTCCAGTTCCTCGCCTATCCCGTCGGCGTGCTGCCCGGAACGGCCCGCCTTCTCGCCGAAAATCCCGCGCTCACGGCGGCGCTGACCCTGTCGGGGCTCATTGCGCTCCTTCTCACGGCCCGCTGGAGCGGCCACCGCGCCGTCAAATTCGGCGTCGCCGCCGCCTGCGTCACGGGGCTCTTCGCCCTGCAGCGCGATGTCCATCCCGTGCACCTCCACGGCGGCGGACAGTTTGCCGCCGCCACCGCGCTTTTCGCCGTCGCCGTCGCCGGGGTTTTCCACCGCCTGCTCCATCATCCCCGGTGGCGCCTGCCCGTCCTGTGGCTTTCCACATTCCTGTGCATCCTGCTCATGGCGCTCCACGCCGGGGTGAACCTCACCTGGATGCGGGCGGGCCGCCACGCCCGGGAATTCCGCGCCCAAGCCGTCCAATGCGCCGCCGCCGCCAAAGGCCCCGTCGCCCTCTGCCCCGACATCCGTTATCTCAATTCCGCGCCCCTCTTCCTCGCCGAATGCCTCCGCCACGACACGCCCTTCGGCCCCGCCGTGGACGCGCGGGTTCTGCTCACCCTCGACCTCGATGCGCGGGCGTTCCGCTCCCTTGAAACAAAGGAATACGGCCCCGCACAGGTCCGCATCGCCTACGAAGCCGTCCACGCCGCGCCCGCCCTCACGCCCCACCGGCTC
>JBHEKP010000243.1:0-41118 GCA_041859375.1 Candidatus Hydrogenedentales bacterium | reverse complement strand
GAGGAATTATTTGCCGGATTTGCGCATTTTTATAACAGGCGCATTTTTTCGAGCGGTTTGTTTCGGACCGGCTTGGAATGCCGGAATCACGAAAAACGGGGATCTGGCAATGAAAAGAACCGGGAAGTCTGCGTTCACCCTAATTGAGTTGCTGGTGGTGATAGCCATTATTGGGATTTTGGCGGCGATTCTGCTCCCGGCCCTTGCGCGCGCCCGGGAGGCGGCACGCCGCGCATCCTGCCAGAACAACCTCAAACAGTGGGGGCTTGTTTTCAAGATGTACGCCAATGAGGCGGGAGGCATGTTTCCCCCGGTGCAATTCGGCGGGTATACCCTGCCGGACGGGACCCCCAAGGGCGCGTTGAGCGTTGGCCCGAACGTTTTCTCCATTTACCCGGAATATCTCACTGATCCGATGATAATTTTCTGCCCGTCGGATTCAGAGCTGGGTTCCCACACAAGCGACGCCAGGGGGGCGGACGGGGAATGGTGCCTCGGCCACACCTCGGAAAAGCCAAAAGGCTGCGCGCAGGTGGTGGATGCGAGTTATGGGTATGTCGGCTGGGCTGTTGACCGGGGGGATGACGATGACCCGCAGCTTCCGATGGCCGATTTCCCGGTCTTGCTGCTCATCGCCACAATATTCAACGGCAGCCCCCCCGCCGACACGTCCCTTCCGGTTTCCGTGCAGGCCGCCCTGCTTGCTGAGTCGCTGGTCTCGGACAATGGGGGAATTGATCCGTCCGCGCTGCTCTATCTCAGCGGTGCGCGCCAGGGGATAAACCCGCGCGCCGACACGGATCTGCCCGTTGGCGCCCCAAACGGGAACGGGGGCGGAGACGTGCTGTTCCGGCTTCGCGAGGGCATCGAGCGCTTCCTGGTCACCGACATCAACAATCCCGCCGCCTCCAACATGGCGCAGAGCGGCCTCTTTGTCATGTTCGATCAGGTTGCCACCGACCCCGGAGTTTACAATCATGTGCCCGGAGGGGCAAATGTCCTGTACATGGACGGCCATGTGGAATTCACCAGATATCAGGGTGACGGGAGGGCCCCCGTGAACCGGCTGTTTGCCGTCTTTTTCGGGCTGCTGCAAAACAACGCGCTGTAATCCGGTAAAAAACAGTCCGGATTCCTTTTCACCACTCCATGTCGCCGGGAAAACAGTTGGTGTATTTTTCGGCCCGGCGGGGTTCCGCCATCATGTCCGCCACGGTGTCGCGCCAGCGGGCGTAGTGGGCGGTTTCCTTGTGGGCGACGGTGGCCTCAAGAGTGCGGTACACCTCCACCAGGATGAAGCGGTTTGGCTCATCCTCCCGCTGGATGACATCAAACCGGGCGATGCCCGGCTCTTTCACGCTTTCGCGCGCATTGGCGACCGAGGCGTCCCGGAAGGCTTCGGCGCATCCGGGTTTCACATGGACATGAACATGGACCACAAGCATTTGGCGGATCTCCATGGGTGTGTGCATCAGACTTTTGGATATTGTCAGGGTTGCCTTTCATGAAAGTCCAGTGCCGGGCGGGAGGCGGCAGGGCATGAGGGGAGGGGAATGCCGCCCGGGTGGGGGGTGTTTTCTCCAAACATGCGGCATGACGGGACTAGGAAGGTTCAGAATGGCATGGTTCTCAAAAATACTCGGCGGGGCAAAGGGGAAAACTCCGGACACGCCGGAACGGCCTCCGCTGCGGTTTGACGAGGAGATTCCCCGCAGGGTCGTGAATGCTCCGGTGCTGGACGACATGCTGCCCTTCCCACCCGGGGAGGAGAAACTGCTGATTTTGGCGCAGCTCGATGAGAAGTCACGCCTTGTGCGCCTTTGGGCCAACAGAACCATGCTGGAGGACGGATGGTCCTGGTTTTGTCCCGACCGTCATGCCGCCTACGCCTGCGCCCCCCTGGCCGGGGCGTTGTTCGACGGATGCGGTGCGGTCTCCGTGCTCATCAACGCGAACTGCATCACCATTGGATTGGCCCCCGGCGAAGACGGTTCTGTTTGGGAATCGGCCCGCGCCGCCGGGTCAATAATCAGGAATCACCTTGATTCCGGACGGCTGGTGGTGCTCCCGGAGGTGTTAGCGTCAGTGCCCGCCGAGGAGGAAATCAGCCATGCCGTTTCCGCCGTGCTGGAAAGGGAGGTGAACCCCGCCATCGCCGCCCACAACGGGTTTATCACCCTGGAACGGGTGCAAAAAAACACGGTATACCTAACCATGGGCGGCGGCTGCCAGGGATGCGCGGCCTCGGCGCTCACCCTGCGCAGCGGCGTGGAAAAGACGCTCCGCGCGGCGGTGCCGGAAATCGGCGCGATTATTGACACCACCGATCACACGGCGGGATTCAACCCCTGGTTCAGGGCGCTGCCCCCCGAAATGAAGGCGTAACCCCATGGCAAGACTTAGGACCCTCATGCTTACGGTGAAAACCGGTGCCCGCGGTTTGGAGAAGCCCCCTGAATACGCCGTGAACGGCTTTGAGGTGGAATTTGACGAGTTGCACGGGGACACGGCGCCCGGCGGCACCCTGTCTGTTGTCGGTTATCCGGAAAGCCATCCCCACACACTTGTCCTGTGCGGTCCGGCGGAGGGCGTGTGGGATATAGAGACGGCTGAGGTGACCTATCATTACGAGGATGAAACACCCTACACGGTGCGCCTTGGCGCGGTGTCACTGGACGCCGAAAGCAACCTGAACCTGTTGCACAACCGCCCTCTGCCGGTTGTACAGGTGTGAAAAAGCCCCGAAACCTCAGGGTTCCGGGGCCTTAAAGACGGTTTTGGGCCGCGCCTACCGGGTCTTGATGTAGTACTTGTTGATAACCGCGTCAATCGCGCCCGGAGTGGCCACAACGGGCTGGACAAAGACGCCGGTGGCATGCTGCACGTCCTCGATGGCGATGAGATCCAGCGGATTGGCCATGGCCAGCGTGAGCGTGCCGTTTTCAAAGAACAGGGGGACGCAACGGTGGTTGATGGCCATCTGCTGGGGCACCATCCGCATGGCGTCGGCGGTCATGTCCCGTTCGATGCGCTCCACGAAACGGGTGCGCAACTGCGATGCCAGGGTCGCGGCAATGACCTCCTCCGTGGCATAGCCCTGGTCCACGATGATCACGCCCAGCCTCCGGCGCGGGTCCGCCGCCTGAATGCGCACCACCTCCTCAAGCTGCGACTGGGTGATGATGCCCGCCTCCACAAGCAGCTCGCCCAACTGCCTGCGCGGCCCGCCCCGGGAGCGTTTCGGCTGTATTTTGGTGTCCGGAGCGGTGGGTTTGGCCAGGGGCTTCTCCACCTCGGCGATGAAATCCTCCAGGTTGCGCCCCTTGGGCATCACCTTGGGGCGCTCTTGGATTTCTTCCGAAAGCGGGGGCAGATCGGGAATGGCCGCGGGAGGGGGGGGCGGCGGCGGGACGGGCGCGGCGGCTGCCGTCTGCGCCTTCATGCGGAGCATGCGGTTCCGTTCCGCCTCCAGTTCCGCCTCGAGTTGGGCCACTTTGGTGCGCAGTTCCGCCGCCTCGGTGGCGAGCATGTTCAGCCCCTCCACCTGGCCTAGGAGCATTTTCTTTTCCAGTTCCGCTTTTGCGCGGGCCTCCTCCGCCTCCCCCAGATGGGTCTGAAGCAGCGCCATGGCGGCGGCGTTCTTCACCGTTTCTTCGGCCTGATCCGCCAGTCTCTGCTCCAGTTCCGCCGTTCGCGCCGCAGCCGCCTCCAGGGAGGCTGCCTGCTGTTTGGCCGTCTCAAGCGCCGCGGCCAGTCCGTCAAGTTCCGCGATTTTGGCGTCACGCGCGGCAACCTCGTCCCGGAGGGGCTCCAGTTCCGCGATTTTGGCGTCACGCGCCGCAACCTCGCCCCGGAGGGGCTCCAGTTCCGCGATTTTGGCGTCACGCGCGGCAACCTCGTCCCGGAGGGGCTCCAGTTCCGCGATTTTGGCGTCGCGCGCCGCAACCTCGTCCCGGAGGGGCTCCAGTTCCGCGATTTTGGCGTCGCGTGCCGCAATCTCATCATGGAGTTTTTCCAGCCCGGCAATGCGGCCGTCCCGTTCCTCCACCGCGCCGCGCAGCGCCGGAATTTCCTCCAGCGCCTTGTCCTTTTCCGCAATGCGCACGATAAGCAGGTCGCGCTCGTTTTCCAGCGTTTCCAGCGTGGCCGCCAGTTCGCCCGCATGAACGCCCGCCTGCATCAGGCGGCCCGACTGCACGCGCAACGCATCCGCCTGCCGTTCCAGCGCGGCGAGCGCGTCTTCCTGGGATGCGTCAAACGATTCCGCCTGGCGGGAAATTTGATCCACTAACGAAGTCAGACTGCTCTCCATGGCGATAATTCCCGTATGTTAAGAAATACGCCCGATGATGCCTAATCCTCACACATAACTGCGAAAATCTGCCCGTGCGCCAATTATAAACCCAATTCCTTAAACGTGCAAGGGTTATGTTTGGCTGACGGAACGTAATCCGTTTGCGCGGATTCATGGGGAAAGGTATACTTTTGACAATTTACAGCAATGGCCGCCGTCTTTTTCCAGGGTGGCCGCAACCGCCGTCACCGGTTGGAAACAAAGGGCGCGCATGAACGTTCAATTTGTGGATTTGGTGGGCCAGTACAACAGCATTCGCGGGGAGGTGCATGCCGCCCTGGACGAGGTGATGTCCACCGCCTCTTTTGTGCTCGGCGGCGCGGTGACCCGTTTTGAGGGGCATTTCGCGGAGTATTGCGGCACCAGGCACTGTGTGGGCGTCGCTTCGGGCGCGGATGCGCTGCATCTGGCGCTGCGCGCGCTGGGCATCGGCCCCGGCGACGAGGTCATCACGGCGGCGAACACCTTTATCGCCACGGTGAACGCCATCGCCCTTGCGGGGGCCACCCCGGTGCTGGTGGACATGGACCCGTGGTATACCATTGACGCAAATCTGCTGGAACAGGCGGTTACCGCGCGGACAAAGGCAATCATGCCGGTGCATCTTTACGGCCAGTGCGCGGACATGGATCCCATTCTGGAGATTGCCAACCGCCACGGGCTGCTGGTGGTGGAGGACGCCGCCCAGGCCCACGGCGCGCGCCACAGGGGCCGCCCGGCAGGCTCGATGGGCGTGTGCGGCTGCTTCAGTTTTTATCCCGGAAAAAATCTGGGATCCTACGGCGAGGGCGGCGCGGTGACCACCGATGACGGGGAGCTGGCCGAGGCCCTGCGCATGTACCGCAACTGCGGGCAGTCCGAAAAATACATTCATCCCGTGGTGGGGTTCAACAGCCGCCTCCACAGCATGCAGGCGGCGGTGCTGGATGTGAAACTGGCCCATCTGGACGAGTGGAACGGCCTGCGCCGCAAGTTCGCCGCCCTTTACACGGAGGGTCTGGCGGACACGCCCCTTGTCCTGCCCGCCGTGCGGGAGGGCGGGGAGCCGGTATGGCACCTGTATGTGGTGCGCCACCCCCGGCGGGACGAGCTCATGGCGCACCTGCGCGAGCGGGGCGTCTTCTGCGGCATTCACTATCCGGTGCCAATCCACCAGCAGAAGCCCTACGCGTCGGCGCGCACCGTGCCCGACGGCGCGCCCCTGTCCAGCGCCTGCGCGCCCGAACTGCTCTCCCTGCCGATGCATCCCAATCTTGACGAGGCCCAGGTGGCCCATGTGATTGCCGCGGTTCACGATTTCTTTAAATGACCAAGAAATGACCAAGAAGCGCCGTCATCAACAGCAAAACAACGGGGGGGGGGCTCCGGCGGAAACGGCCGCGGCGGAAGCCGCACCCGCTCTTCCCGCCTCCCCTGCCGCCGATGCGCCGCTTCCGATAGACCCATCCAGCTGGGCGGCGGGCTGGGGAAGGGGCCGCAAGCGCGCGTTGCTGGTGTTTGTGCAGGCTTCCGGCCAGGCGGCGCTGCTTGCCGCGGGGGTGGCACTCGCCTATCTGATGACCGCCTCCTGGCCACAGTCCATGGCGCCGGTGGACAGGACCGTGCTGAATTTTCCGGCCCTGTTCCTGCGCCTGCTCCGCAGCCCCGAATTCCGTCCCTTCTTCCCGCTTGTGCTCATTGTGCCCGTCATCCGCCTGCTGATTTTTCAGTGGGCGGGTTTGTACCAGGCGAACCTGGGGGACACGCGCCCCTTCCGCGCCGCGACCACCATCCTCCGGGGGGTGGTGCTGGGCACGGCCCTGCTGGCGCTGCTGGGCGCGGCCTACCAGTCGGTTTATCCCGACGCGGCGCGCCACCAGTCGGTGCTCATGTTCATGGCCTGCGAGGGCATCATTGCCTTTTTTGCGGTGCTTCTCTGGCACTCCGCCACGCTCATCGGGGTGCTTTTTCTCCATGCGTTCGGGTTTTGGCGGACCCGCGTGGTGATTATCCACGACGGCGCCCCGCCCGACGGGCTCATTACTGCGCTCCGCTCGCCCTCCACCGAATACGATTACATGGGCGAGGTGCTCGCCGGTCCGGGGGCGGATTATGAGGGACAGGTGCCCGGGGACATCGGCGCGCTCAAGGCTTTGATCAACCGGCACAACCTGGACGAGGTCATTCTGGCGGTGGACCCCGGAACCCTTTCGGCCCAGCAGCGTCTGGAGGTGGCGCAGACCTGCTGGCGCATGGGCGCGCAGATTAAAATGTGCACGCCCTTCCAGCCCTATTTCCGCACCAACGCCCTGCCGGACATGGCGGGCGATTTCCCATTGCTGCGCGTGCAGAACCTGGGCCTTTACGCCACATTTCCCCAGCTTGGCAAGCGCCTCATGGACATGGCCCTTTCCGCCGCCGCCATCGTTGCCCTTTCCCCGCTGATGGCCCTTGTGGCGGTGCTCATAAAACTGGACTCGCCCGGTCCCGTCTTTTTCATCCAGGAGCGGGTGGGCCTCAACGGGCGCACCTTCCGCATGATCAAGTTCCGCTCGATGCGCGCCGACTCCGACCCCGAAATCCACAAAAAATACCTCCAGCAGATGATCAAGAACGGGCAGGAATACGAGCTTGACGCGGACGGCAAGCCGGTCTACAAGATGACAAACGATCCGCGCATCACCCGGCTGGGGCGCTTCATCCGGAAGACCAGCATTGACGAGCTGCCCCAGTTTTTCAACGTGTTCAAGGGGGACATGAGCCTGGTGGGCCCGCGTCCGCCCATCCAGTACGAGGTGGACGAGTACAAGGACTGGCACATGAAGCGCCTCTACATCAGGCCGGGCATCACCGGGCTCTGGCAGGTGAGCGGGCGCAACCGCCTCTCCTTCGACCAGATGGTGCAGCTTGACATCGCCTATATCGAGCAGTGGTCGCTTTGGATGGACCTGAAGATACTGTTCAGAACCATTCCGGTGGTTCTTCATCTGGACCAGGCGTTTTAGGGTAAAAATGGCAACCAGAAGACTGAAACGGTACATCGCCTACAACATCGGGCTGTGGCTCGCCACCGCCCTGGCGGGGCTGATGCTGCTGGTCGCCGTGCGCGGATACGGCCAGATGCTGGCCGCGCGACAAAGCGCCGCGCGCCTTCTTGCCGAGGGCCGCGCCGCCCTGGAGCAGGACGCGCTTTACGAGGCGCAGCGCCGGGTGCTTGACGCGCTGGACGCCTGGCCGCGCATTGCCGACCGGGTCGTGGCCGATCTCGGGCGGGATTTGGTCCGGCTGCCGATGGTGCGCGCCGCGCTCACCGATCCTGAAGGCGCGGTGGCCGGGGGGCTTGGATTGGACGCCGCGGCCGCCCTCGCCATAGCCGATCCAAAACTGCCCGTGCGCGCGTCCCTTGAGGACAGGGAGGGGGCGGACGGGGCCTTGTTGTGGCTGGGCCGGGCCATGACGGATCAGGGGGATTTGCTCGCGGCGGAAACGCTCTTCAAGAAGTATTGGCGCATTCACGCCATGGAGCGGGCGGCGGCGGGCGAACGGCTTTCGGCGGGAAAAAACCTGGGCGGGGAGGAACTCTACAATGCGGGCAGGCGGCTGATGTTCAACGGGTTGTGGAACGAGGCGTTTGAAACCTTTGAGGCCGCTGAAAAGGCGGGGTATTCATGCGCCGATTTGGACGCCATGCGGGGTGTGCGCGCCGAGTTGGAGGGCAGGAGGGGGGAGGCGGGCGCCGCCTACGGCGAGGCACTCCGCCGTCTGCCCGGCCACCGGCTGGCTCAGGCGCGCCTTCGGGCACTGCGCTAGGCCGGGGTGTCCGTTTTCCCCCGCGGCTGTTCCGCCGGCTCAACGGCCCAGGCGCAGCAGCAGCAATTCCCTCCGGTCCGTGGCCTGATCGCCCCGGCCAAGCTCCGCCTCCAGCGCCGCCGCCACATCCGTAAGGTCCGTCCGGGCTTCGGCCGGAGGCTTTGGCGGCAGGGTGCGTCCCTGAATTTTCAGGCGCGCCGCCGCGTCTTTCCAGGCCGCCGCCGCCCCGTTTTTGTCCCCCCGGCGCCAACGCGCCTCCCCAAGGGCGTAGGCCGGATCCGCCCAGCCCTTTTGGCGGGCGCATATTTTCTCCAGCAGCGCCGCCGCATTTTCATAATCGCCCTGATTGTGGAGTATGCGCGCCCGTCCGAACTCCGCGATGTCCGCCCCGGCGTCCCTTGGACCGCCCCCGGGGATGCGATCCAGCACATATCCGAGATCGGACACGCCGGAGGCGATGTGCCGGTAGTATTGGCCGGGTCCGGGTTCCCCAAGGCGGCACGCCTTCGCCTGTTCCGCCGCCAGCGCGTATCCCCCCCCGGCGCTTTCCCAGTCCCCCCGTTTTTCCGCCTCCAGCGCGGCATCCAGTGCCGCCGCGAAACGGTTCATCCGCGCCGCCACTGTTTCATACCACGCCATGTTCGGCGCCACCACCGCCAGGGTGACCGCCCCCGCCAGCAGGGGCGCCCACCGGCGGCGGGGCGCGGCGGCGTTCTCAGCTGAGAGAGCCGTGCCGCCGGACAGGGCCGCGGCCAGTGCGCCAAAAACAGGGAACAGGGACAATGCCTGGAAAGGCTGTATGGCGAGAATCCAGAACAGCACCGCGCCGGAGCCGAGCATGGCCCCGTGCAGCAGGCGCGCCTCAGCCGTTGCCGCCGCGCGCCACCGCCGCCAGGCGCGCCGTCCCCAGCGTGCCCAGAGCCACAGGTATCCCGCCAGTCCCAGGATGCCGGTTTCAAAAAGGAAGAGGCCGGGCATGCTGTGAATGGCGGTGCCCTGCCAGACGGCCGGATCGGCGGCCGCGCCAATCACTTTCGGCGACGCGCCCAGGCCGCATCCAAGCCAGAAGTATTCGGGGAGCAGCCGCCAGGCCAGGCCGAACACATACAGCCGGGAGCGCGAGGAGGGGTCCCCGTCGTCAAACATGCGGCGCATGCGGGTGATGGAGGCGTCCAGATAGCCGGACACCGCCAGCCAGCCAAGCAGTGCGGCGGCGGCCAGCGCCAGCCCCGCCAGCATCCAGGCCCCGCGGCGCGTCCGGCCCCGAGGCAGCACCACCACCCCCGCCGCCGCCAGCCCCGCCACGGCGATCAGTCCGCTCCGGGACAGCGAAACCACAACGCCGCAGAGCAGCGCGAGGGAGAGAATCCCCCCCGCGGCGCGGACTGTCCTGGGCCGGGCGGGGTCCGGCCATGCCGCCATGGCCATGGCCAGGGGCAGGCAGAGCAGCATCGGCAGGATGGCCTGGTTAAAGTCCGGGGTTGTGGCCGCCATACGGATGAAGGCCCCGGCGCGTATCTCATCCGCAAGCCGCTGGTCCAGGTAGCGCTGCGCCATGGCCAGTGCCGGGGTGAGCAGCCCCCTGGCGCAAAGCAGCGCGGTCACGCCAACAAGCGCCGCGGAAACGGTCAGGACAATCCATGCGGTCCGGGCCTGTCCCGGCCGGCGGAACACGGGCAGGGCCGCAAAGAAGAGCAGCGTGTACAGCGCGTACTGTTTCAGCAGCGCTGCGGTGGCCGGAGCGTCCGCCGAGCGGGTCCACGACTGGGCGCAGGCCAGCAGCAGCAGCGCGAGGGGCGCCTCATACCCGGAAAGCGCGCCCCGCTTCGGGCTGTTCAGGAAAAGCCACCCCCCGGAAAACAGCAGGCCGAGACCCGCCAGCGAAACCGCCGTGCCGCCCCAGGGAAGGCGCTGGTGCATTTCCCAGGGCCATGCGGCGAGAAAAAGCAGGCAAAAGAAAAACGCCGCCGCATCGGGAATGCGGCGGCGCGCTGTGTTCAACTCATCCTGCCCTGAGGGTGCTCCGGCCATGTGTGGGTGCGCGCAACGGGGCGTGGTGTCACACGCCGGCGGCGTTGCCCGCGTCCTCCGTCTTGACCGGCGCGCCGTTGAGCTTCGCCTGGACCGACTCCAGCAGCGCGGCGGCGGCGGCCTCGTCCTTGAGCGGGCGGTCGTGCCAGCCGGGATAGGTCAGCAGCGTCGCGCCGTATTTTTGGCGCACCGCGTCCACCGTCACCGCCGTTTCCTTGTCGTTCACGGGGGTCAGCGTCACGGTGTACTTGATGCGGCTTGGCTGGATCAGCAGGATCCGGTGCATGTCGGTGTACGCGACAAAGGTGCCGCGCTTGTCGCGGGTGTACAGTTCGTACCCCTGCTCGCGGAGCGAACCCTTCACGGCCTGCCACGCCTCATCAAAAGGCATGGCCACCGTCGCGTCCTTGTGGACCGCGAAACCCGACGTGTCGCGCGCGGCACGGGCGCACCCAGTCGTGGCAATGGCCGCCAGCACAAGCAGCCCGCAAATCACCCTGGCATACCGAGGCATAAATAACCCTCCAACGTCTTGGCGCATTGTAGCACAGGGATCCGGGGGGTGCAAACGGCTGGACCGGCCCGGCCCGACGCTGGAAAGGGTGCCTGACGCCCGTGTATTGTTTTCCGAAGCCGGGCCGGGGCCCGCGCAGGGAGAACAGGCATGATGACGCGCAATTGGATGCTCTTGCCGGCGGTGTTGTTTTACGGTTTGGCTGCGGCGGCGCAGACCGGGGAGGAGCCCCTTCCCGCCCCGGACAAGCCGGGCCCATTCCCCGTGGGCGTCACCACCATGACCTTCAAAGACCACAGCCGCATTGACCCGGCCTCGGAGGGGCCCCGTTCCCTCATGACGGAAATCTGGTATCCGGCCGCGGACGAAGCCAGGGACCAACCCGCGAACAAATTGTCCGACTTCTTCCTGAAAAACAGCGCCCCGGAGCTTTCCCTGGTGCTGCTGGCGGGCTTTGGGGTGGATTTGGCCGAGGCGGACACGCGCTTCAAGAACCGGGCGGTGCGCGACGCGCGCGTCCGGGAGGGGGTGTTTCCGCTGCTGCTTTTTTCCCACGGCAACGGCGGGATGCGCATGCAGAACGTCTTCTGGTGCGAGCACATGGCCAGCCACGGCTACATTGTCATGGCCCCGGACCACACGGGCAACAGCGCCCTGACCTTTGTGGACGGGCGGCTGGTGCCGATGCAGCAGGGGAAAGAGGCGCGCACCCTCTCCGCCGCCGACAGGCCGAAGGATCTCTCCTTTCTCATTGATGAAATGGACAAAATGAACAAGGGCAACGACAGCCGCTTTCTGGGCAGGGTGGACATGGCCCGCATCGGCGCGGCGGGCCATTCCTTCGGCGGCTTCACGTGCACCTGGCTGGTGAACACGGACGCGCGCGTGAGGGCCATCGCGCCCATGGCGGGCGCGGCCCCCGCCGCCGACCGCGTCAAATTCGACTGCCCCGTCATGCTGCTCATCGCCGCGGAGGATGACACCCTCGGCGCGGACCGCATGGCCGATCTTCGCCGCTATTATGAGGAGTCCAGGGGGCCGCGCCACGCCGTCGAATTCAAAAACGCCGGACACTTTTCCTTCACGGAAATGCACCAGCTCAAGCCGGATTTTGGCGACGGCGTGGGAAGTGGAAAGCGGATCACCAACGGCGAACCCATCCAGTACGTTCCGATGGAAACCGTGTACACCCTAACCAACGGCTACACAGCCGCCTTCTTCGGGAAATACCTGAAGGGCCAGAACGGCTACGACGCCTATCTCTCCGAGAACCACAACCCCGCCGAGATCATCCTGACTGCCACACCTTAAGCCCCGGCATGGTTGTCACGCGGGGTCTTTTTTGGATATTTTGAGTCTGACGGAGAGTTCCGCGATCCGTTTGCCCAGTGCCTCGCCCTTTTTCAGGTAATACGCCGCAACGGCGTCCTCTTTGCCGTCGGCGGGCAGCGGGGTCTCGCCCACGGCGGAGGCACCAAAGGGCTGATCGGCGCCGGGACCGCCCGCCACGATCATCCGGCACACCAGCATGGACTGGAGGATGCCCAACTGCACCAGTTCCTCACCCGCCGAAACCCCGCTCCCGGTGGCGAAGGCCGCGCCCAGCTTGTCATGGAGCCGTTCGTCCTTGACCGGCCAGCTGTTGATGAATTCCTGCACGGGCGGGGCCACGTTCGCCTTGTGCACCGGACTGCCGACAATGACCGCGTCCGCCGCCAGCACATCATCCGCCGTCGCCTCAGACACGGAAAGCAGGCGCACCGCCGCGCCCTCCACACCGCCCGCGCCCTTTGCCACCGCCTCCGCCATGGCCTTGGTGTGGCCCTTGTCGCTGTAATAGACGACCAGCACCGTGGCGGGTTCACGGTGGTCAGCCGCCGCAACGGCGGATGAAGCGGCGCCCAGAAGACAGCACAACAAAACCATGCGTCCCATGACAAAGACCTCCATTTTTACCGTGATTTGTCCCATGAAAAATCATGAAATGCGGGCTCCCCCGCCGTGTGGTCCGCAACCAGGGCGCCGATTGTGCCGGGAACGGGCAGAAACCATTCCAGACGGAAGGGGGGGCACCCACCCTGTGCCGGGATGGTGAACGTCCGGGGGGACGGGTCCGCATCCGTCAGGGAAACCGCCATCTCCGCCATGTTGGGGAGCGCGGAGAATTGAAACGCGCCCCGGCGGGAACCGGCGGGGGAGAATGCCTTGTACATGGCCTCCTTGGCGGT
The DNA here is from genome assembly GCA_041859375.1 of Candidatus Hydrogenedentales bacterium. Lineage (GTDB taxonomy): Bacteria > Hydrogenedentota > Hydrogenedentia > Hydrogenedentales > CAITNO01 > JBHEKP01. Next base: position 28,202 of record JBHEKP010000243.1, on the reverse strand, counting down.
CCATAAGGCGAAAAAGATCAGGGATTGGCGGGGTTGGGGATGCCCGGCCACCGCCGCCGCCTCCTGCGCGCAGAAAAAACGCCGCGACAGGGCCGCCGCCGGGCGCGCGGCGGACACCCGTTCCGCATCAATTCCCAAAACAGCCGAATTGCCCCCGGCGATGAGAATCAGCTCCGGGGTGTGGGTGATGGAGAAACGCGCCGCCGCGTCCTGCTGCGCGGCGAGGCGCGCGCGCGCCGCATGGCCGCAGATGTACTCGGTGCGCCGCCGCGCGAGGGTGAACGTCGCGGCCCGCGCCTGCTCGCCGTCGGTGAGTTCCTCCGCCAGGGAGGAAAGGACGGGCGGCACCCGCCATACGATTACAGTTTTCACGGGGGCACGCGGCGCATCCGGGGCATTGTCCCAGGAGACGGCGGCGGAATTCCGGAACGGGAAGGGGGGCATCCCCCGCCCGCACCTCATTCCGAATCCTCCTCCTCCCCGTCGTCCTCCTCCTCCTCACCTTCCCCCTCCTTTGCCTCGTCCTCCATCTGCATCATGAACTGGCTGAAATCCTGGCCCGCCTGGTTCATAACCTCTTCGGCCACAAAAACGGGGCACTTGGCGCGCACCGCAAGGGCGATCCCGTCGCTGGGACGGGTGTCGATGCGCAGCACCTGTTCGATCTCGCCGTTGATGCCGCGCTGCTCCACCATCAGGTAGGCGAAAAAGGTCTGGTTTTCCAGGTTGTACACCGTGACCGACTTCAACTCGCCCCGCAGGCCGGCGAGGATGTTAAGGATGAGGTCGTGGGTCATGGGGCGGGGCGGTTTTTTGGGGTCCAGCCCCCAGCCGATGGCCGCCGCCTCAAAGGGGCCGATGCTGATGAACAGCACCCGGTCGTCATGGCGCAGGATTACCGTCGGATATTCGGCGCCTGCAAACCGGGTCACCCCGAGGACATGCACTTCGAGCATGGAACTTCTCCAGATTGGGCGCGTGTTTTCCGCGCACCTCCGCATCCTAGCGCACCGCCCCACCCCCCGGCAAGGCGGCCCTCATGACATGCGGCGGAGCAGGGGGCGCAGGGCGGGGAACATGCCCGCATAGAGGGCGTGCTTTTCACGGTACCGCGCGTGCCTTGCGGGGTCGGGCGTGAAAACGCGGTCCACGGCCACGAAACGCGCCACCGCCTCCTCCGGGGAGGCAAGCCGTCCTGTGCCCAGTCCCGCCAGCATGGCCGCGCCCAGGACGCCCGCCTCGGTGAACACGGGGCGCTGGAAGGGCGCGCCCAGGATGTCGGCCTTGATTTGCAGCCATGCGTCCGACTTCGCGCCGCCGCCCGGTGCCGCAAAGAGGCCGCATTCAAGGCCCATGCCGCGTAGCGCCTCCAGGGTTTCCACGAAATACAGGGTGCTGCACTCCATGATGGCCTTGAGAATCTCGCCGCGCGTGGTGTTTGCGTGCAGGCCCAGAATCGCGCCCGCCGTGTCGGGGATGTGCCGGGGAAACACGGGCGGCACAAAATGGGGCAGCACCAGCAGGCTTGTCGGTTCCGGCGGCAGCTCTGCGTTCAGCAGCGCGTACACGTCGCCGTCCGCCGGGGGCTGGTCGGCGCGGGCGAAGGTGTCCCGGAACCATTTCACCAGCAGGCCCGACTGGTTGAAAAGAAAGGACACGTGCAGGTCCGGAAGCACGTGGTGTTCGATGTTGAGCCCGTGCCGCAGCATTTCCCCCGGGTTTTCCACCTCCCCAAAGACGGGGGTGATGCACTCGAAGGAGCCCATGCCGCACATGGCGCTGCCGGGCCGGATGCAGCCGCAGCCGAGCAGGTTGCAGCACTGGTCGTGCCCGCCGGTGACGATGCGCACGCCGGGCGGCAGGCCGAGTTCGGCGGCCATGGCGGGGGAAACGGTTCCCGCCTCCCTGCCGCCGGGGAGCACACGGCCCAGTTTTGTCCGGTCCAGCCCCGCCCAGTCCAGCAGCCTGTCCGACCAGTCGTTCCTTTTCAGGTCAAAAAGCAGGGTGCGGTTGGCCAGGGAGTTGGCGGTCACCGGTTCCGCGCCGAGCATGAACCCCGCGAAATCGCCCCAGAGCAGGAAGTAATCCGCCCGGTCAAAGACCTCCGGCCGGTGTTCCCGCAGCCAGAGCATCTTGGGCAGGGAGTACTGCGGGCCGGGCAGGTTGGGGTTGATGGCGTAAAAGGATTCCGGGGTGAAATCACGGTCCAGCGCCGCCGCCGTCTCCACCCCGCGCGGGTCAATGCAGAGGATGCTGTTGTCGAGGATTTCACGGTCTTTGGTGACGGGCACCACGGCCTCGCCGATGGAACTGAAGCACAGCGCGGCCACGGGATCACCGGCGCTTTGCGCCGCAGCCTCCCGGATGACCTCCCGGACGGCGTCCCACACGGCGTGCGTGTCCAGTTCCGCCCAGCCCGGCCGGGGCTGGACCATGTCGTATTCCCGGTAGGCCCGCGCCAGCGGGGCACCGTCCTCCGAAAAGACGCCCGCCTTGCAGCCCGTGGTGCCGATGTCTATCCCAAGAAGGCTCATGGCTCGGCCAGTTCATACCCCAGGTAGCGCGTGAAGGCCTCGCGCACCGCCGCGGCCACATGCCCGGTGGTGACGGAGACGTGGTGGCGGTAGCCCTCGTGGCCGACGTGCTCCAGGATGTCCTGAAGGCGCGGGATTTCGGCCACCCCGGCGCAGCCGAAGAATTCCGGCGCTATCGGGTCGGCGGTGAAGCGGCCCTCGCCCAGGTAGAAGGACAGTTTCCCGTCCATGGTCTTGGCGCTGGAGAAGGTGAGCGGCGCGGGGGCGATGCGGCCCGTGTTGCACCCGAAGCCGCAGCCGGGGCCGAGCACCTTGGCGAACATGGGATGATCCACAATCTGGCCCGGACCCGCCATCAGATCCTGGGGCACGGGGCCGCAGTGGAAGAGGATGCACTTGTTCTCGTCGTCGCCGTAGTTGTTGTTCCAGTCGAGGCAGGTGGCGGGCCGTTCCGAGGCCAGGCGCAGCGCGTGCATCGCCACGGCGTTGCACACGTCCAGCTCGCACGCCGCCGCGATTCCCCGGTTGTTCAGGTCGCTCAGCAGCACGCAGGGCGACACCTTCAGCTCCTTCTCCAGCTCCAGCCAGCAGCGCAGCGCCAGCGCGTCCATGCCGAACTCCGCGATCAGGTCGTCGAGCACCAGCGACAGTTTCACCAGGTTGTGGAAGGTGTCGTCGGGCACGCCCTTCCACGAGGTGTACGCCGCCAGGTGCGCAGCCCGGTCCTTGTAGGCGCCTGTGGCGTTGTCCACGGAGCGCACCCGCATGAAAACCTCGCTCAGGTCCAGCGTCTCCACCGTGATGCCCCGGCGCTGGAGGGTGATTTCATCGAAGCGCACCGTCTTGAAGGCCGTGGTGCGCGCGCCGATGGCGCCCACCGTGAAGCGGCGCATGCCCCCGGCCACGCGGCAGACGGCGGCGAACTGGGCGAGCTGCGCCGCGAAGGCGTCCGAGGAGGGGTGCACCGTGTGGGGCTTGAGGGTGGTGAAGGGCACACCGTACTGGCAGAACACGTCCATGATGGAGAACTTGCCGCAGAAGGAGTCGCGCCGGGTGGCGTTGCCCATCTTGTCCAGCTCGTCCGGGTAGGCCTGGATGAGGATGGGCACCCGCGCGTCGCGCACCGCCGCGATGGCGCCCGTCTCGTCGCCAAAGTTGGGCAGGCACAGGATCACCCCGTCCACCTCGGCGCGGTGCGCCTCCAGGAAGGCGGCGTAAACCCCGCCCTCGCGCTCCGTCTCCACCGCGCCGTAACGGGTGGCCGACTCCTCCAGCAGCAGGGCGCGGTGTCCCGCCTTCTCCACGGCGGCCTTCATCTCCGCGCGTGCGGACGCGATGAGCGACTCCGGGAAGAAGCCGCGGTTTCCGAAATACAGGGCGAATGTGACGGGACGCATGGTGTTACTCCTCGTTGCCGGCGATCAGCCGGGCGGTGTTTTCAAGCCGCAGTTCTTCCTTTAAAATGACCAGCATGGTGTCATACACCGCCTGAAGCGCCTTTTCCTGCGACTCCTTCAGGTTTTGTTCATAGGGTTGCCGTATCGCCGTGGCCACGTTCACCTTCGCGATGCCGTGGCGCGCCGACGCGCGGATCAGTTCCGGCGCGATGCCCGTGCCCCCGTGGAGCACCAGCGGCACCCCCGCCGCGTTGTTGATGTGCCCCAGGTGCTCCAGGTCAATCCGCGCCGCGAGTTTTTTCTCGTTCTTTTTTGCCGCGCTCACCGCGCCGTGGATGTTGCCAATCGCCACCGACAGCCAGTCCGCGCCCGACTCCTCCGCGAACTCCGCCGCCTCCTCGGGCGATGTGAATCCCTGCTTCGTGCGGAACAGCTCCTCGTAGGGCGGGAGCGGACCCGCCTCGTGGCCCATCACCGCGCCAAGCTCCGCCTCCACCGGAATCCCGGCGGCGTGCGCCGCCTCCGCCACCTCCCGCGTGCGCCGGATGTTCTCCTCCAGCGGCAGCCGCGACCCGTCAATCATCACCGACTCGTAGCCCGCGTCAATGGCCCGGCGGATGTCCCCCATGTAGTCCACCCGCAGGTCGTCCTCGTCAATCACCGGCACATGGTCCAGGTGAAGCCGTGTGTGCCGGGGATCGCCCACCCGCAGGTACTCGTCGCGCACCGCCTCGATGCTCCGCGCCTCAAACTTCACCCATTCCAGCCGCGCGGCCATCACCAGGCCGAAGGCCTTCGCGTCGCGCAGCGCCGCCACCACCGGCGCCATCATCGGCAGATAGGGGATGTTGAACGCGGGCACCACCATGCCCGCCTGCCACGCGCGCTGCACTATTTCCCTCGTGGTCGGCTCGTTCATAAAGGCACAACTCCCAAAAGCCCCTCCGGGGCGGTGATGCGTTAAAGAATGGCTAGACAGGGGGATACACTACCAACCGGCGGCGGGGCAGTCAAATGGTGCGGACAGCACCTGGCGGGAATGGGACGCTTCATTGGAGTCGTGTGGCCATGGAAATGAAAACGCCGATGGGGAATTTCTTGTTTCCATGCGGTGTGTGACAGTCCAGCCCACTCCCTATCAATTGCTCTAGTATTCCGATCCCCAATATTTCTGTATTTTTGACTTCTTTCCAGTCGGTATAATTGTAATAAATAATTGATTTCGCCAGAAGTATTTTCAGGGGAAAAATGGGTAGACAGGGCATTAAGCTACTCCCTACAGGTTAGGTTTATTGCCAAGTTAAGGATTATGGCTATGAATTGGATGGAAATTGAACGATTGGGAGCGCGGGCATGGCGTGAAAAAGATTCCCGGAAACAAATCTCCATGTTTACAATACTGGGCAAGCTTTATGGGGCCTGGTTTGCCGAGAACCCCAGTGACAAGCATGCTTTCGGGTTGTTTTCAAAAATCTTGAATTGTTGGGGCGTTTCCATAGGAAATCTAGCCGATGGGGCGATGGATGCGATGGAAAGGGTGTCTCTGCTCATGAGGGAGGGTGAAAAGTATGAGGAGGCCGTGAAGTTAGACAAAACAAACGCCCAGGCATGGAACAACTGGGCGGTGGCGTTGGGAAGATTGGCGGATTTGGCGGATGATCCGATGAGGAAACGAACACTGCTGGAGGAGGCATTACCCAAACACAGGGAGGCGGCCAGACGTCTTAAAAACAGCGCTGATGCGGCCCATAACTGGGGGGTATGTTTGGGGAAAATGGCTAATTTGGAGGAGGATGCCGGACACGTCCTGCTGTTAAGAAGGGAAGAATGCCGAAAGTATCAAATGGCAGTCAGGCGCGATCCACAGTATGGTGCGGCATGGCATTGCTGGGGCTTCTCCCTCGGTCAGCTTGCCGAGTTGCAGGAGAATCTGAAAAAGAGGAGTGTGCTTTGGAAGAAACAATGCGCCAAATACAAGGAAGCCCTCAAGCACGAAAAAAAGCCGGCCCAGCTTCTCTATAACTGGGGTGTCACGTTGGGAAACATGGCGATGTATGAAAATGATCCGGACAGGGAGCTGCGGTTTCGGGAGGAGGAATGCCAAAAGTACACTGAAGCGATCACCCATGATCCTAAACATTACCACGCATGGTTTAACCGGGCGCTGGTTCTCGACGAACTTGCGGAATGCGCAGATGACGCCGCCACAATTACAGCATTGCGGGATGACGAACGCAGAAGTTATCAAATGGCCGCCAAACTGGCTCCCGCTGGTTCTGATGCATGGTACCAGTGGGGCGTGTCGTTAGGGAACCAGGCTGATATGGCGGATAGTCCGGAAATAAGTCGGACATTGTTATGGGAGGCATGCCGGAAATACAGGGAAGCGGTGAGAAGAGATCCTGCTTTTGCGAAGGCTTGGTATAACTGGGGAGTTGCCCTGCGCAAACTTGCTGAGGAGGAGGAGTTGGAGAGCAAAAGCCGCCGGTTATATGGCGAGGCGCGTCGGCGATTTGAGGAGGCTGTACGCCTTGAAGGCACATTTGCCGATGCATGGAACAATTTGGCAAACCTTCTCGATAGACTTGCTTCTGTGGAGAAACTGCCAAAAAGACGGGCGATACTTTTGCGGGAGTCCGCCGCAGCCTTTAACGAAGCCACCCGGGTTGATCCGGACAACAATAATCTTTGGAATAACTGGGGCGTTGTTTTGGGAAAACTTGGCGACATGGAGACAGAACAGGAGAAAATACGGGCGCTGAGATTGGATGAATGCGGCAAATATGAGCGGGCGACGAAATGTCCCTCCCATCATCCCCGTGCTTGGAATAATTGGGGGTGCGCGCTTCAGCAACTTGCCGAAATGACGGATAATCCAAAAGAAAAACGCCACTTGCTTACCGAATGTTTCCAGAAATTCGAAGAGACGGTGAATCGTGACAAGGATTACGCCGGTGCCTGGGAAAGATGGGGCTTTGGACTGTTGATCCTGTCCGATATTGAAGATGATCCGACAAGAAAAAAGGTTCTTCTGGAGGATGCGATCCTGAAGTATCAGGAAGTGATTAGATGCGATGATGAAAACGCCGATGCGTGGCACAACTGGAGCGTTGCATTGGCGTTAATTTCTGAATTGGAGGAGGATTTGGAGAAAAAGCAGGCCCTTTGGGAGGAATCAACGCGGGTGTACAAAGAGTCTCAAAAACGTGAGATATAAAAGCAGGGCGTGTTCCTATTCCATGCCATATCTCTCGGCCATTTTTTCCTGCACCCAGACCTTGCGGGTTGTGGCGCCAGGTAGGCAAAGGGGAGTTGGGTTCCCGGATTCGTGGTTCATAGGAAGAGGGCTGTGTCATTGGAGAATCAGCGTCGGCACCGATGCGCCTGGTCTTATTTGCGTAAAGAATGGAAATACAACGTTGCGCAGTTTGTGGTTGGAACCAGATAGAGGGCCCATAAAAAAGCCAGAACAAGGATAACGTCAACCACGGCCACATGAAAAACACCATCACGTTTGTATAGGAGAAGGTTGACGACCAGTGTCGGGAACACTGTTATCAAGACAGCCAAGTATTTTTTCAGGTTTTTCCCGCACAACACCACGTCAATGCTGGTGAAGATGAGCAAAAAGCCAAGGAAAGCCACGTAGTCGCTGTCATACATGGGATGAAACATGGAAAGGGTCAACAAAATTGCACCGTAAAAAAGCCTCAAAACGGAACTAAATAGATAAAGAAATAGAATTGGTTTGTTCATGCAAAAGCAGGCCATTTCGGAACATTTTCCAAACTTACTTGTGTATCACTTTCTACCAGAGCAGGGTGGTATGTCAACGCGCATGAACCCTGCATCACATTTTTTCGGCGTCTTAAAACGCCGATGAACGCCGACATTCCCCGGTCCTGTCCGCTGTGTTATTTGCGCTTTTCCAACAGCAGGTTCAAGGTCTGTTTGTAGCCTTCCATGTCATCCAGGCGCAGGACGCTCAGTCCGGCAAGGCCGAAGGCGTAAAAATTGGGCGCGAGGGCGCGTGTTTCCGGGCTGGCGGCGTCCACCCCCTCAAAGCGCAGGGTATGGTTTCCGGCCTTCAAATCATGGGTGTCCAGACGGACCCACCGGGGATCGGCGTTGATGATTTTGAAGTCAATGGGGCCGCCCAGTTTCTTGCCGTCCAGCAGGGGCTGGTAGATGCCGCTCATCACGGAAAACATGAAGATGCCGTCGATGCGGTAGCGCCCGTCCTTTTCCAGCGCGAAGTCAAACTCAATGCTCGCGTTGGGCTGGTTGGGGGCGTACATCACAAAAGGTTCCTGGGGAAGCACGATGAACGGGGGATCCGCCCGGTAGGCCAGGGAGGCCGCCATCAGAATCTTGCCCGGGGGCAGGCGCGTTGCCACCGGGGCGATGGGTTCCAGCGCCGCGGGGGGATACTGGTACCAGTAGGCGACGGAGCTGTACCAGTCCTGGCGGTCCTCAAAACCGCCCAGCTCAAAGTCCATAATCCCGCCCTGGTCGTTGAAGATGCTGCCCTTGTGCTCAATCTCAAGGCGGAGGGAGTTCCCGAAGGGCACCGGGTCCTGAAGGTGCCAGCGGTAGGCGGTCACCCGATCCCCCGTGATCACGCCCTCATAAAGGCTCACCCCGTGGTAGGGGGTGCTGAATTCGCGGAAGCCCCAGGCGTCGCTGAAGTAGTCCTCCGTGCCCGTGCCGCGCAGCTGGGGCGTCTCCGCGCCGTCAATGAAGAAGAAATCGTCCCCCTCGCCGAACCAGCCCGTCTCCATCTGGTGCACCGAGAGCACGGTGCCCACATACTGGCCCCTGCCCCTCAGATCGGCGATGGTGTAGCGCTTTCCGGGCTCCGGAGGACACTCCTGCCGGTACTGGGCCTGGAAATACAGCGTGTCCTCCGGCAGGGCGTCCACCTTGCGCCAGTCAATGTAGTAATAGAAGGAGTCCGTCTTCACGTCGGGGTTTTCGTTCGTGACGGTCACTTTGATGGACTCGCGGAAGGGGATGCGCCAGTAGCACACCCGCGAGCGGCCGTTCGAGGACACGGCCACCGGGGCGGAGGTGAAATCCCGGTACGCGCCGTGGCCCACGCCGAAGAAATCGCCGATGGGCGCCTGGACGCCCGGTTGTTCCGCGCCGTCATAGTAGATGCGCAGCACAATATTCCGCCCGTGGTACAGGTCCACGGAACCGATGGTGTTCCAGAAATGGGTGATGACGCCCGGCCCCTTTTCGTCCATGAGCACCAGGGTGCCGCCGGGGGGGATGGACTTTGCGTCACCGTTGCGCGCCATGTCCTCGTTGCTGCTGCTGGCGCGCCGCGCCTCCCCCGCCACGGGGCGGGTGATGCTTTCAAGAAGCCCCCCGTCCTGGGCCTGCGCGGCCGGTCCCAGGCAAAGCCAGGCAAGGCACAAAAACAGAAAGACACGCGTGGGCATGGCCGCTCCTTTCAATGACAGAACCCCCTTGGACTTCCTGCGTTATACCAAAGAGTCCAGCTCGTTCACAAGCTCGCCAAAACGGGCCATGGCCATGCGCACCGGCCCGGGTTTTGAGAGGTCCACCCCCGCGGCGCGCAGCTGGTCCAGCGGATAGGCTGAACCGCCGCCGCACAGGAAGCCCAGATACCTTTTGCGCTCCTTTTCCCCGCCGGCCAGCACCATGCGCGACAGGGCGATGGCGGCGGAAAGGCCTGTGGCGTACTTGTACACGTAGAACGCCCGGTAGAAATGGGGGATGCGCAGCCCCTCCAGTTCCAGTTCCGGATCGATGGTGAATTCCGGGCCGAAATAGGCCTCCAGCAATCCCCGGTAGCCTGCCCTCAGGGTTTCCAGGGTCAGCGGCATTCCCTGTTCCGCCTGGGCGTGGATGTCCCGCTCAAATTCCGCGAACATGGTCTGGCGGATGATGGTGCCCCGTATCTCGTCGATCTCCTTGGTGATCAGCGCCGCCTTCTCCTCCTTTGTGCGCGCCTTGGCGAAAAGGTGCCGTCCCAGGAGCTGCTCGTTGAAGGTGGAGGCCACCTCCGCCACAAAGATGGTGTAGCCGCTGTACTGGTAGGGCTGGGATGCGTGGCTGTAATGGGAGTGCATGGAGTGGCCCGCCTCGTGGGCCAGGGTGAACATGCTGTCCTTCACGTCCTCCTTGTAGTTCATGAGGATGTAGGGGGGGCTGTCGTAGCAGCCGGAGGAGAAGGCGCCGCTCTGTTTGCCCCGGTTTTCGTACTTGTCCACCCAGCGCGCGGTTGTCAGGCCGTCGCGGAGGGTGCGCACATACTCGTCGCCCAGCGGGGCGAGGGCCGCGCAGATGGTGGACACCGCGTTGTCATAGGGGATGCGCGTTTTGGGCGCCCTCACGATGGGCGCGTAGGTGTCGTACATGTGCACATCCCGGATTTTCAGCGCCCGCCGCCGGATCTCCAGGTAGCGGTACAGGTCGGGCAGGCCGGCGCGCACCGTTTCAATGAGGCGGTCGTACACCTTCACCGGCACCTTGTCGGCGAAGAGCGCCGCCTCGCGGGCCGAGTTGAAATTTCGGGTCTTCGCGGCGTAGACGTCCTGGAGTACCGAACCGGAAAGGGAGGCGGCCAGCGTGTTTCCGTGCGACTCAAACTGCGCGTAAAACTTGTGGAAGGACTCCCTGCGGACGGAGCGTTTTCTGGATTCCTGGAAGGTGCGGAAGCTTCCCTGGGTGAGTTCCGCCTCCACGCCGTTTTCGTCCCGCACCATGCCGAATTTCATGTCCGCGTCCGTCAGCTGGTCAAAAACGCGGGATGCCGTGCCGGCGACCTCGCCCTGCATCGCCAGCAGGCGCTCCTCCTTCTCGGTCAGGATGTGCGGTTTGAAGCGGAGCAGTTTTTCCAGGGTGAAGCGGTGCGGCGCAAGCGTCTCCGACTTCAGAAAGGCGGCCAGTTTCGCCTCCGGGATGGCCTGAATCTCCGGGGCGATGAAACTTGCAAGCTCCCCGGCGCGTGTTGCCAGGTGGGTGAACCGCGCCATCAGCGCCTGGTGCTCGGGGTTGGCCACGTCCTCGCTGAAGCGCAAATGGGCGTACACCGCCAGCTTGTCGGCAAGGCGGCCCACCTCATTGTCGAAATCCATGCATTCCCGCAGGATTTTTGCCGACCGGCCCAGCTTTCCCCTGAACCGGGGATACTCATCCACCATGGCCCCAAGTTTCCTAAAGGACCGCTCCCACGCCGCCTGTGTCGGAAACAGGGGGGTGAGGTCCCATGTGTCCGCCTCGTTGATCTCCCGCCGCGGGGGAATGCGCCGTCCCGTTTCTTTTGTAGTCATCGTTTGCCTTTCCTTGAACCCCTTGGGGGATGGATGTGCCGGTTGCCGGAATGGAAAGTATAGCCTTCGCCACACCGCCGCAAGCAACTTGAAACTTGAATTCGCGGTGCCTCGCGTACCTGTTGTGCCCCGGTCCATGCATTGATACAATGGGCCGCGGCGCTAAAGGCGTCTTTGGCCCCCCAGGAAAGGAACGTTAAAAATGCCCGCACACACCCGAAAATGCGCATTCCGCCGAAACTCCGTTGCCGCCGCGCTGTTGCTCTCAGCCGTCGCCTTCCCTGCGGCCGCGGCGGAGGACACGGCAGCCCACCGGGCCGCCTGGATGGCAGGCGGCACATACGGCGTGATGACCCATTATCTGGTTTCACCGCCGGGAGCCACCGCCGGTGAGCGCGCCGCGTCCTTTGACAAAACCGTCCAGGACTTCGACCTGGACCATTTCATGGGGCAGTTTGGGGAAAGCGGCGCGGACTGGCTGATTTTCACCATCGGCCAGAACACCGGATACTATTGCAGCCCGAATGCGTTTCTGGACGCGGCGCTTCCCGGCCACACGTCAAAACGGGATCTTGCGCTTGAGTTGGCGCGGCGGGTTCATCAAATGGGCAGACGGTTCATCGCCTATCTGCCCGCGGAAGTGGCCGGACAGTCGGAGGAGGTTAAAGGCGCCTTTGGATGGAAGGACGACGACCACCGCGAATTTCTTGCCAATTACCTGCAATTTGTCCGCGATTACTCGGTTAAGTTCGGCGCCCTTTGCGACGGATGGTGGTTTGACGGCTGCTATGATCACATCCACAGGGGAAAGTGGAACTGGCGGGACTGGTGCGACGCCGCACGGGCCGGCAATCCGGATGCAGTCATTGCCTTCAACGATGGCTCCTTTTGCGTTGGCCGGGAGAAACCCCTGTCCCCCCTTCAGGACTACCATGCGGGCGAGGTTCACATGCTTGAGGAGGGAAAAATCCGCTTCGACTTCATGACTCCGGCGTCGGAGGTGTACAAAAACGAACAGGGATATTACCGTGTGCGGGGAAAAGATCCCGTGTTTTACATGCCCAAAGCGCAGTTTGTGGACGGTGTGCAGTGGCATGCCCTGGTGCCCATAGATTCATCCTTTATGGCGCCGACCATCCCGGACCAGCACTATGAGGACGCCCAACTGCTCCAATTCCTGCGTGGATGCCGGAGTGTGCGCGGAGCGGTGACCTTGAACGTTCCCATTGACACGACTGTTGGCCGAATCCCGGAGGCCACAGCCGCCCAGTTGAAGCGGCTGGGTGCCGCGCTTATGGAAAAATGAGAAAAACAATAAATTATCCATTCGGTCCAACAATCATGCCCAAATATTCCTTTTGGGGGTGTTTCCAGCGCGATTGCCGGGGAGGCGGGGAAAACGCCGCCAAGGAAATCTATTGACACTTCCGGCAGTTCTGTGCTAGCGTTTCAATGGTGGAAAAGTGTGGACTTCCCACTGTGCTTTGCGTGTTAAGTGGCGAATCTGTTTGTTTTAGCGCGCATGGCGGCGGGAATGGAGCGCATGCCTGTGGAACAACAGGGACAAAGAGGGATGATAATGAAACGCGCATTTATTCGCTTCACCATCGTGGCAGTGCTTGCCGCGGTCCTGCTCACGCCGTTCCAGGCCCACGCCTGGGGGACGCGCTCCATGAAGAGCATCACGGCCATGTCCCTGCAGATGCTGAAGCAGGACTTCCCCAACACCTTCCGTCCGGGCGGCGCGGTGGGGGTCAACTTTGAGAAGGACGTGCTGGACGGCGCAAACGCCGGCTGGGAGCTTCTCAAGGACACGGTGCCGCTGAACAACGACGCGGAAACGGTGCAGGCGGTGAACAGCGAAATTTTGCTGCTCCGCGAAGCCCGCAAATTCGGCCCCACCTCCTTTTTCGCCTTCCGGATGGGCGTGCTGGCCTCGCTCACCGCGAACGTGATGGTTCCCTACGGCTTTGCCTGGACGCCCGAAGAGCAGGCCGTCCGCCAGAAAATGTTCGCGGACATCGAGTCCAACATTGACAACTATAAATTCACCCCCACCCAGGGACACCGTGAGTTTATCCGTGACGGCCGGGTTTATTTTGAGTCGCACCGCGCCTTCTACGGGCAGGACAAGGCCCTCATCGGCAACGACTACAAGACCGGCGCAGGCTACAACGGATTCCTGAAACAGGGCGGCCGCGCCTATTTTACCCGTGCCGTGGAAACGGTCACGGACGTTTGGAACACGGTGCTCCGCGCGGACTCGGGCGAATTGGGCCTTTCAAAACCGTCCCAGCGGGCGCTTACCTGGTACTTTGTCGATGAAATACAGTTCCTGCTGAAAAACAAGGGCAACATGTTCCAGGCGGAGAAGGTGTACGCGAACTTTGAGAAAGTCAACCCGCAGCTTGTGGACGCCTATGAAAAGGTGGGCGACACCTTCTACGCGTTTGATGGCGGACGTCAGGCCAAGGAGCGCGGACTGGCCGAATGGGAGCTCGCCTACAAGCTGGGCGGCCCCGAACGCGTCCGCATCGGAAAAAAGATGTCCGGACATTATCTGGGCGAGGGCAGGGACTTTCTGGAGAAGGCCGCACAGCCGGGCGCCGAGGACACGGATCTTCCCAACGCCCTCAACGCCTTTGAGCGCGCGCTGGACTACGACCGCACCAGCCAGGACGCGGCCAAGCTGATCCAGGACACCAATGTGGCCATCCAGGAGCGCAACGAGCGCCTTGAAATGACGGTCAACATCATTTCCACCGGCGAGAAGGTGCGCGCCGAGGCGGACAACCTGCGGGACAAGCAGGACTACGCCAACGCGATCAAAACCTACCGCCAGGCGGTGGGCTTCTTCGAGGCCGTTGACGATGAGTTCAAGGAACAGTCCAACACGGCCAAGGAAAACATCCGCAGGCTGAAGAAATCCATCCAGGACGTGATTAACGACGTGCTGGACGCCGCCAGCCAGGCCATTGACGAGGGCGACCGCGCCAAGGAGTCAAACCGGTTCAGTGACGCCATCGGCGCCTACCAGCGGGTGTCAACGATTGTCAGCGTGATTCCCGACGACGAGCATCCGACCGTCCTGCAGGACAGGCAGAACATGATTGACATGGCGGCGAAGAAGACGGAGGAGGCCAATGTGGCCAAAATCCGTTATGAGCAGGCCATGGCGGAGCAGGCCAACACGCAGCCCGGACAGGGTGCGCGGCCCGGCGGCGCCCCCGCCCCCGGCGCGGCGGCCCCCGCAGCCCCCGGCGGCGCCCCCGCCGCACCGGCCGCCCCGGCCCCGCCCGCAGGCGGCCTGCAGCCCTCCGTCACCAACATGCCGCCGCCCCCGAACATCCCGGGGCTGGGTGGCAACAAGTAAGACGGCCAGACAAAAAAAAGCCGCCGTTCCGGCAATCCACCGGAACGGCGGTTTCTTTTTCGGCGCATGAAACTCACGCGGCGGGCGGGCGGATTCCCGTGGCCAGCCGCATGATCGCCTCCTGCCCCGCCTCTTCCCGCGACAACTCCCCGGTAATCGCCCCCTCGTGCATCACCATCACCCTGTCGCACAGGCCGAGAATTTCCGGAAGTTCGCTCGAAATCACCAGGACTGCGGCCCCCGCCGCGGCCAACTGGTTGATGATCCTGTAAATTTCAGCCTTCGCGCCGACGTCAATGCCGCGGGTGGGCTCGTCAAAAATCAGCACCCGGGACTGGGTGAACAGCCATTTTGCGAGGACCACCTTCTGCTGGTTGCCGCCGCTGAGGTTGCGCACCGTCTGCTCAATGGAGGGGGTTTTGATGCGGAGTTCATCCACATACCGCCGGGCCGCCTCCCGCTCCGGGCCCCGCAGCACGAGGGGGCCGGGGCCCAGCGCTTTGAGGTTGGCCGCCGTGATGTTTTGGCCCACGGTCATGCCCAGCACCAGCCCCTGGTTTTTCCTGTCTTCCGTCAACAGGCCTATCCCCGCGGCAATGGCGTCGCGCGGGGAACGCAGCCGCACGGGCCGGCCGTCCACCCACATCGCGCCCTCATCCACCGGGTCCGCCCCGAAAAGCGCGCGGGCCACCTCCGTGCGCCCCGAGCCGACAAGGCCGGTGAGGCCGGTTATCTCGCCCGCCCTGAGGGAAAAGGTGATGCCGCCGAAGACGCCCCTCCGGCCCAGGCCCTCCACCCGCAGCCGCTCCGGACCGGGAGTGCGGGGCAGTGAGGGGAATTCTTCGGCCAGTTCCCTCCCGACCATCATGCGTATCAATTCGTCCCTGTCCACATCGCACATCTCATGGGTGCCGATGCGGCGTCCGTCGCGCATGACCGTGACGCGCTGGCAGATGGAAAAGATCTCCTCCAGCCTGTGGGAGATGTAAATGATCGCAATTCCGCTTCTGCGGAGCGTTTTGACCAGATCAAACAGCGTTTCCAGCTCATGATCCGTCAGCGTGGCGGAAGGCTCGTCCATCACGATAAGCCGTGCGTCCGTGGAAAGCGCCTTGGCTATCTCCACCATTTGCTGCTGGGCGATGCTGAGCCCGCCCACGGGTTGTTTCACGTCCAGGTCCATTCCCACCCGCCCCAGCACCTCCCGCGCGTCCTGATACAGGCACCGCCAGGACACCGCCCGCCCTCCGGGCATCCTGCCCAGAAAAATGTTTTCCGCCACGCTCAGGCGGGGAACCAGGTTGAATTCCTGGTAAATCATGCTTATCCCGTGGCGTTGGGCCGACTGGGGGGATGTGATGCGTACCGGGAGTCCGTTGATGCGGATTTCGCCGGCGTCCATCGGCTGCGCCCCGGCCAATATGCGCATGAGGGTGGATTTTCCAGCGCCGTTTTCCCCCACCAGCCCGTGAACCTCCCCCACCCGGACGGAAAAATCAACCTTGTCCAGGGCGGTCACCCCAGGAAACTGCTTGGTTATGCCGACCATTTCCAGCGCAAATTCGCTCATTATCCTGTTTTCCTGCCCTAAATTATGGAGCACAAGGGTCCGTGTTCAATACATTACAACCCCAGTCCATGCGCGGGCAAGACTGTACCTTTTTTCAGTCCCGCATTGCATCTGCCGGGCAACGGGTCCATTTTTCAGGGTTGCCCCCCGCCCAATCAGATGGTATACTCAATTACGGACCAGACGGGCTTTGGCGGCGGTTTTCAAATACTTGAAAAAAAGACTGGACTTTTGGTTCAACTTGTCTTATAATTTAGCCAGATTCAGAGTATGGTCTTCTTACGATTGATGACGTTGAGGCTTCTAACCGATGGAGGGTTTGACCCGTGAAGACTTTGAGGCGTTATAGTGGTTTGTGGGTTGCGCTTGTGATTGGGATGCTGGTGATGGCGGCCGGTGTGGCCATTGCCGGGACCAGTGCCTCCGAGGCGACGGGCGCGACGACGGTTGACACCAGCCAGCTTAGCCTGGTCGGTGACACCGCTTCCGGCGGCGCTGGTGGCGCCGGTGGTGCGGCTGGCGGCGTTGGCGGTGGTGCGACTGGCGGCGGTGGTGCGGATGTGAAGGTTGCCCAGTACTAAACTGGCCTTCTTCCTGCAGTTGCCTAATTAAGAACGGTTCCTCAGAGCGCAACACAATATGCGTTGCGCTCTTTTGTTTTTTGTCGCCAAAAAATACCGCTGGCCAGCCGTTGTTTAGAAGGCTTGGAGGGCGTCTTTTAAGGCGGAGAGGCTGGGGGGGATGAGAAGGGGTTGCGCGGCGCGGGCCCTGAAATGGTCCATCTCTTTGAGGCCGTTTCCCGTGAGCAGGCAACATACACGGGTGGCCGCGCCCGCCCCGGGGATATGCGCCAGGGCGGCAATTACCACGGCGCAGGTGAGTTCACAAAGCAACCCGCCCTTTTTGGCGAGCAGGTCCGCCCCGGAAATAATGGCAGGATCGTCCACCGCCACCGCCGCGCCTCCGGTCTCCCGCACGGCGGGCAGTGCCGTGTGGCCGTCAAAAATAATGTCGTCCGCGATTCCCCCGGCCACGGTTTTCGGGTTTGGCCAGGGATTTTTCAGTGTTTCCAGAAAGGGCGTGTTTTCATCAACGGCCTTTTTGAAGGGCGCGCAGCCGGAGGCCTGCACGCCCGCAAGCCGCGGAATGCGGTCGAGCAGCCCAATCCGTTGAAGATCCAGAAACCCGCGCCACACCCCGCCGAGCAGTCCGCCGCCGCCCACGGGGGCGACAATCCAGTCGGGCATGTCGCCCCGGTACTGCCGCCACAGTTCGTAGGCGATGGTTTTGGCCCCCTCGACATTGTACGGCTCGTACATTCCGGCGGTGGAGAGATGGTACCAGCCCCATTCACGGCAGGCATCCAGGCACAGGCTGAATGCCTCGCTCGGGGCGGGGGTGTCCACGCGGAAAACACGCGCGCCATGGGCGGACGCCTGGGCGATTTTTCCCGCGCCGGCCTGGCCGTGCATGAACAGCACCGCACGCAGTCCCGCCCGCGCCGCATAGGCGGCCGTGGCCACGCCCACATTGCCGGAGGAGACCACAGCCACCGTGCCTCTGCCGGTTTCCACCGCATGGCTGATTCCCGCGGAGACCTGCCGGTCCTTGAAGGAACCGGTGGGGTTGGTCATTTCATTCTTGATGCGGACCTGTCCAAGTCCGAAATGCGCGGCCAGCGCGGGCGCGTCCACCAGCGGCGTGGCGCCCTCCCCCAGGCTGACCACATGCCTTCGCGAGCGCACGGGCAGCAGCGGGAGGTAATGCCACATGGATTCCGGGGCGCGCC
This sequence comes from Candidatus Hydrogenedentales bacterium, assembly GCA_041859375.1. Classification (GTDB taxonomy): domain Bacteria; phylum Hydrogenedentota; class Hydrogenedentia; order Hydrogenedentales; family CAITNO01; genus JBHEKP01. Next base: position 10,235 of record JBHEKP010000243.1, on the reverse strand, counting down.
GCATGTGTGCGGCGGAGGGAACCGCGTGCGAGCGGATGCTCATGGGCTCGCCGCAGGCCGGACAGTGGTGCTCCGCGCCGGCCGGCGTGGAGCGGCCGCATCCGTGGCAGTAGAAATCCGGCGCACTGCGGCGCGGTGCTGGCGCTCCCATGCCGTCTCCCTTCAGCCGCGCACGCGCACGCGGCGTCCCTCCACGGCCAGTTTCCCCTCGGCAAACAACTGGATGGCGCGGGGGTATAATTCGCGCTCCATGGCCTGCACCCTGTCGGCGAGCGTGTCCGGCGTGTCATCGTCCAGCACCGGCACGGCGCCCTGAAGGATGATGGGGCCGTGATCGTATTCACCGTCCACAAAATGCACCGTTGCGCCGCTTATCTTGGCGCCGTAGGCGAGCACCGCCTCGTGCACATGGTGGCCGTACATCTTGTGCCCGCAAAAGGAGGGGATCAACGCCGGATGCACGTTGATGATGCGGTTGTGAAAATCCGCGGGGACGTCCAGCAGGGACATGAATCCGGCAAGCACCACCAAGTCAACCGTGTGTTTTCTGATTTCCGCCCAGACGGCCCCGTTAAAGGAGGCGTGGTCCTGGAAAGAACGGCGCGGCAGCGCCACGGCGGGCAGGCCATGACGCGCGGCGCGCTCCAGCCCGCGGACACCCTCCCGGGATGAAATGACGCACGCCACCCGCGCGTCCAACGTTCCCGCGTCAATGCGGTCCAGCAGGTTTTGCAGGGTGGTGCCGCCGCCCGAAAGCAGCACGGCCAGTCGTGCCGTCATGAAAAATCCTCCCGGCGTGCGCCGCTCAAATGGGGGATTAAAACACAAACAAGGGCCGGTGCTGCGGCATGCGCATCGCCGACCCTCACTAACAGTCCAGCTGGGTGGTTTTGGGGACGTGTCCCGGGATTAATCCAGCGAAAGCGCGCCGGTGGGGCAAACGTCCACGCAGGCGCCGCAGTCCGCGCAATTGTCCTCGGTCACCTGGGCCTTGCCCTCGTCATTCAGGGAAAGGGCGTTCGTGGGGCATTCCTCAACGCAGTCACCGCAACCCGCACACTGATCAAGATCAACTTTGACCGCCATTATAGTCATCCTCCTGTGTCATGTTGTCCCGGGCGGGGCCGCGACATCCCGCGGAAAACCGCCGGTCCGGAATCGTCCGGCATCCGGCCGCCCTTTGCCGCAATTATCACACAGATATTCCCGGGGGTGGTAATGTCAACCCGAATTGTTGTTAAGTATCCCAAACTCCGGCTATTACCAGGGCTTTTCCAAAGCGGGGCATGATTAAAATCGGCGTTTGACAATAGCCTTGGGAACATGGTAAACTTTGCTCGTCTTGACAAATTGCCAACGGGTGTATTATGCCATTTTTTAAAATTTGACATTAAAAACACCGTGGCGGTGTTGGTTTAACTAATTGTAAACGCTGTGCTTGCACAAAAAAGCACGGCGTTCAGTTATTAATAAGGCAGCCGGTTTGGTTCAACGGTACACGCGCGAAATAATCACCCAGGTGCTCAGTGCGGTGGACATCGTGGATGTCATCAGCGCACGCATAGAGTTAAAACCGTCCGGCTCCAACCGATACAAGGCCCTGTCCCCTTTTAGCAACGAAAAGACCCCGTCCTTCATGGTCAGCCGTGACCGGCAGATGTACCACTGTTTCAGCAGTGGAAAGGGCGGCGATGCGATACGGTTCCTGATGGAATTTGAGGGTCTTACCTTCAGCGAGGCCCTGCGCAAACTGGCGGACTCGGCAGGCATCCGGTTGAGCGCCCCCACGGAACAGGACGACCGTGAGGAATACATGCGCGCCCAGTTGCTGGAGCTGGGCAAGTTTGCGGCGGAATTCTTCCGGCGCCAGTTCACGGATGCGACAAGGGGCGCGCAGGCGCGGGCATACCTTGAAAAGCGAAAGTTGAATTCCGAAACAGCGGCCAAGTTCATGGTTGGCTTCGGTCCCAACGACTGGTCGGCGCTTTATGACGCCGCGGTGAAACGGCAGTTCAGGGATTATGTGATAGAGGCTTCCGGCCTCTGCCGCCGCGGCGACCGGGGCGACCGGGGCCTGTATGACTTCTTCCGGAACCGGCTTATTTTTCCGATTCGGGACGTGTCCGGCAACATGGTGGCCTTCGGGGGAAGGGATCTTTCCGGGGAGAGCCCCGCCAAGTATGTGAATTCGCCGGAAACGCCGGTGTACAAAAAGAGCCGGGTGCTGTACGGCCTGTATGAGGGGCGCGACGCGCTGCGAAACGAGAAGTTCGCGATTGTGGTCGAAGGGTACATTGATCTGCTGCGCTGCGCCGATGCTGGCTTTAAAAACGTGGTGGCCACCTGCGGCACCGCGCTGACGGAGCAGCAGGCGGCGCTCATCCGCCGCTATGTGGGCGAGGTGGTGCTGGTGTACGACGGCGACGCGGCGGGCATCAAGGCGGCGCTGCGCGGCACGGGCGTGCTCACCGCGGCGGGGCTGCATGTGCGGGCCATGGCGCTGCCCGGCGGCAAAGACCCGGACGACTTCATCCGCGACGACGGGGCGGAGGCGTTCGCGGGGCTGCTGGCGGCGGCCCCTGATTTCGTCTCGTTTTATGTGAACATGAGCGCCGCGCGTGTGGGCACGATTGAGGGCCAGACCGAGGTGGCCCGCGAACTGTTTCAGATTTTGCGCGGCGTCAATGACACGATGCTGACGGACGCGTATCTGAAAAAGATCGCCAAAGCGCTGGACATACATGAATGGGCCTGCCGGCGCGAGTTTGAGCAGTTCCGCCGGGAGGCGGACCGCCGCGACGAATCACGGGCGGCGCGCGCCCCGGAGGCGCGGACGCCGGACGACGCCCGGCCCGTCAAGGATGCGGTGGACTTTATTGCCGCCCTGCTGCTGTATCCGGAACTGCGCCGGATCGCCGGGGGAGCCCTGGCGGACATGCGCCTGCCGGACACGCCGGTCGCCGAGGTGCTCCAGTGGGTGCTTGCCCTGGACGGGGACGCCCCCCCCGGGGCTTCGGCGCAGGATTTCGGCAACGAGGCCGCCTGCGCGCTGTACAGCGCGGCGGCGGTGGTGGAGAGCATGGGTGAGCCGCACGCCCGGGCCATTGTGGGCGGCATGGCCAACCGGCTGCTGCGGGACGCGCTAACGGCCGAGGGGCGGCGCATCAACGAGGAAATCCGGCGCGCCCAGCGGGACAAGGACGCCGAGGGGCTCCGGGAACTCACCCGGGAGCAGATGGAATTGATGAAACGGCTTCACGCCCTGAAGCCGAACTGAGGACAGGGACGCCGGCCCGGGCGGGCGCGGCGGTTGCGCACACACGGCATGGTCAAACTTGGAAACGAGGGACACATGGCAGCAGTAAAAGGCAAGAAGGCGTTCGATCCGAACATGGCGGAAAAGACCCTGGCCAAGGCCAAGGCAAAGGGCAGGCTGACGGTTGAGGAGATGAACAAAATCCTCCCCGAAGACGCCGGCGCCGAGGAGATTGACCGCCTCATGCTCTCGCTGGGCGGCACGGAGCTTGAGCTTGTCGAGGAGCCCGGCGAGGAGCGGGGGAAGGGGTCCGGCAAGGCGGAAGGCGCGCAGACCGCCGCGGCCGCGCGCCTTGAGGCGCGCAAGGAGGCCCAGCGCGTGCTGGAGCGCGCCGATGATCCGGTGCGCATGTACCTGCGCGAGATGGGCCGGGTGCCCCTGCTCACCAAGGACCAGGAGGTGGCCATCGCCAAGCGCATCGAGGCGGCGGAGATGGAGCTCATCGAGGTCATTCTCAACACCCCCTACACGATCAAGGAGGTGCAGATGCTCGCCGCCCGGATTCTGGCCGGCCGGCTGAACTTCACCCAGATTACCGACGACGAGGACACCCGTTTCCACCACAAGTTCGTCAAGGAGCTTCCCACCTACATGGAGGCCATCGGCGAGCTGGAAATGGAAATCGAAAAGCAGGAGAAGCGCGGGCGGCGCAACGACCTTTCCAGCAAGAGCAAGGACAACATCGACCAGCGCGTCGCGGAGATCCGCTCTCAGCAGATTGACGTCATCCGCCAGTTCCACCTGAAACCGCGCGAAATCATGAAGATTGGGCGGCGCATCAAGGGGTTGAAGCGTCGCATCGAGGCCGCGCGCGCGGAGAAGGACCGCATTGAGCGGGAAATCTGCCTCAGCGCGGACGAAATCCACCGCCTTGCCGTGGAGGCGCGCCGCCGCCCCGGCGCCCTGAAAGAGGCCAATGTGGAAAAGAGCCAGCTTGAGGACGCGGAACGCCGCCTGCTGCTCGCCCAGCGCAAGATCGACCAGATTGAGGCCGATTCCCGCCTGAACGCGGGCCAGATTGGCGAGCTGATTGACTTCATCAAGGGCAAGGAGGAAAAAATCTACCGCGCCAAGATGGAGCTTGTCGAGGCCAACCTCCGTCTTGTGGTCAGCATCGGCAAGAAGTACATCAACCGGGGCATGTCCTTCCTGGACCTCATCCAGGAGGGCAACATCGGCCTGATGAAGGCGGTGGACAAGTTCGAGTACCAGCGCGGCTACAAGTTCAGCACCTACGCCACCTGGTGGATCCGCCAGGCCATCACCCGGTCCATCGCCGATCAGGCTCGCACCATCCGCATTCCGGTGCACATGATTGAGTCCATCAACAAGCTGATGCGCACCAGCCGCAAGCTCGTGCAGCAGTACGGGCGCGAGCCCAGCGCCGATGAAATCGCGGAGGAAATGGAGATGTCAGCCGACAAGGTGCGCTCCATACTCAAAATCGCGCAGGAGGCCATCAGCCTTGAAACCCCCGTGGGCGACGAGGGTGACAGCAGTTTCGGTGATTTCATCAAGGACGAGCACGCGGAGGATCCGGCCAACATGACCGCATTCACCGTGTTCCAGGACAAGCTGGACGAGGTGCTCGGCTCCCTCACCGAGCGCGAGGAAAAGGTGCTGCGCCTGCGTTTCGGGCTGGGCGATGGCTACCCCCGCACCCTTGAGGAGGTGGGCAGCGTGTTCAATGTGACCCGTGAGCGCGTACGCCAGATTGAGGCGAAGGCACTCCGCAAAATGCGCCATCCCACCCGCGCCAAAGACCTCAAGCCCTTCCTTGACTGGGCGCTTCAGCAGCGCTGACCGTCCGTATGAACGATTCCAACCGTCCTCCCCCGCGCACGGGGAGGGCGGTTTTGTTTTGGGCGGTGCGGAATTTAAGAAAAGGAACGGCAGGGGTGCCGGTGTGGGATTGCGGTCAAAGGCTCCCGAATTCCCCCGCGAGCAGGTGGTGCTTTGCGTCCATGTAGTAACGCCAGTTGTCCCAGGAGATGTCCGGCGGCACGGCATGGTCCAGGGTGGGTATGAATCCGCCCTCCTCAATGAGGGGGATGAATTGGCGCAGGTGCGCACGGATGGCCTCCGGCCCCTTGGCGATCTCCCGTTTGTCCACCCCGCCCCACAGGCGCAATTCCCGGCCAAAGCGCCTGCGCCATTCCATGGGGCCCACACCGCTGGCCCGTTCGATGGGCCACAGGGTGTCCACCCCGGCGTCCATCATCAGGGGGATGAGCACCGTCGGGTCGCCGTCGCTGTCAACGGCAAAATAACGGCAGCCGTGGCCCTTGAAAAAATCCACCATGCGCCGCAGCCGCGGCTGGATGAACTCGGCATAGAGTTCCGGCCCCAGCAGCGGCCCCGTTTTCATTGAGAGGTCCTCGTTCAGCGTGAAATAGTCAATCCGCACCTTTTCCAGAATGGGCCGGGCTGTTTCGATGATGAGATCCGCAAAGGTTTCCATCATGTCGTGGACCATTTCCGGATGCAGAAAAAAGGCCAGGGAAAGGTTCTCCGTGCCCATGAACTCGCGGGCGCGCCAGTAGAAGCCGTTGGCAGCGCAGTTGTGCCCCAGCACCAGCACATGGCCGCGCCGCTCCCAGCCCCCAATCTTTCCCTCCCAGTCCGGCGGATAGCGCTCCGGCAGGCCGGGCACGAGACGGCGTTTTATTTCCGGCCAGTCCTCCGGACTTTCCACGGGATGGCGCAGATGCTGGTCCATGGACATGCGGCCGCCGTTGACGCTGCCCGCTTTCAGCGCGCGCGTGACAATGCCGTGGCCGTCCCGGACAATTTCATAGTCGCCCTCGTCCGCCAGCACTTCCGCCTGGAAGGGCGGGATAAAGTCAAAATTCACGGGAATGTATTCACGCCGGTCCAGGCCGAAGGAATCCTCGCCCTCAAACCAATTCCAATGAAAGCCCGCCACTGCTTCCGGCGCCTCGTTTCGCCACCTTTCCGCGGTCTGGGGCCATGCGCAGAGTTCATGGTTGGGCCGCCGGTCGGAGGTTTCGTATTCCATGCACGCCAGAAATCTTTTCAAATCTGTGGTCATTTTGACTTACATCCCGCCGGTTGCTGTTGCGGCATTATTGGCCAACATCCATGGACGCCACAACTGCGATGAATTCCTGTTTGGAATTATTCCCCCAAAGGGCATGTTTTTGATCATGCGTTGTGGAGTAAACTTACCCGCCAGTGCAAACCCAGTGGAGAACCAAAATGGACACTTTTGCCGCAATTGAGGCGCGTCGGGCGGTAAAACATTACGATCCCGACCACAAAATGGGGTGTGAGGAAACGGCCCGCCTGCTGTCGGGCGTGATTCTTTCCCCAACCTCCTTCAACATTCAAAATTGGCGCTTTGTCGTCGTGACCGACCCGGAGTTGAAAAAACAAATCCGTGCTGTTTCGTGGGACCAGGCCCAGGTCACCGACGCCTCCCTGCTGGTCATCCTGTGTGCCGATCTCAAGTCTTGGGAGAAGGAACCGGTCCGGTATTGGCGCAATGCGCCGCCGGAGGTTCAGAACTTTGTGGTTCCCGCCATTGACGCCTATTACCGGGGGCGCGATCAGGTGCAGCGCGACGAGGCCATGCGCTCCTGCGGCATTGCCGCCCAGACACTCATGCTCGCCGCAAAGGCCATGGGCTACGACTCCTGCCCCATGGTTGGCTTCGATTTTGATGCCGTCGGTAAATTAATCAACCTTCCCGAGGACCATGTCATTGCCATGTTTGTCGCCGTCGGCAAGGCCATCGCTCCGGCAAGGGAGCGCGGCGGGCAGCTTGCCTTGGAGGAAGTGGTGGTGAACAACCGCTTCGACTGATTTTAAACTCTTGACAAAACCCTGTGCTTACCGCCCCGGAACCGTTCCGGGGCGCGGTTTTTTTGACAGTCGCGAAAAATGATTGTCCATTTTTCCGTCAAGTGCTATAGTGACAAACAAGAATCAAGGACGGCGGGGCGGGAAAGGGTGACGTCATGGGAAAAGGCATTTGTTTTGTCTCCGTGTTCTTTTTCATTTTTTTCGCCGGAGGGGTGTTTTTTTCGGCAAACGCCTGGGCGGTGAGCGCTTATCCCCATGCGGTTGAGACGGCGCAGCCGGACGGCGTCAAGTTTATGGTTCAGCGGCGCGGGGATGAATTTTACAGTTGGGATGAAACGGATGAGGGGTATCCGGTTGTCCTGGATTCGGGGGATGGTTTCTGGAAATATGCGCGGCCCGTGTCCGGCCGTCTGGCTCTTGAGGCCATGCCCGATGCGCGGGTGGGGCGGGTTCGTCCGGAGGTGGTGGGCGCGCGCAGGGGATACCTGCCCGACCGCATATCCATCAAGCGCCGTGTTGAGGGGCAATTGGAGGAAAGAAGGGCGCTGCGGGGGCGGGACGCCCGGTCTGTCCCTGGTGTTCCCGCCGCCGCCCAGTCCGGGGAGGACAGTGAGACCCCGCCTCCGGCGGCGATACCCGTTTCAGGCACCACAAGCGTGAAAAATATTGTCATTCTGGCCTGTTTCAATGACCATTGGGACACAACGGGCGGCACGGTCCTGTCCAGCAAGGGACGGGTGAACACCACCGAATACACCAATCTTTTCAACGAAACCGGCCACAGCGGCGACGGTGCGGTGGGCTCGGTGAAGGATTATTACCAGGAGGTGTCCTATGGAAAGATGACCGTCAATTCCGTGGTCACCTCCTGGGTCCGGCTGCCGCAGATTGAATCCTATTACGGCGCAGACGGGGCCAGCACGGACACCAACTGGCAGGTAATGGTGGCAGACGCGATTAATGCGGCGGACACCGCCGGTTTTGACTTTTCCCAGGGGGACTCGGACGGGGACGGCTGGGTGGATTGCCTCACGGTGATTCACTCCGGGCACGGCCAGGAATATTCCGGTAATCCAACCACCTGTATTTGGTCTTCCCAGTGGGAATTGACGTCCCCGGTGACCAAGGACGGCGTGAAAATGAAAAGCGCGCACACCGAACCGGCGCTGCGCGGACTTACAACCAGCACCTCCATCACCCGAATCGGTGTGGTTTGCCATGAAATGGGCCATTTTTTCGGGCTCCCCGATTTGTATGATTACAGTTCCACAACCTACGGGCTGGGATACTGGGGACTGATGGCGAGCGGTTCGTGGAACGGTTCCGACGGAAAACGCCCCGCCCATTTCTGTGCCTGGTCGAAATACATGCTCGGTTTCGTGAAACCGCAGCAGATCCATTCCCTTGGGACGGTGTCCATCGCCAATGTGGAGGCCAACCCCGTGGTGCACATGTTCCGCGACGGCATGGCCAATGACGAGTACTTCCTTGTGGAAAACCGTTCAAAAACCGGGTTTGACAACGATCCGGCCATTTATCCGGGCATTTTGATTTACCATATCGACGCGAAAAGCGCCAACAACGATTTGGGCACCTGGGCGCATCCCGCGGTGAAGATGGAGGAGGCCGACGGGGACAATTCCCTGGGGGGCAAAACCGCCCGTTCCGAATCCGGCGACGCATGGACATCCACCAACGGACTCGCCGGGGGGTTCAGGGACCAGAGCGGCAACCAGAGCACCAACGCGATGATGTACCAGGCCGCGCATTATTACAACCGCACCGACAGCAGCGCGTCTTATTCACGGGTCCGCCTCAACACTTTTTCGGCGGCCCAGAGCACCATGACCTATTCCGTGTCCACGGTGAAACCCACGGTTTCCAGCCAGTCCGTGACCACCCCGGGATACACGGTGAACTGGGGCACCTGCACCAACGCCACAAAGTATGAAATACAGGAGGGCACGGCGGTAACACTCACCAGTTTCTCGGATGGCGCCGAAAACGAGGACGCCATGTACGAGAACTGGAACCTGAGCGGCACCGTGCGCCGGGACAACGGCGGCGCGCGCACCGGCTCTTACAGTTATGCCATGCACAGGTATTACGGGGGGAAATGGTATTCCTCCGTGCAGGCGCTTTCCATGCGCAAACCCTTCAAGGTGCTTTCTGGAACCACCGTCTCCTTCTACCTCATTTCCCATCTGGGTTCCGGCAACGGATACATGAAATGCCAGATATCCAACGATTCCGGCAACACGTGGAAGACGCTGGGAACCTATTCCGGGTATATAGATCCCTGGTCGCTTAGAAGCTACAACTATGCCAGCATGAACGCCGTTGGCATCAATTTGAACGATCAGTGCATCCTCAGGTTTGTGGCCAATTTTGAGCATACAAGCGGCTGGTCGACTTTTCCCGGATACGGTTACGCCGTGGATGACATTTCGATAACGGGAACCGAAATACCCTCTTATGGAAACTGGGTCTCGTTGAACAACAATGTCGTCACAAACTCCTATGCAATCACGGGGAAGACCAGCGGGGTCTATGCCTATCAGGTGCAGGCGTATTGTGACAGCGCATGGCGGGGCTTCGGGGAACTGGGGACCACCACTGTCGTGCTGCCCTTTGCCGTTAATTTCCAGACCGACGGCACGCCGGGCGCGTCATTGACGGGAACAACGGCGCAGTCAATTGCTCCGGGGGGCAACTGCACCCCGGTCACGGCGGTGGTGCCCGCAAATTATGATTTTGTGAACTGGACGGGGACGGGCGGCTTTGTGTCGGCGGCCAATCCCGTAACTGTCACGAATGTTACGCAGGACATGACAATCACCGCGAATTATGCGCGTCATGTGGGTTCTGTGACAGCCGGTCTGCTGCCCCCCGCCGCGGTGTCGGCGGGTGCACAGTGGCGTCTGACCACCGGTCCCGACACGGCGTGGAAGAATTCCGGAGACACCATCAGCAACGTCCCGACAGGCGGGTATACGGCGGAATTTAAAACAATTGCCGGCTGGGATGCCCCGGTTTCGCAGGGTGTTCTGGTAAGCAAGAACCTGACCACTCCCATTACAGGCACTTATGTGCG
>JBHEKP010000050.1:0-15958 GCA_041859375.1 Candidatus Hydrogenedentales bacterium | reverse complement strand
CAAGGTCAAGGGCTGGGGCCAGATCTTTGTCAAGGGCAACACCTACGTCGTCGGGGACGTGACCTACGCGGACGCGCCGAACAAGTTCGGCCAGGCGGCGGACGGCACCCGGAACGGGCTTTCCATAGTGACGGGCGGCAGCGTGCTCATGGGCGACTATCTCACCATCCGCGGCAAGAACGCCTCATGGCAGACGGAAAAATTCCCCGACTCGTCAAAGAGCATAGACGTGCGCACGGCCAACAAGTCGGTTTCCGTGAAAAACAGCAGCACCGGCAAAACCGAGACGCTGAACATCGGCTACTTTGACAAGGGGGTCACGGACGCCGGCGAAATCCAGGCAAAGCATTCCGACGGCACCGCCCGCCAGGGGCAGCAGTACTCCTTCACCACCTCCGAACTGATGCTCTTCAACAACCTTGAGCTGCAAAAGGCGGTGGCGGATCCCAACTATGTGCCCCGTTTCTACGGGCTCAAGGACAGCCAGCCGAACAACATCTATGTGTACACCAAGCCCTCCGAGGAGCACGCCGTCAAGTATGACGAGTCGGGCGGCACCGTCAAGAAACTGCGCGACCAGCTCATCGCCAAGGGCTACCCGCTCAGCATTCTCGACCGGGCGGCCTACCACTTCATGAACCCGGACGGCAACTGGATCAGCGAGGACCAGCTCCGGAAAATCTGGTGGGACGATGAGATGTCGCGCACCTCGCGCAACAGCACATGGCTGTTTGACGGGCTGCTCTACTCGAACAACGCCATATTCACCATCACGCGCAGTTATGCCCGGCACAAATCCAACACCGAGGGCAAGATGCGCATCCGCGGCGCGGTCATCTGCCCGGACCTGGGCGTGCTGGTGGCGGGCCCCGACTCCGGCGAGGCCTTCACACTGCTTTATGACAAGCGGGTGCGCGAGTTCTGGTCGCCAAACGATCCGTCCCAGGTTTTCTTTGCGCGGCAGGTGTATGAGGTGCTGCCGATGGAGACGGAAAGCGGCGGCTGAGTCCCGCGGACGCCTCATCATCCCCCGGATTGACCGATGTTTGCCGGTGTCAGCCCGGTGAACTTCGGGCGCTGAGGAAATACATCACATGGGAGAGCGCATGATGGGTTTTGTTGTTTGCGGCGCCACGGGGCGCACGGCGTTGATGCTCATGGCCGCCGTCTTCTGCGCGGCGCTGTTTGACGCGCCCAACGCGGCGGCGGACACGTTTTACCTGAAAAACGACTCCGTGGTGACGGGCAGGCTGGAGGGCAAGTCGGAGGGCAGGCTCATTTTGAAAGTGGGCGGCCGGAAAGTCATCATCCGCGAGGACGAGGTGGCGTCGGTGGAGGAGAACGACCAGGACGGCGGTTATGACCATGAGGAGGCCCGCCTTGCCGCCGAACAGCGCGACAGGGAGCTTATTGAAAAGACCGGTCTCACCGCCCCGCAGCGGGCGAAAGTGGACGCCGCGATGGAAAAGCTCTACCACACCGATTTCGACGATGTGCGCAGGGACGGCCGCGAGGAGCTGCTGCGCCTTTCCCGCGAGATGGACGTGTTCCGCTACATTGCCCACCTCCTGGACGACATTTCCGTGCCCTACCAGGCCGAAGTGCTGCGTGTCATGTTTGAGATTAACCCGGAGGGCACGGTCCCGCTGCTGGAAAAGCACGCCGCAAGCCCAGACGCCGGGGTGCGTGCGGCGTGCATGGATCTGCTGGGCCGCGCCGGGGCGCGGGACAAGGCGTCCCTTGTGGCAAGGGGCCTGCTGGATCATGAGATTCCCGTGTGCATCGCCGCGGCGAAGGCGCTGGGCATGCCGGGGCTGAGGGAGGCCACCCCGGCGCTGATCAAGGGGGCGGGGCACTACGAGCCGCGCGTGGAAAACTCCTGCCTTGCCTCCCTGTCCGTGATATGGGGCACCCCTGAAAACAAGGTGGAATTCGGGGACGGAAAGGGCTGGGCGGAATTTTGGGCGGGCCAGGCCGCCGGGGTGGCCAATCCAATCAACCCCGACGCGCTGGAACCGCTGGTGCCCAAGGGGACAGTCTTTCAAAACGAATAGGTCGGGCGGGCGGAATCAGCGTTTTTCCTCGTCTTCGGCCTCGGCCTTCTCGATGATTTCCAGCACCCCGCCGGGGGTGTCCGCATTGATGATGTCGTTGCGGACCTGCTCCTGCCGCATCAGTTTCGCGGTGGCCGCCATGGCCCTGAGGTGCTCCTGAAAGCTCCGCCGGGGTATGAGCAGCAGCATGATGATCCTGGCGGGCTCGCCGTCGCTGGACTCGAAGTCAACCCCCTCCCGCGAAATGCCGAGCGCGCCGATGATCGAGTCGATGCGGTCGGTGGACCCGTGGGGGATGGCCACGCCGTGGTTCATCCCGGTGCCGATGATTTTCTCCCGCTCCGCGATGGTCTGGAGCGCGTGCGTCCGCAGCGACATGGGCAGGTCGCCCGCCTCGATGAGCAGGTCCACCAGCTCCTCGACGGCGTGGACCTTGCGGCGGGAGCGCACCTCCATCTTTATGACGCGGTTGTGAAGTATGTCACTCAGCGGCATCGCCCGCGCCCTCCGTGCTTTTCCGGGATTTTTTGCGCTTGACCCGCTTGAGCCGGAAGCGCTCCTCGCGTTCCCGCTCCTCAAGGACCCGGGTGATGAACCCGATCTCCTCGCGCAGGCGGGGGATGAGATATTCCTCGATGGCGTTGATGCGCCTGCCGAGGCGGCGCACCTCGCCGCCCAGGGTTTGCACCTGGAGCTCGAGGGGGGCGCACTCGAAAATCTGCTCCACCAGCGCCTCGGCGGCGGCGGCGGCGTCAAAGACGTGGGTGGAATAGTCAATCCGGCTCACGCCGCGCTCGCCCGGCGCTCGCACGAGTCCGCCGTGGGAGAGGGAGCCGAGGCGCAGGCCCCAGATGGCCTCAAAATTCACCGAGACCTGGAGGGAACGCCGTCCCGCGCCGACGATGGAGGCAACCTCGGCGGTGCCCCGGACAGCCCGGGCCATCGCCAGGGACGCGGCGGCCTCGCGGGCGTTGCGCTGCATGGCGGCCTGCTTGTCCCTAAGGATGCGCGCGCGGCGGATGAGTTCCTTGAGCAGCGCCTCGCGCTTGCCCCTGAGAATCGTGAGCCCGTCGCTGGCGAGTTTTATCTGGCCCCGCCGGCTCAGCAGGTTCATGCGCGTCGGTTTGATGTTTTCCATGCTCATGGGGCGTGTTTTCCCGGTTTACAGGACCGCCTCGTCCGTGTCGTCCGTCGCGCGGGCGGCAGGCTCCTCGGGGCGGTGGTGTTTGTCCACGAATTCGGTGTCGATGCGCGTCAGCTCGCCGCGCGGCAGGAGCGAGAGCAGTTTCCAGCCCCAGTCGAGGGTTTCGTCGATGGTCCGCCGCATCCAGCCCTGGCCGATCATCTCCCGCTCAAAGCGCGTGGAGAACTGGAGGTACTTCTTGTCCAGGTCGCTCAGCGCGTCCTCGCCGATGATGGTCATCAGCTTGCGCACGTCGCGGCCCTGCGCGTAGGCGGCGTAAAGCTGGTTGGCCACCTGCCGGTGGTCGGCGCGGGTGCGCCCCTCGCCGATGCCGTTGTTCATCAGGCGCGACAGGCAGGGGATCACGTCCACCGGCGGGAACACGCCCTGGCGGTGCAGGGCGCGGCTCAGCACGATCTGCCCCTCGGTGATGTAGCCGGTGAGGTCGGGAATCGGGTGGGTGATGTCGTCGTCGGGCATGGTGAGCATGGGCATCTGGGTCACGGAGCCCTTCTGCCCCTTGATGCGCCCGGCGCGCTCGTAGATGGTGGAAAGGTCGGTGTACATGTAGCCCGGATAGCCGCGGCGGCCCGGGATTTCCTCGCGCGCGCTCGACACCTGGCGCAGCGCCTCGCAGTAGCTGGTCATGTCGGTGAGGATGACCAGCACCTGGTAGTCGTGCTCGTAGGCGAGGTACTCCGCCACGGTCAGCGCGCAGCGGGGGGTGAAGAGGCGCTCGATGGCGGGGTCGTTGGCCTTGTTGATGAAGGCGACCACGCGCCCGCCCTGGCCGCCCTCGTCGAAGGCGCGCATGAAGTAGTTCGCCTCGCGCTCGGTGATGCCCATGGCGCCGAAGACCACGACGAACTGCTCGGAGTCGCCGCGCGTGCGCGCCTGCTGCACGATGAGGTTGGCCACCTCGTTCGCGGGCATGCCGGAACCGAAGAATATGGGCAGTTTCTGGCCGCGCACCAGCGTGTTGAACCCGTCGATGGCGGAGACGCCGGTCTCGATGAAGTCGCTCGGTTTCTCGCGGGCCACGGGGTTGAGCGGGGAGCCGTTGATGTTGAGCTGCTTGTCCACCACGGCGGGGGGCAGCCCGTCAATGGGGACGCCGGTGCCGTTGAAGCGCCGCCCCAGCAGCGAGGTGGAGACGCCGATGGCGGCGGACTCCTCCTTCAGCGAGACGGACGCGCCCTTCACGTCCACGCCCTGGGTGCCCTGGAGCACCTGCACCACGGCGTGGGAGGTGCTGGCCTCCAGCACCTGGCCCTGGCGCACCTCGCCGCTGGCCAGGGTGAGGTCGAGAATCGCGCCCGAGGGGAAGCGGCCGCCGTTTTTCAGGAAAACCAGCGGCCCCGTCACATAGGTCAAATCCCAGAATTCGGCGCGGGGGGCGGCCGCGCCGGCCGTGGAGGTGGTGGTCATGTCGTCATCCCTTCTTCGTGGCGGCGCCGGCGATGTCGGCGCGCATCCGTTCGGCCACCGCCGCCAGTCCGGCGGCGAAATCGTCGTTTGACAGGTTGCGCAGGCGCGCCACATCCTCGCGCACGGGCAGCGCGGACAGGCGGTTGAGCGTGACGCCCTGCTCCAGCGCCTTGTGGCACAGATCATGGAATTCAAGGAGCACGCCGAGCAGGCCGCCGGTCTTTTCCAGGCTGCTGAAGGCGTCGTTGTCCGAGAACGCGTTCTGCTGGAGGAAGACCTCGCGGAGCATGCGGCCCGTCTCCAGAATGAGCCGCTCCGAGTCCTGCAGCGCGTCGGGGCCGACAAGCTGCACGATTTCCTGCACCTCCGAGTCGCGCTGGAGCAGCTCCATCATGCGCTGGCGGTTCTCCATCCAGCCCTTGGGCGCGTTCGCGCGGAACCACGGGTCCAGCATCTCAAGGTAGAGCGTGTAGCTGATGTTCCAGTTGATGGCCGGATAGTGGCGCCGGTAGGCGAGCGCCGCGTCAAGGCCCCAGAAGGCGCCCGCCACGCGCAGTGAATTCTGCACCACGGGCTCGGAGAAGTCGCCGCCCGCCGGGGAAACCGCGGCCACCAGGGTGAGGGAGCCGGTGCGCGGCCCGCCGTCCCCGGGCGTGCCGATGCAGGCGACGCGGCCGGTGCGCTCGTAGAATTCGGCGATGCGCGCCGACAGGTAGGTGGGGTAGCCCTCCTCGCCGGGCATCTCCTCCAGGCGCGACGAGATTTCGCGCAGCGCCTCGGCCCAGCGGGAGGAGCTGTCGGCCATGATGGCCACGCTGAAGCCCTGGTCGCGGTAGTATTCCGCCAGGGTGATGCCCGAGTAGACCGACGCCTCGCGGGCGGCCACGGGCATGTTCGACGTGTTCACCACAAGGATGGTGCGGTTCATCAGGGAGTCGCCCGTTTTCGGGTCCGTGAGTTTCGGGAAGTCGTCCAGCACGTCGGCCATCTCGTTGCCGCGCTCGCCGCAGCCCACGTAGACGATGATGTCGGCGTTGCAGAACTTCGCCAGGGTCTGCTGCACCACCGTCTTGCCCGTGCCGAAGCCGCCGGGCACCACCGCCGCGCCGCCCTGCGCGATGGGGAACACGCAGTCGAGCACGCGCTGCCCGGTGATGAAGGGCTGGTCCGACGGGAGGGTGCGCAGCACCGGCCTGGGCCTTTTCACCGGCCAGGGGTGCATCATGGTCAGTTTTTCGCCGCCTTCCAGGACCGCGACGGTCTCCTCGATGGTGTAGTCCCCCTCGGGGGCCACGGAGGCGAGCACGCCCTTCTTCGTCGGCGGCACGAGAATGCGGTGCGTGAAGGCCGGCGTCTCCTGCACGGTGCCCAGGATGTCGCCGCCGGTGACCGCGTCCCCCGCCTTTGCCGCGGGCACGAACCGCCACTTTTTGGCGCGGTCGAGGGCGGGCGCGGTGAGGCCGCGGGAGATGAAGTTGCCCGACTGGAGGCGGAGCGACTCGAGGGGCCGCTGGATGCCGTCAAACACGGATCCGAGCAGGCCGGGCCCGAGCTCGACCGAAAGGGGCAGCCCGAGGCTGACCACCGGCTCGCCGAGCATCATGCCCTGGGTGTCCTCGAAAACCTGGGCGTACACGGTGTCGCGGTCAATGCGGATGACCTCGCCGATCAGGCCCATTTCGCCCACCCGCACCATCTCGCCCATGGACACGCCCAGCATGCCCGATGCGCCGATCATCGGCCCCGAGATGAGGGAAAGCTTACCTGTGATTGCGTCGTTTGTCTGCGGCATCTTTTGATCACTCCAGGCGGATTTCAAAGCCCAGCGCGGGCTTTAGTATCGAGCTGATGTATTCGTCGGGGTTGATGTCGGTCCCGGCGTAGTCCGGGCAGTAAACCACCAGCGGGCGGCCCTTGTGCCGCTGAAGCCGGTCCAGAAACCATTCAGAAAACCGGGCGCGGTACTCGTCCTGCACCACCGCGAGCACCGTGGCGCCGGGCTCGCGGAGCACGCCGTCCAGGGCGGCCTCCGCGGCCTCGCCCGGTTCGGGCTGCTCCACGCGCAGCCCCGCCAGCGCGAGCTGGATGGCCAGGGGGCCGCGGGCCATGGCAAACACGTTAGACATATATCAGTTCTTCCCGTATCCGGCCTGCGGGCAGGCGCGCCTCCGCGCCCCGCGCCAGAATCCGCAGGTTTGCGGCCTCCATCGACTTCATCCACACGTACTGCATGAACAGCGCGCCGCCGAAGGGGCGTGTGTGGACGAGTTTTTGCAGCTTCTCCACGAAAATCATCTCAAAACGCCGGTCCAGCCCGGAGAGGCGGCCCTGCAGCACGGCGTGGTAGAACACCTGGTGGACGGCGCGGTAGGGGGAGGACTCCAGGATGATGATCGCCTCCTCCATGGAGCCCGAGGCGAGCATGGCGTCCAGCATTTCCGGGGTCACCACGCCGCCCTTCAGCCAGCGGGGCGGCTCGCCCTGGCGCGCCTTCCAGGAAACCTCGCTCAGCGCCGTGCGGATGTTGATGCGGTCCACCTCCAGCGCCATGTATTCGGCGAGGACGCGTCCGGTGTTGCCGCGCCGCAGCGCGAAGGGGGGGAAGCGCCCGAAGAAGGCGTTGTCCAGCTCCGTCTCAAGGGCCTGAAGCAGCACGGACGGGTTGTCCGCGCCCGATTCCAGGATGGCGGGGAGCCCCCGGCATATGTCCGGGAAAAGCAGGCGCAGCCGGGGCACGAGCTCCTCCAGCCCCGCGCTGGCCGCGAGGCTTTCCACCAGCGGCCAGGGCAGCGACGGCCCCGTGCAAAGATCGGTGAAGATGCCCGCGCTGCCGTGGGCGGCCCGGCGCAGCTGCGCCTTGATGGCCGTCAGGTCCCAGCGCCGCATGAAAAAGGCCAGCTCCCCGCCCGAACCGGGCATGCGCGCGGCGAACCGCATCAGTTCCCTGAAGATGCGGTCCAGATGCCTGCCCACCCCCGCCTCGACGGCGTCTCCGTCCTGGTGGTGCAGCAGCGCGTCCGCGATTTCCCGCTCATACGGGGTGGAGAGGAGGTGTTTCACCACCAGGCCGATGTCGTTGTAGGCCAGCATTTCCTCGTAGGATGAGACGGGGAGCAGGTCGCCCCGGCGCGCGTGAATCCGCGCGTCAAGGTAAATCAGGTAGTTTTGGCGCGCGCTCATGTGCGGCCCCCCGTTTTCGGGAAGAAGCGGAGGTGCGCCAGGGTGTGCGCCTCGGGGGCGCGCTGCATCAGCCGCATGGACAGCGTGTTCGATATCCGGAAGGATCCGTCGTCCGCCTCGATGACCACGCCGTCCTGCGGGGCGTCATCGGAGGCCACCCGTGCGTCGGCGCGGTTTGCGCCGCGCAGCGCCGCGGCGGCGCGTCCGGCGTGGCGCGCGGGCACGCGCACCGTCACCGGGCAGCCGGGTTCGGCCAGCGCCAGCGCCTCCGCCGCCAGTTTTTCCAGAACATCCCCGAAGCCGTCCGTCCGCGCCTTTTCAGCCAGCAGGCCGCCGGCAAGGTCCATAGCCTCCCGCACCAGCCTGTCCTGCACGGAAAAGGCGTTTCTTGCCGCCTCCGCCTCGGCTCGGTCCCTGGCCTGGGCCTCCAGCACCGCGTTCTGGCGGGAAAGGGCGTCCAGCGCCGTCCGCCGCCGCTCTTCCGCGGCGTTCCGGGCGGCGGCCTCCAGCGCCTCGGCCCCGGCGCGGGCGGCGTCAAGAACGGCCGCGCACTGCGCCTCCGCCTCGGCGGTCATGGCCTGCATTAAATGCTCGGTGCCCATGGCTTCCCGGTTATTTGAGGTTGATGAGCATGATGGCCACCACGAAGCCCAGAATGACCAGGGTTTCGGGGATGGCGAGCAGGATGATCACCAGGGGCAGCATCTCGCGCTTTTCCGCGAGCACGCCGATGCCGCTGGCGCACACCGCCGACTGCACGATGCCGGTGCCGTAGGCGCCGCCGGCAAGGGCGATGCCCGCGCCGAGGGCGATGCCCGCGATGCGCAGGCCGGACGCCGGATCATTGGCTGCGGGCGCGGGCGCGCCGTGCACGCCGGCCTCGGGCGCCTGGGCCAGCGCGAAGGGCGCGGCCACCGCCGAAATAATGCATGCCACGGAAAGGACGATCATCACAATCCGGACGGTTCCCAACATCTTCACCATGGGAGTTCCTTTCTGAACGGTTTAAAGTTGTGTCCTTGGGGCTCGTAAAACTTTGGCAGCGACTCGACGTAGTTGAGACGCAGCGAGTGCAGCGTGGGGCTGAAAAGCCCCATGCAGATGTTCAGCACCTGGAAAAGAAGGTCGATGCCCGCCCCGACGAAGGGGTTGCCGCCCTGCTCGAAGAACTGGTTGCCCACGTCGGCAAGGGCGGTGGAGGCCATGCCAAGGGCCATGAGACGGGAATAGGACATGACGTTGGTCGCCAGCGAGACCAGTTCGACGGTCTGGATGAAGGCGCCCTTGCCCAACCCCACGAACATCAGCGCGATGCCCAGCAGAATCAGGCCGATCCCCGCGGCGACGGAGGGGGTGGTTCCGCCGGGAATGAGGCCCATCACCCCGAAAACGGCGGTGAGCATGCCCAGGAAGGCGGAGAACATGCCGCATTTCTCGTAGAAATGGCCCCTGTGCCCGTGCTTCCAGGCCTCCCTGATGCCAAGAAGGATGCTGGTCCCCACATGCACAATCCCCACCACCAGTGAAATGTACAGGAGGATGATCACCCCGGAAATGCGGTGCATCCAAATGGGCTGTATGCCGAAGAGATACATGCCCAGGTTGCCCATGTACTCGCCGAAGATCACGCCGAAGATGATGGTGGACGTTCCCATGTACGCCGCAAGCTGGGCGATTTGGCGGGCGACGGGGACATGGCCGAAGCGGCGGCGCACCTGCCAGGCGATGAGCAGGATGAGCGTGCCGTACACGGCGTCGGCCATGATGAAGCCGTAGAAAAGCACGAAGGAGACGCCCACCCACCAGCTCGGGTCGATTGAGCCGTAGGTGGGGGGCGGGTAAAGCTGGAGCAGCAGCTCGAAGGGCCGCGCAAACCAGTTGTTTTTCAGTTTGGTGGGCACCTCCACCGGGTCCACCCCGTCCAGGGGCAGCAGGCTCAGGGAGGCCTTCGGGCCGAACCTGTCCGCGAGCGACGCCCTGAAGGCTGCCAGGTTTTCCTCGGGGATCCAGCCGTGCATCACGCTGATCATTTGGCTTCCGGCCATGTGATCCGCCGCGACCTGGTGGCGGGCGAGCATGTCGGCGACCACCGTCTTCAACGCGAGCAGGCGGGGGGCCTCCTTGCGGGAGACGCGGTTCAGGTTGTGCCGCGTCTCCTCAAGCTGCTTTTGCTGCTCCGCAATCAGCTCCTTCAGCCTGGCCGACGCCTCGTCGAGGGACATGCCCCTCACCGGGGCCTCCGGACTGTCAACGGGGCTGATGCCGAGATCCCGCAGCGCCGTGTCAACCTCGTCGTCCAACTCCTCGGGGTACAGCACCAGCCCGGCGGTCAGGCTGCGCGAAAGGCGCTCGTGCACAAAGCGCACGCCCGGCCCGAATTTCTCCTGGAGCTGGTCGTTGAGTTCCCGGCCCTTCGAGCGGTGGCCCGACGGGATGAGGATGAAGCGCGCCCCGCTGCCGAGGCGGAAGCGGCTTTTGTCGAGCTGCGGTGCCAGGGCCGACAGCATGCCCGCGTACTGGCGCAGTATGGTGACATTGTCCTCAAGGTTCACCCGGCTGCGCGCCAGGGGGCGCAGCGTCCGGTTCCACTCGCGCACCACCTTTTCCCAGTTGTCATGGGGGATGCCCCGCAGCGCCGCCGCCGCCCCGGTGACCTCGCGGGGGTTCGGCTTGAAGGTGAGCATCGGGGCCAGTTCCGCGAGGCTTTTTTCCAGCCGCTCAAGCCGCGCCTGATCCTTGCGCGCGGTGCCGCCCGGCTGGAGCGGGTTGAGGAAGCCCGGCTCGCCCTCCACAACGGAGGGCACGTCCTGTATGTGGAGCACCCCCTGCTCCTGGACGAAGGCGACCAGTTCGGACGTGACGCCCTGGAGGCAGATTATCTCGACCCGCGACATTGGGCTGATCATGAGCGGTTCTCCCCGCCCGGTCCGGGCAGCGCAAGGGCCGCCATCTCGGCGGCAACCCCGCCCACCAGGGGACGGGCCCGATCAACCTCGTTGCGCGCGTGGGTTTCCGCAATGGCCAGCACCGCCTCGCGCAGCTGCGACCGCTTCACGGCCGCCTCCCGGCGGATTGCCTCCAATTCCGCCTCCAGCGCCTCCGCCGCCTGGCGCTCAATGAGCGCGGCGTTTTCCCGGGCCCTGGCAAGGAGCGCCTCCGCCTGGGATTTCGCATCGTCAATCCGTGCGGTCAGCACATGTTCGTGCCGCGCAATGCGCAGGATGGCGGGGGCCTCATCCGTGGTGATATCTGGCTGTTTGGTGTTTTCCATTGCGTTTTATTTTGTGGTTGAGCACACCTGTCTGCACAAGCACACCCTGTTTTCAACTACCGGACGCGCGAAACACTGCCGCCACGTTCTTATCCGCTTCCGGAGGGGGCCGATGGGACAGTGTGCAAAGGACGAAATCAGTTAATTAAATCAAAACCCAATGCAATTTCACAGAATTATAGCATTGCGTAATGTGGCGGATAAAATTTTTCGCACCCCGAAAATCCATACCTACTGGTAGGTATGAACGGAGAATTCTATGAAGTATTGGCTAAAAGACACCAAATGCGGGCTTTTTGGTCTTCCAGGCACCCCGGGTAAAATCGGGGCAGTCCACGGGAATTCCCCCTTTTGCGATGGACAGTTCCGACAGTCCCACAATGCTGCTCATGGTGGCGGAATCATACACGTCCACCGGCATGGGAGACTGTTCCCGCACCGCATTGATGAAGAGCCCGAGGGTCAGGCTGTCGGTGCCGCCGTGGCCCGAAGCGGCCGCATCGGCATCCATGCTTTTCCACCAAGGGTGGTCATATTTGTCCTGATAGGGCGCGAAAGGCTCCCACTGGTGGTTCTCGGGACTTTTCCCCTCCAGATACAGGGCGTTGTGCTCGTGGCTGTACACGCCCATGGTTCCCTGGAGCAGCCAGCGGTTGTCATAGGGGCGCGGTAACTGGATGTCATAATGAATAACGATGGTCTTTCCCTTGTGCGTGCGCACCACGGAGGTGACAATGTCCCCCTGGGCGAATTTGCGGGTGCTGTTGGGGTGGTCCGGACCGAAGACGCGCCGGAAATAGGCGTTGATGCCCCAGCCGCCGGTGGCGGTGGAGGACACGGTGGCATAGGCGTCCCCGTGGTTGATGTCCATCCAGCTCAGGACCGGTCCCTGGCTGTGGGTGGGGTACTGGTCGCAGTTTTTCTTTTCGATGAATTTTGCGCCCCAGCGGTCGTTGCCCTGCGCGTCAAACATCCATCCCGCCACGCAGTCGTGGGCGTAGGCGCAGTGGCAGTGCGCCACCTCCCCGAAGAGCCCCTGGCGCACCATGTTCAGCACCGCAAGGTTGTCCCGGCGGAACGACCAGTTTTCGAGCATCATGCAGGGGGTGCCGGTTTCCTCGCAGGTGTTGACCAGCGTCCAGCACTCCTCCAGGGTGACCGCGGCGGGCACCTCGATGCCCGCGCATTTTTTCGCGCGCATCGCGTCCACCGCCATGGGGGTGTGCCAGTTCCACGGGGTGGCGATGATTACCGCGTCCAGATCATCCCGCTCCACCAGGCGCCGGTAGTCCAGTTCGCCGTTCGTGTGGGCCTCGGGCTCCGGCCGGCCGGCCTTGCGCGCCAGTTCGCGCGCGGCCTCGGCCGCCTCCGGAATGACATCGCACACGGCGGGCACCTCCACGTCGGGCATGCGCAAAAGCTCCGCCACGTGGGCCCTGCCCCGGTTGCCCGTGCCGATGACGCCCACACGCACCGTCTTCTCCCGCGCCGCCCCGGTGCGGGCCAGCGCGGCGCCCATGGCCAGTCCCGCGCCCGCGCCCAGAAATTCACGCCTGTTCATGGTTCCGCGTCCTTTCGTTCCCGTTTTCGTCCGGTTGCTCAGAGCCTTCCGGCCAGGTTTATCATGCGGTAGTCCGCCAGCTCCCCAAAGTCGCACAGGGTGCTCATGGCGGTGCTGGTGACGGGGATGCCCGCCTCGACCACGGCGGCGATGGGGTTGAGCCCGCCGCCGAGAATGAGCCCCACGCGCCCGCTGGCGACGGGGATGTCCAGCAGCGGCTGGTTCGGGCTGCCGATGGCGAGCACGCCGCCCAGCCCCGCCTCCTCCGTTTCCCGCACAATCCGAAGCACCTCCGGCAGCGCGACGGCGGGCACCTCCCGGAAGCTCGCGCCGATGGTGCCGTTCCCCGTTTCCGCCGCCTTTGCGACGGCGGTCATGTGGCCGCGGATGAAAATTTCCAGCGGATCAAGGGAGGATCCGTCGTAGGTGATGATTTGCGTGAACCGGTGCGGCCTGCCGTCGAGAAACTCCAGCAGCCCGCCGAAGCGGGAGGTGGTGGCGATGTTCGCGTGCAGGAGCACGCCGTTCATGCTCACGCTGCACACGGTGCCGATGGCGCCGCACTGGGGCGGCACGCGGAAGCCGCCGATGTTCTCCCCGGGCAGGCCCACCGCGGCAAGGCGGCCCATGCCCAGGCGGGCCTTGAAGATGCCCGACAGTATGCCGAGTGCCGGCTTGAGATCGCGCAGGGCCACCGTGGAGATGTTCAGGATGATCTTGCCCCTGCGCGTCTGGAGATCAAAATCCATCTGGTAGGAGAGGGTGTCCACCTTGGCGGCGATGAAGCCCACCTTGTCCACCACAAGGGCGCCCTCCAGTTCCGACAGCCCGCCGTGGGTGAGCCTGCGGCCGCGCCTTCCCAGGTTTTCCGTCCAGCCCAGCTCGTCCGTCTGGGCCAGGTAGTTGCGCACCGCCCGCTCGCTGAGCTCGATGCCCGCGAGTTCGAGTGCCTTGGCGATGCGCTCACTGCCGAGGCTTTCCCCGGCGTCATGCAGAATTTGCAGGATCGCCACCATCCGGCGCTTGGTTTTAATGTCCATCAATGGGCTCCTGCGGCGGGGTTGGCTGCCGCGTTATGGTTGCCGTTGGCCGCGCCGTCCGCTTCCCTCCGGGGGGCGTCGGCGGTGTGTTTGAATATTTCCGCCGCTTCGGCGTTTCCCGAGGCGGCAAGGCTTTCCGAGGCGGAAAGAAGGGCGTTTTTCAGGCGTTCCGAATACTCCGGGTGTTCCCCGGCGAGGCTTTCCGCCGCGGCGCGTGTTTCCGCCGCGAGGCCCCGCCTGGCCAGCTCCCCGGCGAACCGTGCGGCGCATTCCGGGTCGAGCCGCCCCTCCAGGAGAAGAGTCCGCCATTCCCCCGGCAATGCGGCGGAACCGTCCGCGGCGGCCCGGCGCGCAATGATTTCGTCCAGCGCCGCCAGCTTGAGTTCGGGCACGGAAAGGGAGAACCTGAGCAGTTTCCGGGCCGTGTCCGGCGCGGCGGCCTCGATGCGCCGCGCATACTGCATCCAGTCGGTGTAATACCGTTCCCTCGGGGAAAGAATGACGGGAAAGCGGTCCGAAACACCGGCCACGGGGGGGGGCGAAGCTTCCCTGTCCGGCGCGGCGGCCCATGCGTTGTATTCCGCGCGCACATCCTCCTCGTTGGTGAAGGGCTTCACCAGCAGCCGCGCCCGGTAGCCGTATTTCTGCCCCACCACGGGGTCGCGCACGACAAACTGCCAGTCCCATGCGGGCGACTCCGGTTTTCCGTCCCAGTTCCAAAGGGCGAAACGCACCGGCGCGGCCTGATCGAACATCATGATGAACGCGCGGGTGTCCTCCAGCCCTTTTTCCGCCACATCCCCGGTGATTTTTCCATAGTAGAAGGGTTCGGTGAAAAACAGGCTGTCGTGGGTGGTGATGTTGAAGGACTGCGCCCCCTTTTCCACCGGAAGGGGCGCCTCCCCCTCATGGGCCACGGTCCCCGTTTCAAAGCCGCCGCCGGGGAGATCCTCGCCCAGGCGCACCCAGCCCCTCCGCCCGTTTTTCACCCCCGGAAAGCACAGCGCGCGCCCCTTGGCGATGTGCATGTAGGAGGCCCACATGAACACGATGTATCCAAGGGGGGCCTCGTTTTTGCGGGGAACCACGGAGAATTCCATGTCCACCGCGGTGCCCTCCGCCAGGGTGTACCGCATCTCGCAGTCCAGGGCCCAGCTTGAGGTGGCCGCGGGCCAGCGCACCCGGACCGAGCGCGGCGAATCCACGGTGATTTCCATGGGATCCCTGCGGGGTGTGTCGGTGGCTCTGAAATTGTCCCGCGCCGCCCCGTTGATGATGTGCTCAAAGTTCAGGTTGGGCCGTTGGAACACCGGATAATAAGGCGCGTCCAGGCTGGTGAGGTGGCTGATGCCCGCGCCCTGCATGTCGGCCTGCCGGTCCGCGGCAAACCATGCGTACGCCCCTTCGGAGGCCATGAAAAGGTGGGTCGCGCCGGAGGGCGCTACGGCATGCGCGGCCGTCCCGTCCTGTCCGGACGGCGGCCCGGCGGGATCCGCCGAGACGGAAACCCGCACGTCTCCCCGCACAGGCACGGCGGCAACGCGCGGATTGTCCAGAGGCGCGGCGTTTTCCCACAGCAGGGAGCCGCCCTGCGCGGGAACGGCCTGGAGCAGCAGGGTGTCGCCGGGGAGGGTCAGGTAGCCGCCCGCCGGGGGAAAAAGGGCGGGGGAGGGGGCGGTCGCGTTGCCCCCGGTGCTGAATGTCAGCGTCACCGGCTCCGCATGGGATGCTGCGCACAGCAGGAGGCACAGGATTGGAAACCATCGCACGGCGGCTGAACACCGCGTTTTTTCCAGGGTAATCATGGGGTGGCCGCCTTTTCCCCGCGGTTCCGGATGGCGGCCGCCAGCGCGCGCATTTTCTCCGCCTCCCCGTCATAACCGTCCCGCGCCGCCTTTTGCGCGCATCCCTCAAGGATGTCGGCGGCCGATCCGGCAATCTCCCCGCCGAACTCCGCCGCGCGGGCGAGTTGCGCCGTCCCGGCCTCATATTGTCCGGCCCAAAGCAGGGTGCGCCCGGCGTTGAGGGCGCTTGGGGCGTGGGACGGACGGCGTTCCGCCGCCTCGCTCCACACGGCGGCGGCCATTGCCCAGTTTTCCAGGCGTTCCCATGCGGCGGCCAGGCGTCCCAGCCCCGTCTCGCCCAAATCCGAACGGCCCGTCAGCTCCCGCCACTCCCACAGCAGGCCGACGGGATCGTTCCTGCCCAGATACCATTCGTCAATGCATTCGGCGGCGGAGA
>JBHEKP010000043.1:0-33717 GCA_041859375.1 Candidatus Hydrogenedentales bacterium | reverse complement strand
CCCGTCAATGTCCGTGCCGTTTTTGCGCCACTTGTAGGCCACGGTTCCGGTCATGTTGGTGGCGTAGGCGCGGAGGGTCAGGCTGCCGCCCGCCTCCACCTTGGGGCTTCCGGCAATACCGACTTCGGGCGTCTGGGAAGGTAGGTCCACCAGAGCCTTGATGCAGAGGTTGGCCGTGTTCCATCCGGACCCCTGGAGGGTGACATCCTCATAGACGGTGCCGTTGTCGCTCAGATAGCTCTGCCCCGCCGCGGCGGTGGCGTTGGCAAAGCCAGCATAGTAACGCTCAAGCGGCAGGGGCGATGTCATTCCTGGGGTGGTGTAGCGCACGGCCACCGTGAATTTTCCGCCCGAAGTGACCGGCACCGGTGTGGCAAGGGTTACCACGTGGTATCCCGCATACGGCAGGGTGGCCGAGGTGGTGCCAAGGGGGGTGGTGAAACCGGAACCGCTGAAGCCGGAACCGTAGACGGTAATCTGCACCGAGGTGTTGTGGGCGAGGGCATAGGTGCCCACCGCGGTGATCTGCCCGTCCTGGGTGGCGGTGAAAACGTTGGCACCCCAGGCGGTGTTCCCGCCGAAACCGGCATAGGCGGTCATGCCGAAAGGATCATGCTGGTAAATCTGGTCATAGGTGCCGGCGGGCACCACATCATAATAGCCCACCGCCTCCCCCACCGCCTTGGTGTCGCGGTAGGAAATGTAGAAGTATCCACCCTCGCCCCAGGAGGAGGTCCAGCTGTTTTTGCAAATCCACGCGCCCGGCGCCGCCGCGCCGGGAACGTTCTTGGCGTCGTCCCAGCCCACCAGGGTGACCATGTGGCCGTAGTCGTTCGGACCGGCGCCGTTGCCGGTGTAATAGTAGGTGTTTGTCGTGGAGTTGAACGCCGCGTCATTCCAAATCATCACCACCGACATGGGGCCCTCCTCCATGAGCATGTTCTGGATGAGGGAACGGTCGCCGTTGGGGGCGTAGGTGAGCACGGGCGCGGAGCGGACATACACGGAGGGAAGCACGCCCGCGGGCGGCGGTGTGGAAATGGCGGGATTATAGGGGTCCTGCGCTTCCAGCAACGGACCGGTCCCGCGCAGCAGGTAGGCCATGGCCATCTGGTTGTTGCCCCCGGCGCAGTGGCTCAGCATGAAGCCGTGGTTGTTCTTCATGTGGTTTTCGGAAAAGTCATAGGTGACGCTTTGGTTGCGCTTGATCCAGCCCTCAAGGGTGCCGCAGGCGGCAAAGGACCAGCACGCGCCGCAGGAGGACTGGTTCTTCACGGAGGTCATAAGCCCCTGGGCGCGCAGATCATAGGAGGCCGGGGGGGCGGCCTTGCCCGTGGCGGTCCCGTTCAAGTGGGACCAGTCCACCGGTGAGGGCACATAACCGAAACCCTCGACACCCCCCGCACCCTTCATCTGGGCGGCGACAAAATCCGGATTCACAGGCGCGAATTCGGCAGCCTCCGCAACCACCGCCACGGCAAGGAGCAACAGGACGCCCGCAAACACCCGCTGACAAGCACTGGACCGCATTATTCCATCCTCCATTAATAGTAGGGCAAAAAAAAGAGACGCCCCATGCAGGACGCCCCGTCTGCCTCTGTCACAGTCAAAGTTTATCATTTTTCACTAAAAACCGAAAGGGGTGCATAAAAAAAGTGACGCCATACCGTTCCCCAACGGGGAACTTGTCCGCCGGACTGTGCTAGATTGATGGGGGCGGCAAGAAAATGAAGCAGGCTTTGACAAGCGACACAAGGGTAACCGGGCCATGAAAGTCGTGGTGGCCCCGGATTCTTTCAAGGAATGCGCATCTGCGGCACGGGTGGCCGAAGCCATCCGCGACGGCTGGCTTCGGGCGCGGTCGGGGGATTTCTGTGTGTCCGTGCCGATGGCTGACGGCGGCGAGGGCACGCTGGACGCGCTGGCCGGGGGCGGACGGCTGGAGATTCACACCGCGGAGGTAACAGGGCCGATGGGAGGGCGTGTCACCGCCCGGTTTGGCCACAATGCGGCGACGGGCACGGCGGTGGTCGAAATGGCGGAAGCCTCGGGACTGCATCTGGTCCCACCGGCGCGACGCAACCCCATGACAGCCACCACACGCGGCACCGGCGAACTAATCCGGGCGGCACTGGACCTTGGCGCGCGGAAAATCATTGTCTGCATTGGCGGCAGCGCCACCAATGACGGGGGGGCGGGAATGGCCCAGGCGCTCGGCGCGTCCCTGCGCGACAAGAAGGGTGGAGAAATCCCCCCCGGGGGTGCGGCGCTCGCAAAACTGGACAAGGTGTGCATGGACGGGTTCGACAAGCGCCTTGCCGGGTGCGGGGTGGCGGCGGCATGCGATGTGGACAATCCCCTTTGCGGTCCAACGGGGGCCTCGCATGTTTTTGGCCCGCAGAAGGGCGCGTCTCCGGAACAGGCGGAAGTGCTGGACGCGGCATTGAACCACTATGCCGGAATCCTGCGCCGGGATTTGACGAGGGATGTGCGTGATTTGCCGGGGGCGGGGGCGGCGGGGGGGCTTGCCGCCGGTCTGATGGCCTTTCTGGGCGCGCACCTGATTCCGGGCGTTGACATGGTCGCGGAACAGGCCGGTCTGATCACGGCCCTTGCCGGGGCGGATCTCGTCATCACCGGCGAGGGCAGCTTGGACGGGCAAAGCATGCGGGGCAAGGTGGTGTCCGGGGTTGCGCGTTTGTGCGGCAACCGCGGCATCCCGGTGCTGGCGCTGGCCGGGAGGCTTGGCGCTGGGCACAACGGCCTGCGCGGACTGGGGTTAACCGCGGCGTTCGCGCTGGCTGACGGTCCCATGTCCCCGGAAGAGTCCATGCGGCGGGCCCTCGAACTTCTTGAAGCGCGGGCGGAGGCCCTCGCGCGGTGCTGGTCGGCGGCGAAAGGGGAGGCCGTCCCATGAACACACACCATGCCGGCCTGTACTGGCGCACCCTGCGCCATCTCACTCCGGGGCAGATTGCATGGCGGGGATGGCGGATGTTGCGGCGGTCCCTGCCGGAGGGTATTGTCCCCGCGCCTCAACGCACCGAATTCAATCCTGCGGTTTTGCGCAATCTGCGCGTGTTTATGGAACGTGCGGCGGTAAACGGACTGGATGCAACCCTCCCCGTGGAGGAATGGCGGAACCAAGATTTTTCTTTTTTGGGGCTACGCACCAGTTCGCACGAGACTATTCCATGGGGCGACACGCATCTGCCCCGGCTCTGGCGTTACCAGTTGCACGGGTTTCGGATTGTCCGGGCGCTGGCGGCGGACTCCCTGCGCACCGCCCGGCTGGGGGACCGCGACCGGGCGGAACACTGGATGCGCGACTGGATGAGACGCAATCCGGCAGGCGCGGATACCGCCTGGGATCCTTATCCCGTTGCGGAGCGCCTGCTGAACTGGGCGCTTGCCATGGCCGTGTTTGACCTGCGCGACAAGGCGTTGCGCCGTTCCTTCGCGCTGCAAACACGGTGGCTGAGACACCGGCTTGAGCGGGATCTGCGGGCAAACCATTTGCTTCGGGAAACCGCCGCCCTCGCCGTTGCGGATGCCCTTCTTGGCGGGGGGGGCAACGCCGTCGCCCTGCTGCAACGGCAGGTTTCGGAGCAGATCCTGCCTGACGGCGGCCATTACGAGCGCAGTCCCATGTACCATGCGATTGTGTTTTTTGACCTTCTGACCGTTGGGGCGGCATTGCCGGAAACCGCCCCGTGGCTCCATCCGGTGCTGGCGCGCATGGCAGCTTTTCTGGCCGGAATCATCCATGCCGACGGGGAACCACCCCTTTTCAATGACTCCGTGCTGGATGAATCCCCCCCGCCCCAAGTCTTGTTAAAACTGACGGAGGAAACAACGGGAACCGCCGTGACGGAGCCCAAAGCAACCGCCGCCTTTTCCGACAGCGGCTTTTATATCCTGGGTTGCGGCGCGGCGCGGATGATCATCAAGACAGCAGCCCCCTCCCCCCCCTTCCAGCCGGGCCATTCCCATGCGGATCCCTTCTCCTTTGAACTAGAGGCCGGGGGGCGGCGCCTGATAGTAGATGCGGGCATGCATGGGTACGCGGAAAGCCGTTTCAGGGAATACGGGCGCAGTATCAGGGCGCACAACACCCTGCAAATCAACGGCGGGGAACCCATGGAGGCTTGGTCTGTGTTCCGGGTGGGTGCGCGTCACACCACAGAAATCACCGAATGGTCCG
This sequence comes from Candidatus Hydrogenedentales bacterium, assembly GCA_041859375.1. Classification (GTDB taxonomy): domain Bacteria; phylum Hydrogenedentota; class Hydrogenedentia; order Hydrogenedentales; family CAITNO01; genus JBHEKP01. The sequence continues at coordinate 29,513 of JBHEKP010000043.1, read as the reverse complement.
CTGAAGCGCCCGCCAAATTGTCCGGGATCTGCCGCTGGCCGCAAGGCTACCGGCATGAACGGGTCATCACCCATGATCCAGTCCGGCGCATGTGGCGCTTCCAAGACACGGCAACGGGCGGCGGCCCCCTGCAACTCACGGGCAGGCTTCACTTTCATCCGGAGGTCATGCTGTCCGGGGAACCGGGGAACAACCGCCTTTTTTGGGCAAAAATTGGGAGACTGGCCGTGGCAGTCAGGCTGGAAACGGAAAGTGCCACACTGGGCCTCGATGCTGAAAACCACGTGCATAGTCCTCGGTTCGGGGTCGCCCTGCCCTGCCCCACCCTCGTTTTCACCCTTCAAGGAAGGGATAGCGCCATACTCAATTTTTCCATTGAGGTGACGGAAACATAGGTTCCCCGACCGCCAAATAGATGCAGTCAATGCCCAAATATGGTAAAACCTATTAAGGCAAAAGGATTTAATAGATGGCCTGTTCAAAAACTATGGGCGTCTTAACGGGCGTTGTTTTGGCGCTTGTTTTCGTCAACGCCCCCTTCTTTTCCGCCTGGGCGGAAATTGTGACAGGGGAAAAGCCCTCCCCGCTGGACATAGGCGACACCCCCTGGGATCCGGCAAGCCTTTGGTACGCGCCAAAGGTCGTCTACGGCACGGACGACCGGATGGACGTGTATCAGGAAACACTGCCCCAGCGGCTCACCTGGGCGGCGTCCACCTGCGGGCTCATCAGCAATTCACGCATCATCATCAACGGTGACGGCTCCTACACCCTGCAACCCGTGGCCTACATGCGCGGCGGCAAACCGGCCTGCGAGGGGGAACCCTTTGGAAACCAGCCCACCGCACCCTTCTGTTCCGGGTTCATGGTGGGTTCCGACTTGATAGCCACAGCCGGGCATTGTGTCAGCAGCGGCGACCTGTCCGGTTTCAAAATCGTGTTTGGCTTCGCCATGGAAAGCGCCACGGAGGCCCGCACTGAATTCACCGCCGATGAGGTGTATTCGGGCATTGAGATTGTCTCCTCAGCGTCATCCGGAAACACCGACCATGCAATCATCCGTGTTGACCGCCCCATCACGGCGCCGGGCGCGCGGCCCTTCAACATCAGGCGCGAGGGCACCATCGGGGTGGGCACCCCCATCGGGGTCATCGGCCACCCGGCGGGACTGCCGCTGAAACTGGCCTTCGGCCCCACCACCGCCGTGCGCAGCAACACGGATCCCGGCTTTTTTGTCGCCAACCTGGACACCTATGTCGGCAACTCCGGCTCGCCGGTGATTAACGCGAACACCGGCCAGCTTGAGGGAATTTTGGTGCGCGGCGACAGTGACTTTTTGTACACGGCCACCTGTTTTTACAGCAACACCAACACGGACTCCGCCGGACGCGGCGAGGACTGCACCAAAATATCCAATTTCAAGGACATCATCCCCCCGGTTATCGGAAGCAGGGGGATTGTGCTCTTTGGACAAGCCTCCTACGGATGCGGGGGGACTGTGGAGCTCCGGCTTTTGGATGAGGACCTCACGGGCACGGGCACGGCGTTTCTGCTGGTGGAAACCACCTCCGGTGACAGGGAAACCCTCAGCCTCACCGAGAAATCCGGCAGTCCGGGTGAGTTCCAAACGACCTTCACCTTCTCCCCCGCCGCGCCCATTATGAACAATGGCGCCGTCGAGGCGGGCAACGGGGACACCCTGACGGCCAGGTATGAGGACGCCGACACGGGAACGGGAACCCCGGAGACCATCTCCACCACCGCGGTTCTGGATTGCGCCCCCCCGGTCATCAGCAATGTCAACGTGTCGTTTGTCTCCTCAGGGCAGGCCACCATCGAATTTTCCACCAACGAGGGGGCGCTCCCGCTGGTCTCCTTCGGAACGTCCTGCGGAAACCTTGCCGCCTCCATGGACGGTCCGCGCGCAACCACCCATGTGATTAACCTGAACACCCTCAACCCCTCCACACAGTACTTCTTCTCCATCCAGGCAACGGACGACAGCGGCAACACCGGCATGGCGGACAACGGGGGGGGCTGTTTCACCCTGACCACCCTGGAAACGGTGAATTATTTCACCGAACAGTTCACCTCCACCCGGCCGGTGGACATCCAGTACAGTTCCATGACCCTGGTGCCAAACGGCAGCAACGACTATTATTTTGGGTGTGTTCAGGAGGTGCAAAGCCTCCCGACGGACCCCGCAGGCGGACAGACGGTGACACTCGGCGACGACGCCTTTGTTGAGGTGCCGCTGGCCGACGAGAAGAAACTGAGAATTTACAACCAGGTGACCGGCCGGTTTTTCATTGGAAGCAACGGCTACATCACCTTTTCCGCCGGGGACACGGCACGCAGGGAGACCATTTCAACACACTTCGGCCTGACACGCATTTCCATGCTGTTCACGGATCTCAACCCCTCGATCCGGGGAAGGGTCGGCTGGCAGCAGCTTAACGACCGCATCGCGGTGACTTTTGAAAACGTGCCCGCCTATGACTCGTCAGGGCTTTACTCCCTGGAAAACAGCCACACTTTCCAGGTAGAGATGTTTTTCGAGGGCACAATAAGAATCACCTGGCGCGAACTGCACTCGGCCGCGGGCATCGCCGGCCTTTCAAAGGGGGGCGGCGCGCCGGCGGGATTCATCTCCACAAACATCAGCGACCTGCCCGGATGCGAGCCGCTTGACCCCAACAACGGCGAACCGCACAGCGCGGATCAGGACGGGGACCGGGTCATCGGCCTTGGCGAACTGCTGCGGGTGGTGCAGTTGTACAATTCGCCCGGTTACTCCTGCGATGCCGCAGGCGAGGACGGCTACCGGCCTGGACCGGCCGGAGGCACCTCCTGCACGCCCCATGACAGCGACTACGCCCCCCGCGACTGGGCCATCGGCCTTTCCGAACTGTTGCGCGTCATTCAGATGTTCAACGCGGACGGGTACACTTTCGACCCCTACAGCGAGGACGGATACCGCCCCAAATTTGACGGTTGGCTGCTGAAGGATTAGTCCGTGTTCCTGCCGGAAAGCTGCGCGTCAAAGTAGGCGATGGTTTTTGCAAGCCCCTCGCGGAGCGGAATGGAAGGTTCCCAGCCGAGTTTTTCTTTGGCCAGGGAAATGTCCGGACGCCGCCGGGTTGGATCATTCGTTGGAAGGGGCTTGCGGACCATGTTCGACGAGGAGCCGGTCATCTCCACCACCATTTGCGCCAGTTCCAGCATGGTAAATTCGCCCGGATTTCCAAGATTCACCGGGCCGTTGAATCCGTCGCAGTCCATCATGGCCAGAATGCCCCGCACCAAGTCATCCACAAAGCAGAAGGAGCGGGTTTGGGAGCCGTCGCCGTAAATGGTGATGGGCTCGTTGCGCAGCGCCTGCACCACGAAGTTGCTCACCACGCGCCCGTCGTTGACCAGCATGCGCGGACCATAGGTGTTGAATATGCGTATAACCCGGATATCCACCCTGTTCTGGCGGTGATAGTCAAAGAAAAGCGCCTCGGCGACGCGCTTGCCCTCGTCATAGCAGCTACGGGGGCCGATGGGGTTCACGTTGCCCCAGTAGGACTCCACCTGGGGATGCACCGCCGGGTCACCGTACACCTCCGAGGTGGAGGCCTGAAGGATGCGCGCGCCCACCCGCTTGGCCAGTCCGAGCATGTTGAGCGCGCCCATGACGTTGGTTTTGATGGTCTTCACCGGGTTGTGCTGGTAATGCACCGGGGAGGCCGGACACGCAAAATTGAAGATTCGATCCACCTCAAGCACTATCGGGTTCGTCACATCGTGGCGGATCACCTCAAAACCGGGCTTTCCCGCGATGCGCTCCAGATTGGCTTTTCTGCCCGTGAAAAAATTGTCCAGACAAAGCACCTCCTCGCCCCGCGCGATGAGCGCCTCGCACAGGTGGGAGCCGATAAAGCCCGCGCCGCCCGTCACCAAATTCACATGCGCCATGATGAACCTCGCAGCCGTTTGTGTGTGCCTGACATGCGGCCCTGTTTTTGCGGACCACGCACGGATGATACCACAAAGAAGGTGCGGCGCGCCCTTGAAGAAGTGATGAAACGCCTTTACAATAACGGCATTACCGGAGGTTACCAACAGGCATGGATTTGCAGCGTCTTTCACTGGCGGAGGTCTATCAGGCCGGAAAACCGGTGATTTCTTTTGAGTTGTTCCCCCCCAAGACGGACGAGGGCATGCGAAGCCTGCTCGACCAGCTCGGGGAGCTGGCCCTGTGCAAGCCCGCGTACATCACCTGCACATACGGCGCCGCGGGCTCCACGCGAAGCCGGACCCTGGAGGTGCTGCGCATGGTGCGGGATGCGCATCCCGGCATCCCCATCGCCTCCCACCTGACCTGTGTGGGCTCAACGGTGGACGAACTGCTGGCCTACATCGGCGAGGCGGTGGCGGCGGGGGTGGATCGGATTGTGGCGCTTAGGGGTGATCCCCCCCAGGGGGAAAGCCGGTTTGTGCCGGTGGAGGGCGGCCTGAACCACGCATGCGATCTTGTGCGTCTGATTCGCGGGGAATTTCCCGCTTTGGGAATCAGCGTGGCGGGTTATCCTGAAACCCACCCGGAGGCGCCCTCCCTTGCCAAGGACCTGGAATATCTGAAGGAGAAGGTGGACGCCGGCGCCGACGCGGTGATCACCCAGCTCTTTTTCGACAACGGCGACTATTTCCGGTTCCGCGACCGGTGCGCCGAGGCGGGCATCGGGGTTCCCATCGTGCCGGGCATCCTGCCGGTGACCAACCTCGCCCAGGCGCGCCGGATGACGGCCCGCTGCGGAGCCCACCTGAGCCGGAAGCTGATAAAACGCATGGAGGTTCACGGGGACGACGAGGAGGGGCAGTATGCGGTCGGAATGTATTACGCGGCACGGCAGGCGGAGGAGCTCATCGAGCAGGGCGCGCCCGGTGTTCACTTTTATGTGCTGAACAAATCCCGGGCCGTGATGCTCATCTGCCGCGCGTTGGCCCTTTTCAAGCCGCTGGACTGAACACCTCCGGAAAAACAACCGCGGCGGGAACCCGCAAACCGGATTCCCGCCGCGTTTTATTCTGCGGCGTCAAAGCAGACCCCTACTCCTCAAGCAGCACCGGAAGGAAAGGCGATGTGCCGTCACCGGCGGCGGCCACCGAATAGGTGGTATCCGCGGCCAGGGTGGCCTGGAATGCCGGGGCCACGGGGGTAACCCCGTCCGCGGCGCGCGCCTGAAGCGTGTAAAGGCCGGGGTCAACCTCCACGTAAGCACTGGCGGAGCCGTAGGAAACATCGTCAAAGAGCGTCAACTCCCCGCCGCCCGCAAGCAGCGCCACAACATCCACCACAACCGCGGCGGTGTTCAGGTGCAGCAGGCGCACCTTCGCCTTGCCCGCGGCCGGCGGCGTGGTGTCGTCAAGGAAAGCGAAAATGTCTCCGGCACCCGCGGGCGCGATGGTGGCGCTTTCGCCCGCCAGCAACCCCAGGTTCAACTGGTAAAGCGGGGTGTCACCACAGTCGTTGCCCGCAAGGACAAGGCGGAAATCATTGGCCGCGTTTTCGGGCAGGCTGGTGTACACCGAACCCGTTCCGTAGGCCACGTCCACAAACCGGAGCACACCGTTGGCGCACAGATCAAAGTCAGGCGTTGTGGGGCTTGCATGCACCACGCGCACCCTTGCCGCTTCTCCGGCGCAGACGCCGTCGCCGTCCGGGGACTGATCGCCGCAGAAGAAGAAGCCTTCCGCGTTAAACAGCTGGATGACACGAAGCAGTTCCGCGAGGCTGATGACAAAGTCGCCGTCCTTGTCGGCGGCGCTGGGTGTGCAGGACTGGGCGCCGGCGTCAAGGCCCGGCACGAAACCGTCCTCGGTGGAGGACGGATCCGCCGCGCAATGATAACTGCCGCCGGTTGTGTTGTAGAACTGGATGATGCGCATCAGTTCCGTGAGGTTGAGCGACTGGTCCCCGTCCTGGTCCACATTGTAGGCGCCGCCAAGGCAGTTGCCCAGGGTGTCAACCTGTTCGACGGTAAAGGTGCAGGTGGTGTTCGGGCTGGCTGTGCTCATGTCTTTCACGGTAATCGTAACGAGCGTCGTGCCGGTGATTACCGTTCCGGCTAAAGGGTCTTGGAGGATTGTGATGGGACCGTAGTCGTCCGTGGCGTCCACCGCTGTGGTGTAGTCGGGAAGCGCCCAAACACACCCCTGGTCGGGCTCAAGCACCGTGTCGGGCGCACAGGCGATGACCTCCGGCGCTGTGACATCCTCGGCAAAGACGCCCTCGATGTACTGGGTAACCTGGGATGCGTCCACCACAAGGGTGTAGGGGTTGTCGGAGGAATAGGGATTTCCGCCGATGTCCTGCCAGCTGTCAAAGACCCAGGTGGAATTGATGCGTGAACCGGTGAAGGGTACCGCGAGCCCGTCGGCGAGGGCGTAGACTCCCGGCCTCGGGAACACGTCGCCCTGGCCGGAAACAGCCACGGTCACGTTTGCGCCGGTGGTGCTGAACGCCGCGCCAAGGGTGCGGTCCTGGCTCATGCGCACGGCAAGCTCCTGGGGCGTGTTCACCCCGTTGTAGTCGCCGCGCCAGCCGTTGAAGTAACTCCCCGGCAGCGGATTCGCGGCAAACATGACTTGGCGGTTTGTCAGGAACCGGTAAACGCCCTCGCCAAGCGGGAAAACCAGGCCCGTGCCGGGCCCCTCGCTGGCGAGCACGGTAAGCTGCTTGGAGTTGGACGCGTCAGTGTCAACATAGTTGGCGATGACCGTCTTGTTGCCGTTCATCGTCAGGGTGACAATCGGCTGGCTGTCCGCAATGCTTCCCGTCCAAAGATCAAACGCCGCTATGCTGCCGTTGGCCGGCATGGCGCGCAGGGTAATCTGCTGGCCGGAAAGGAAGCCGTACTGTCCGGGTGCCGGATACACGTCCACCGGATTCGTGGTCCCCGCCACCTGAACGGTGAGAGTGTAGTCCGCCGGGGCGAATGTGGCGGTTATCACACGATCCTGGCTCATGATGACATTCAGAATCGGATTGGCCGGATCCGCACCCGGCGGCAGATCGCCGCTCCACCCGCTGAACACGGAGGTCGGGCTGGGAGTCGCCGTGAGAACCAGGAACTGGTCCCGAACAATCTGATAGTCGGTGCCGGGCGCGGCCGAGGAGACGGGTGAAGTTGTTCCCGTGCCCGTGCCGGCGGAAATCATGGTCAGGGTGAAAGACGGCAGTTCATAAACCGGCTTGAATGTCTTGTCGGCATCCACAACCACCGGCAGTTCGGTGTCCGACGAAAGGACGTTTCCGGAGCCATCCTGCCATTCGACAAAGTTCCATCCGGGTGCCGGATCTGAGAAGAGGGTGAACTGTGTTCCCGTGGCGAGCAAATAGGTTCCGGGATCAGGGAACACGCCGCCTTCAACATCGGGTGGAAGCACCACAATGGTAAAACCATCCGTTCCAAAATTGGCGGTCAACTGTGTGTTCTTTGTTATTTCAGCGGTCAGGTTGGTTTGCACGAAGGTGATGCCAATGGGTTCCCAAACCCCCGGACTTGTCTCCTCCTGGCCGGTCCAACCGCCAAAGAACGAACCAGCACCAGGAATTTGGGTGAGGGAAATCAACTGGCCGGGCAGATACGAGTAGGTTCCCGGCGCCGGGTCTGTCGTTCCGGTCCCCGCCCCAGAGGTGGAAACCGTCAGACTGATTGTCCCCGAGTCGGTAAATGTGGCAGTCACCGTCTTGTTGCCGTCCATGGTCAACGTCTGATCAGGAAGCGAAAGATCCGATTCCGCGGGAAAATCCCCGGACCACGCCTCAAAGGCGAAACCGCTGCCCTCGTCCAGAATCACACCAAGATCCACCACGGCCCCGTTCAGATAGCCATAGGTTCCCGGCGTCGGCGTGGTGTCGCCGGTTCCCACCACCTGCACCGTCAACTGCCAGTCCGCCTGAACAAAGTTGGCGGTGATGGCGCGATCCTGATCCATGGTCACCGTGATGGAACGGGCGGTTGCGTCCACCCCCGCCGGTATGTCGCCCGACCAGCCCAAAAACACGGAATTGGCGTCCGGTTCCGCAGTCAGTTCCACGTTCACACCAACAACATAAGGATATGACAATCCCGGCGTCACATCTGATGCGGGCGTGGTGGTTCCATTGCCCGTGCCCGCTTTAATCATCGTCAGTGAGGACGTGGGATTGGGCAGGAAAACCGCTTTCCGGGTCACATCCCCCGTCATCACCACCAGGGTGGGATTGTCCGTGTCAATGATGTTGCCAGTTCCGTCGTCCCATCCGGCGAAATACCAGCCCTCGGCGGGGTTCGCCTGCAGGGGCTCGACCGTGTAACCATCCGCATAGGCGTATGTGCCCGCGCTTGGAAGCACTTGGCCATTGCCGTCCACATCAAGTATCAGATCATATCCGGAGTCTGTGAAGGTGGCAACGACCAGCGCGTCATCCTCCGGCACGGCCTCCACAGGGAAAGAATAATAGGACACCGGGAAGGAATCCGCCCCGATGGTGACAGTCCATCCACCAAAGAAACTACCCGAATCCGGGGAGGCGAAAAGGTTCAGGGGCGCGCCTTCCAGATAGGTGTAAACACCGGGGGAGGGATCGGTCGTGCCGCTTCCCGAACCCGCATGCTGCACCGTTATGGTCGAAAGATTGCCGGTGTTGACAAACACCGCCGTGATGGTCTTTGCACCGTCCATGGTGACCTGGATCTCGGGGGAGGTCCCCGTCACATCCCCGGTCCACTCCTGAAACGCATATCCGCTGCCGTCTGTCGGGAACGCGGTGATCGTCACCACGGAATCCTGCACTTGGCGGCGGGTGCCGACCTGTGAAGCCGTGCCGGTGCCGGTGATATTCACGGTGAGTTCGGGGCCGCAGGGATCAACACCCTCGGCAACAACGGTAAACCCGCCCGTTTCAACAAGATAGGGAACATCCGTGCAGACTGCGGTCTCACTGAGGGGAAGATTGCTCAGATCGACAGTCAAGCCGGTCTGGACACCCACCATGTCGCGCAGGGGGGTGATTTCAGAAATGCTGTTTCCATAAAGGTAAAGGGCTGTCAGTGCAGTAAGCTTTGTCCAGTCCACAGAGTCCAGCTCAGTGTTGTCCAACCCTGTGTTGCCGATATCTATTTTGGTGGCCGCCGTGAACCCCTCAAGCGTGGGCAGCCCCGCAGTGATGGTGTTTCCGGAAAGGCCCAATGACACAATGTCCAGTCCCTCAACGGTGCCCAAGGGAAGACCGGCGAGCACGGAAATGTCAAAATCCGAGCCATGATCAGTTATCTGAAGCTCCGTCAGGCCCGTCCACTCGGCGGCAAGCGCGGCCAAACCTGTCTGGGTCACATTATTCACATTCGCGCCGCCAATCAGGTTGGGCAGGTACAGCACGGAAAGGTTGATGTCGCCCGAGATCAGCTCCGTGATGTCGGCGTCGGTCACCGCACAATCAATCAACCCAAGCCCCACAAGAGAGGGAAGGTTCTTGACGGGTGAAAAACTTGCCACAGGAGAATCTGCAAGAAAAATCAGTAACAAACTGTCCGCCCCTTCAAGCCCCGTTAAGTCTGTTACACCGGAGACGGGATTGATGCCTGATTCATCAAGTCCCAAAAAAGTCAGATCTGTCGCCAGCAATTCCCCGTCAACAGCATCGGGGACACTGTCATCACCGATAATGGCCTCCACTGCGGCTTCCAAGGCATCATCCGGCATTGGGGTGTCGCCGGCGGCGGCAAAAACCGCAGCCGGGAAGAAACACACCACAAGCCCCAGCGCGAGCAGAATCAGATTTTTCATGTCCCTGTCTCTTTCATGGTTTGAACCGGCTCGACAAGCCCTTGCAGTCCGCAAAGACTTGCATGAAATCCGGTCATTTCCAATGGTTTACACGATGTTCTTCATTAAGCGATTCTGACAAAAAACAGCGGATATGTCAAGGATTTTGAAGTCTCCGCCCGGCCTCTTCACTAGCCTCAAACGCTCTTGCATAAGAATGTCCCACCCGCCAAAATGCGCTTTTCAATTATTCCAAAAACGGCCATTTCCCTTGTGATGGGAGCACTCCGTGTCTTACGATCTTTTGTTGCTGTTAAGAACATTCACCCATAAGGGCAACACAATAAATGCGCGTCTCATTTCATGCATCCGAAAATGGTTGGAAATTTCGTATCTTTTGCCTTGGATTGACGGTGTGGTTGCTCCCATTTCTCGCCCCGGCTGCGGAGAATGGTCCCGCCAAAGCATTGGACGAAACCCCTGTGGCGGCCCCACCCACCGAAACCGGCCCGGATAATGAGGAAGAAAGCCCGTGGTTTTGGTTTTTTGGGACTTCCAATTATCACAACAAGCTAAAAACCTCCGAACGGCGCATTGACCGGCAGATCAACAACACTTTTGGCCTGATTTTTCCCCGCTGGCGCAGGGTTACAACCTTTCAGGACTGGCGTGACCAGTGGTATGTCTGGGATTTATCGTGCGGGGTGGGCAGGGATATCAACGAAAAACTGGCATGGACTGTTTACGGCGGCGGCGGTGCGGGAACCATCCGCAACCGGGATGATTACTTTGCCGGCCCCGTTCCGGTGACCACAAAAGTGTATTTCACCCGCCAATCAATGTTTGCGGGCAGTTCCCTGCGGTGGTGGCCCCTGGGCAGGCCTGAAAAAAAGGAACCTGGACTTGTCGGTTCATTGAAGGGAACACGGCCGGTGACGGAAATGAACGTGGGATACACCCGTCAGATTTCCATCGCCGATGTGCGCGTCTACACCCCATTGACGGGTGACCGCCTGCGCATCCGCCAGGAGGATAAATCCAACCTCCTTTGGACCAGCCCCCGTGCCGGAGTGGATATCCCACTCTCCGGGGGGCTTTCATTAAACGTGCTTGGGGGCTACCTCTTTTTCCATGACGAGGCGGACGACTACAACGGGGCAATACTGGAATTTCTCATTTCCGGACGGTTTTAAAGAGACTTGCCCCCTTGGCAGAATTATTTCACGTTGGCCTCGTTTTGAAGCTCGCCAAGCAACTCCAAATACACGGGATGAGCGGAAAGAATATTCCGTGCGGCGGCACGGAGGCGGTCCACCTGTTCCCGCTTTAGTTTGAAAGAGGTGGGCAGCGTGTTGAGATACTCCTTCTCCGCCTTATCCCCCAACCGGTTGAACGCCACCTCAACAAAATAATAATCCACGGGCCGCACGGGGCCCATCAGGGTGTCCCGGTACTCACCCATCATGCTTCCCCGAAAGTCCCAAGTGCTTCCCGGGTCGCGTTTCAGTGTGTAAAGCACCAGTTTAAGATACTCAATCTGTGCCTGGGTGAATGTTTCCAGCGGGGTGGAAGTGGCACTGCCGAGTATTTGCATCAGTCCGGCTATCTTGTCACTAAAGTCCAATGTGTTCTGGTGCCCCTTTTCCGCATTCACCGTTATGATGACCACCTTTTTCACTTTTCCGGTCCGAAAGGCGGGCCAAAGGGCGGCGCTGCTAATCCCGCCCTGAAGGCCCAGGGTTACGGGCATCAGGCCCAGATTGTCCGACACCCCCCCGTCCACCAAGTGCACGTAAGGATGGCCGGCCGTGACGTAATCCATAACCTCTTCCGCCGCCTTGTAACCGTAACGGCCGGAATCCCCCGTTGCAAGCGTCTGTGTCACCCAAAGGGGAACCCGGTAGTCTGGGCCTTTTTCATAATTTTTCATCACAACCGGTGTGAGCAGGCCGGGAAACGCGGCCGAGGCCGCCGCGGCATAGCCCACAGGGTATCGGGCAAGGTCGGAGTAAAGCAGATCAAACTGGGGCTGGGTAAACTCAAAGCGGCTTCCGCGGGTCATGTTGGTGGCGTTGACAATGAGAAACGGCCGGGGCCGTTCCATAAGGTCGGCGTAGGTTTTTTCCTCAAAAATGGTCCTGTCAAAATCCTCCGCCATCAAATGGGTACGGCTGAAGTAGGGCGACATGAGCCGGGCGTAGTTGCGCAACGCCAGCACCTGCTTGATGACATTTCCCTGAATGTCCCTGTACAGCACCTTCCCGGGAAAATCATCGAAGATTCTGTCACCAAAAAGGGTGTAATAAGAGGCGGGCAGGCTGCCGCCCGACACGGAGGATATGGCGTCCACCTCGTCAATCAGGCGCCGCTGCTTCCCCTCCCATTCGATCTTTGTGTCCCGCAGCGCCTCCAGCGTGCCGTAGGCCAGCGACGCGGCGCGGGTGCCGCCGCCGGAAAAGGTGAGCAACACCAGCAGGCTGTCCGAGTTGTCCGGGCCCGGCGCGATGTTCTCATACCGGTAACCGTATGCGGGGGAGTAGCGTTCCAGGGGGGCATTCGCCTGGGGCCGTGTCTTGCAGCCCGACACCACCAGTGCCAGCATGCACAGACACACGGCCCTCACCAATACCGCCCTGCCCATAAGAAACGCCCTTTCCCTTTTGCCGCCTTAGCTAAAACCTAGACAGGATAACAGGATATATGGGATGGAAAGCGCCTCATCCCGTTCATCCTGTCATCCCGTCCGGAATTTTTGCGTAATCACACTTTCTGCTGGGCACGGATAAGATTCAGCGCGCCGCCAGCCCTGTACCATGCGATTTGCGCATCATTGTAGGTGTGGTTCACCGCAAACTGATCGAGCGTGCCGTCGGCGTGGCGCAGCACCATGGTCAGCGGCGCGCCCGGCGTGAAGGCATCCAGCCCGATTACATCAATCTCATCGTCCTCTCGGATTTTGCCGTAGTCGTCGGGATTGGCGAAGGTGAGGGCCAGCATGCCCTGCTTCTTCAGGTTGGTCTCGTGGATGCGCGCGAAACTGCGCACCAGCACCACCTTCACCCCGAGGTGGCGCGGCTCCATGGCGGCGTGCTCGCGCGAGGAGCCCTCGCCGTAGTTTTCGTCGCCCACCACAACCGTGCCGATGCCCGCGGCCTTGCAGGCGCGCGCCGTGGCGGGCACCTCGCCGTATTCGCCGGTCAGCGGGTTCCTCACGCTGTTCGCGGCGTCATTGAACGCGTTGATTGCGCCGATGAGGCAGTTGTTCGAGATGTTGTCGAGGTGGCCCCGGAACTTGAGCCAGGGCCCGGCCATGGAGATGTGGTCCGTGGTGCATTTGCCCTTCGCCTTGATGAGCAGGCGCAGTCCCCGCAAGTCACCCCCGTTTGGCGCGAAGGGTTCCAGCAGTTGGAGCCGCGCCGAGTCCGGCTTCACCACCACCCGCACCGCGCTGCCGTCCGCGGCGGGCGCGGCATAACCCGGGTCGTCGCAGGAGAATCCGCGCGCGGGCAGCTCGTCGCCCTTCGGCGGGTCAAGCTTCACCGCCGCACCCTCGTCATTGATGATTGTGTCCACGGCGGGGTTGAACCCCAGGTCGCCCGACAGCGCCAGCGCCGTCACCATCTCCGGCGACGCCACAAAGGCGTGGGTCTTCGGGTTGCCGTCGTTGCGCTTGGCAAAGTTGCGGTTGAAGGAGGTCACAATCGTGTTTGGCTCGTCCGCCGCGCCGTTGCGGTGGCGCGCCCACTGGCCGATGCAGGGTCCGCAGGCGTTCGCCAGCACCACCCCGCCGATGCCCTCGAATTCCGCAAGCAATCCGTCCTGTTCCAGCGTGTGGCGCACCAGTTCAGAACCGGGTGTGATGGTGAACTCCGCCTTCGCCGTGATCTTCTTCTCCCTCGCCTGGCGCACCAGCGAGGCGCAGCGGCTCATGTCCTCGTAGGAGGAATTGGTGCAGGAGCCGATGAGCGCCACCTCCACCTTCTGCGGCCAGCCCTTCTCCGCCGCCACCGCGCGCATCCTGGAAACGGGCGTGGCAAGATCCGGCGTGAAGGGGCCGTTCAGCAGCGGCTCCAGCTCGTCCAGGTTAATCTCAATGACCTGATCGTAGTAGGCGGCGGGGTCGGCGTACACTTCCGGATCGGGCCGCAGGTGCGCCGCCGCCGCGCGCGCCGCGGCGGCCACCTCAGCGCGCCCCGTCGCCTCAAGGTACCGCGCCATGGTTTCGTCAAAGGCGAAAATCGACGTGGTGGCGCCGATTTCTGCGCCCATGTTGCACACCGTGCCCTTGCCCGTGCAGGACATGCTCTCCGCCCCTTCCCCAAAATACTCCACAATCGCGCCCGTGCCGCCCTTCACCGTCAGCAGGCCCGCCACCTTGAGAATCACATCCTTCGCGGAGGCCCAGCCGCGGAGCTTTCCGCCCAGCTTCACGCCGATCAGCTTCGGGAACTTCAACTCCCAGGCCATGCCCGCCATCACGTCCACCGCGTCCGCGCCGCCCACGCCGATGGCCACCATGCCCAGTCCGCCCGCGTTCGGCGTGTGCGAGTCCGTGCCAATCATCATCCCGCCGGGAAAGGCGTAATTCTCCAGCACCACCTGGTGGATGATGCCCGCGCCCGGCTTCCAAAAGCCGATGCCGTACTTGTTCGACACCGACGCGAGAAACTCGTACACCTCGCTGTTGACGGAAAGCGCCTCCGCGAGGTCCGCCGCAGCGCCGGATTTCGCCTGGATGAGATGATCGCAGTGGACCGTGCTCGGCACCGCCACCCGCGCCCGGCCCGCCGACATGAACTGGAGCAGCGCCATCTGCGCCGTCGCGTCCTGCATCGCCACCCGGTCCGGCGCAAAGTCCACATAATCCGCACCCCGCGCGAAGGCACGCGACGCCGGGCCGTCCCACAGGTGCGCGTACAGGATTTTCTCCGCCAGGGTCAGCGGACGCCCCACCACCTCCCGCGCCGCCGCCACCCGCGCCGCAAGCCGCCCGTACACCGCCTGAATCATGTCGAAATCAAATAGCATGGCCCTAAATCCTTCCTGACTGGTTGTTTGCGGACATACTACACCCAAAAAAATAACCACCCTGCGGCGCGCCGCATTCCCGGGGGAAAATCCGCGCCGGAAAGTATAGCAAGCCGGCGGGCCATGACGGAACCGAAACCTCCTTCTCTGTGAAAAAAACCGGAAATGCCCCCGCAAGAAGCCCATAATTTCCGAAAACCGTCCTGTCCGCACCCATTAGGCCTGGGAATCCCCCAAATAAAACTTGGCCGTAATGGCCGCCGCCGCGTCTTTGACATATCCGCCGTTCCACCCGTATCATAACTGACCGGTTTGTCGTTCCCTCACAAGGCATGGGGCCTCGGGTATTTTCTCATGAGCCAGGTAATTGCTGTGGCCAATCAGAAGGGCGGCGTGGGCAAAACCACGACCGCGGTGAATCTTGCCGCCTGCATCGCCGCCGCGGGAAAGCGGGTGCTGCTGGTCGATCTTGACCCGCAGGGCAACGCCTCACAGGGGCTGGGCGTGGACAAAAGCCGTGCGGAGCACACCACCTATGACGTGCTGGTGAACGGCACGACCATGGCGGAGGCGGTCACACAGACACCCATGGACAACCTGTGGGCACTGGCCTCCACCCGCGATTTGGTGGGCGCGGAGCTGGAGTTGGTGGAGGCGGAGCGGCGGGAATTCCGGCTGCGTGACGCGCTGGCCCCGGTGCGCGAGAAATACGACTTCGTTTTCATTGACTGCCCCCCCTCCCTGGGGTTGCTGACACTGAACGGCCTGACCGCGGCGGACGGGGTCATTATCACCCTCCAGTGCGAGTACTTCGCGCTTGAGGGGCTGAGCGAACTGTTGAACACCATCATCCTGGTGCGCGACACGCTGAACGGCGGCCTCGGGGTGCGCGGCGTGCTGCTGACCATGTACCAGCACACGAACCTGTCCCGTCAGGTGGCGGACGACGTGCGGGGCCACCTGGGAAAAAGGGTTTTCGACACGGTCATTCCGCGCAACGTGAGCCTGAGCGAGGCGCCCAGCTTTGGCAGGCCGATCATTTACTACGATCTCAAGTCCGCCGGGGCCCAGGCCTACATGGCCCTGGCGCGGGAGGTGATCGCCCGTGGCTGAGAACAGGAAAAACAAGCTCGGCAAGGGCCTCGGCGCGCTGCTTTCGCACGGGACCGCCCAGCTCGACGCGCCTAAACCGGCGCCACCCGCCCCGCAAGCCCTCCCGGACGGGACAAGGCTGCTGCTGCTCGATCCCACGGAGCTGCTCCCCAATCCCAAGCAACCCCGGCGGCATTTCGACGAGGAGGCCCTCGCCGAACTGTCCGAATCAATCCGGCGCGACGGCGTGCAGGAGCCGGTGATTGTACGGCCCGCGGGCGACGGCAAATATGAACTGGTCAGCGGCGAGCGCCGCTGCCGCGCCAGCATTCTGGCCGATCTCAAGGCCATCCCGGCGGTGTGCCGCGACATTTCCGACCGGGAAATGCTGAAACTCGGCCTCATCGAGAACATCCAGCGCGAGGACCTGAACGCCATCGAGCTTGCCGCCGCCTACCAGGATCTGGTGCGGGAATTTGACTGGACCCAGGAACAGCTCGCCGACGAGGTGGGCAAAAAGCGGGCCACCGTGGCAAACACCCTCCGGCTGCTGCAACTGCCCGAGGTGGTGCAGGAGCAGGTGGCCGACGGCTCCCTGAGCATGGGCCACGCGCGGGCGCTGCTGGCGCTGGAGTCGCCCGCGGAGCAGGCGGCGCTGGCGCGCAAAATCATCGCCGACGGTCTTTCCGTGCGCCAGGCGGAGCGACTCGCCGCGGCAAAGGCCAACAAGCCCGGACGGCAGACCCGCATCAGCGTGGAAACCACCAGGGATCCCAACATCTCCCAGGTGGAGGACGATCTCCGCCGCAAGCTGGGCACCAAGGTGAGCCTCAAACCCGCGAACAACGGCCGCGGCAAAATCGAGATTGAATACTTCAACAACGACGAACTGGAACGGCTGCTCGCCCTGCTGCGCGGCCGCTGACAGTAAACCGGGGCCACGCGCCCCGCAACCGGGAACGATCATGTTTGACATACGCCTGCTGAGAAACGAGCCCGACCGCGTCCGGGAGGGCATGCGAAAACGCCGCGCAAAGGTTGACCTTGAGGCCGTTTTCGCGGTGGACACCGAGCGCCGCGCAAAAATATACGAAATGGAGCAGCTCCGCGCGGGGCAGAACAAGGTGACCGCCGAGGTGGCGGCGAAAAAGCGCGCGGGCGAGGATGCGTCGGAGGCGATCGCGGCGATGAAGGACATCAAGGACCGCATCGCCGTGCTGGAGGAGGAGGTGCGCGGCGCGGACGCGCGGCTTGACGAATTCCTGCTGACCATCCCGAACCTTCCGGACGACTCCGTGCCCGAGGGGAACGACGAGGCCGACAATCCGGTTGTCCGAACATGGGGCGCGCCGCCGGTTTTTGACTTCGCGCCGAAGGACCACGTGGAGCTGGGCGAGGCCCTGGGCCTTTTCGACTTCGGCTGCGGCGCGAAACTTGCGGGCGCGCGCTTTGGCCTGTCCAGGGGCGCGGGCGCGCTGCTGGAGCGGGCTCTGGCGGCGCTCATGCTCGACATGCACACCCGCGAGCACGGCTACACCGAGGTGCTCCCCCCCTTCATGGTCAACTCCGACAGCATGCGCGGCACGGGCCAGCTCCCGAAATTCGCCGCCGACCTGTTCAAAGTCGAGAACACCGACTACTGGATGATCCCCACCGCCGAGGTGCCGGTGACCAACATCCACCGCGACGAGATACTGGACGCGGCGGCGCTGCCGCTCTGCTACACGGCGCACACGCCCTGCTTCCGCAGCGAGGCGGGCTCCTAAGGCAAGGACACGCGGGGCATGATCCGCATGCAACAGTTCAACAAGGTGGAAATGGTCAAGTTCACCCTGCCCGAGGAGTCGTGGAACGAGCTGGAAAAACTCACGGCCAACGCCGAGGCGGTGCTGCAGCGGCTGGGCCTGGCCTACCGTGTGGTGACGCTGTGCACCGGCGACATGGGCTTCTCCGCCGCAAAAACCCACGACATCGAGGTGTGGCTGCCCGGCCAGAACGCCTACCGCGAAATCAGCTCCTGCTCGAATTTCACCGACTTCCAGGCGCGCCGCGCCAACATCCGTTTCCGCCGCGACAAAAAGCCGGAATTCGTCCACACGCTGAACGGCTCCGGCCTGGCGGTGGGCCGCACGGCCGTGGCCGTGCTGGAAAACTACCAGCGGGCGGACGGGACCATTGTGGTGCCGGAGGCGCTGCGGCCCTACATGGGCGGAATGGAAACCATCGGTCCGCGCTGACGGCGCGAAAGCACGGAACGTCCGGCATGGCACAGCAGTCAAACACCCTTCCCGGCCTGTATGAACAGGCCGCCGCAGCGCTGAAAACCGCCAGGCGCGCCGTGGCCGTGACGGGCGCGGGCATCTCCGTCGAAAGCGGCATCCCCGACTTCCGCAGCGCCGACGGGCTGTGGTCGCGCTTCCCCCCGGACGAATACGCCACCATCGACGCCTTTTACGCCGACCCGGACAAGGTCTGGGAGATGTGGTACGCGCTGGCGGAAAACCTGCGGGACGTGGCCCCCAACCCGGCCCACTTTGCGCTGGCCGAGCTGGAGGATCTGGGGGTGTTGAAGGCGGTCATCACCCAGAATATCGACGCGCTCCACCAGCATGCCGGAAACGGCACCGTCATCGAGTACCACGGCAACGCCGACACCCTTTTCTGCCCGGCCTGCCACCGGCGGCGGGGCATGGACCTGGGCCACCGCGCGCTGGGCGCGCCCCGCTGCGAATGCGGCGGGTACATGAAGCCCGACGTGGTGCTCTTCGGCGAGATGATCCCCCAGAACGCGCTCCATCTGGCGGACTCGCTGGCGCGCTCCTGCGACGTGATGCTCGTGGTGGGCACCTCGGCGCAGGTCTATCCGGCGGCGGGGCTTCCCCGCATCGCCAAAGAATCCGGCGCGCTCATCGTGGAGTGCAACCTCGAGCCCACCGACTTCACCCGCGCAATCACCGATGTTTTCCTGCAGGGCCCGGCCGGGCAGACCCTGCCCCGCCTGCTGGGGATGGTCAGGCCGTCGTAGCCCCGCTCACATGAACAGCAGCACCATGAACTGGGCGCAGAGCACGCGCAGAATCATGGTCAGCGGGTAAACCGCCGCATAGGCGACCATCGGGGAGTCGGACTCGTTCGCCGCGCAGGCGAAGGCGAGCGCGGGAGGGTCGGTCATGCTGCCCGCAAGCAGCCCGCACAGGGACATGAAATTCAACCGCAGGAAAATCCGCCCAATGAGCGCGGTGGCCAGCAGGGGGAGCAGCGTGATGAGCGTGGCCAGGCCCATCCAGTAAAACCCCTGGCCCTGGGTGAGGGTCTCCACAAAACGGTCGCCCGACTTCAGCCCAACGCAGGCGAGGAAGAGCACAATGCCCAGCTCGCGCATCATCAGGTTCGCGCTGGACGGCATGTACCAGACCAGCGGCCCGATGCGCCCGATGCGGCTGAGAAGGATGGCCACCACCAGCGGGCCGCCGGCCAGGCCGAGTTTCACCGCGGCGGGAAGCCCCGGAATCGCCAGCGGGAAGCTGCCAAGCACCACACCCAGCACAATGCCCACAAACACCGGGACAACCTCGGGGTGGTTGAGTTTTTTCGCCGAATTGCCGAGCACCTTCTCCGCCTGGTCCAGGGAATCCGCCGTTCCCACGGCCAGCACGGTGTCGCCAAAGGAGAGGCGCGTTCCGGTTTTGACCACCAGCTCCACCTCGCCGCGCCGCAGCCGGGTGAGGGTGACGCCGTACTTCTCCAGCAGCCCCAGGCTGTCCGCCGTCTCGCCCAGCACCTCCTTCCGGGTCACGATCAGGCGGCGTGTGGTGATGGCGCAGGGCAGGCTCACAAGGTCCGTGGCGCTTTTTTTGCCTATGATGATCCGCAGTTTTTCCAGATCCTCCGCCGAACCCACCGCCAGCAGCACATCCCCCATGCTGATGCGGGTTTCGGGCCCGGCGATGGAGGCGGCGCCGTTGTGCAGGATGCGCGACACCACCACGCCCGACTCCGCCAGCGTCGGAATTTCCCCGAGTGCCAGGCCGTTCAGGTTGGGGTTGGTCACGTCCATGTTCATGCGCATGAGCGAGGAGGCGCCCCTTGCCTGGGCGGCCTCGAAACGCTGCGCCTCGCGGTGCCGGTCAATCCTGAAGACAATGCGCACGAAGAGCATGGTGATGATGATGCCGATGACGCCGAAGGGGTAGGCGACCGCATACCCCAGGCCCGGCAGCTTGCCCATTTCCTCCGTGTAAACGGGCAGTTCCTTTAACGCGGACTGCGCCGCCGCAAGACTGGGCGTGTTGGTGGTGCCGCCGGAAAAGAGCCCCACCGCAACGGGCATTTCCACCCCGGCAAAGACGCTTATGAGCACGGCAATCAGCGCGCCGCCAAGGACAATCCCCGCGGCCATCATGTTCAGCGGCAGCCCCTCGCGCTTGAGGGAGTCCAGAAATCCCGGCCCCACCTGCATGCCGATGCTGTAGACAAACAGGATCAGGCCAAATTCGCGGGCAAACTCCTGGATTTCAGGGTTGATGCCGAGATCAAAATGGCCGAAAATCAGCCCTGAAAAGAGCACCCCGGCGATGCCAAGATTGATGCCAAACACCTTGATGCTGCCCAAGGCCAGGCCAAAGGCGGCGACCAGCGCCAGAATCACCACGGCGTGGGCCACTGAATCCTGGGTCATTAACGCGGTTAACCAGTCCATGATAAAAAACACCCTGGGTTGTGATGTGGAGCGGAAACTGGTGATGGACGGTCAGAATACACAGACAACCGGGCTTTGCCGCCCGGCTCAAGTCACGGTAATCAGTTTAGACAACTGCCAATGATGCTTGTCCTGTCATGTGTGCCGATCCCAATGGGCCCCAATCGTTGTTGGCGACCTTGCAGTTGACGAAATTATACACGATTTCCCGACTAAAAGCGAAAAGCCGTCTTTCCTTGCGGGATAAACGGGGGCGATTACTGCTTTGGCGTCTTTCCTGTCCGGGCCAGTGCCTCATCCAGCCGTTCCCGGGCCTGTTGCCAGTCAGGCCGCTCCAACACCACTTTTTGCAGATGGGGCAGGGCTGCGGCGGCATCCCCCTTCAGCAGCAGGGTCTCCCCCAGCAGGAAGCGGGCGCGCAGATTGTCCGGAGCCATGGACACGGCGTCCCGCAGGGCGGCGGCCGCCTCGTCGTACCGTTTTTCCCGCGCCAGCAACCGTCCCAGGTTGGCCGGGGTGTCCGGATTGGCGGGATTCAATTCCCGCGCGCGCCGGTAATGGTCTATCGCCTCCGGTCCGCGTCCCGCCCGCACCAGCAGGTCGGCGTAGTTGTTGTGTGCCAGCGCGAAATCAGGCTGCAGGCGCAGGGCTTCCCTGTAATGCGCCTCCGCCTCCTCCGTCCTTTGAAGGTTGAACAGGGCGTCCGCCAGGCCGCAATGGGCGTCTGCGTCCCCGGAGTCAAGGGAAAGCGCCCGGTCGAACTGTTCCACCGCCTCCGCCGCGCCCCCCTGTCTGGCCAGCAGGAATCCCAGATTTTTCCGGGCCTGCGCGGAGTCCTTGATTTCCAGCGTGCGCCGGTACAACGGGACCGCCTCGTCCAGCCGGTCAAGGGTGAACAGGGTGTCCGCCAGGCCAAGCAGCGCGTCGGGGTCGCCGCCGTTGATGTTCAACGCCGTGCGGAAGGCGGTCTCCGCCTCCCCCGTCCTGCCGAGCCGTGACAAAAGAAATCCCATGTTTTTCGGGGTGTTGATATTGGCGGGATCAAGCCGCGCCGCGTCCCGGTAATGCGCAAGCGCCTCCTCCAGTTCCCCCCGTTCCTGCAGCAGCACCGCCAGGTTGTGGTGCGCCAGGGCGGGGGCGTCCGGCGTCCCAACGGCCTGACGGTATTCGTTGAGCGCGCCTTCCCCGTCCCCGAGCGCCTCCAGGGACATGCCGAGATTCAACCGTGCCGCGCCGTTGTCCGGCTCCGCGTCCAGGGACTTCTTAAAGGCGGCCACGGCCTCCTGATGGCGTCCCTTCAGGGCATGGAGGATGCCCAGATTGAACAGCGCCAGCGCGTTGTCCGGCTCGGCGGACAGCGCCCTGTCAAGGTATTCCCGTGCGCGCGTTTCATCGTCCGCCCGCAGCCAGTGCGCGGCAAGACTGATGAGCGCGCCCGTGTGGGAGGGGTTCAATTCCAGCGCGCGTTCCCATTCCACGCGGGCATCGTCGGCGCGGCCCGCGCCCGCCAGCGCCCTGCCGAAATCATAGTGCAGGCTGGGGTTGTCCGGCATGGCGGCCAGCGCGGGGGCATATTCCACCAAGGCATTCTCATGCTGTCCGGCGTTGGTCAGCGAAAGGGCAAGGCTGTAGCGGAGGGCCGCGTTTCCCTGATCCGCGCCCAGGGCCACGCGGAAATGCTCCGCCGCCTCCGCGTCACGGCCCAGCGCCTGGAGGGCCAGCCCCAGATTGTTGTGGGCGGCGGTGTTTCCGGGATCGAGATCAATGGCGGCGGCCAGATGCTCCGCCGCCCCGGCGAAATCACCCAGATCATACAGGGTGACCCCGAGCCCGTAACGCATGGCGGCATCCTGCGGATTGGCCTTCACGGCGGCCCTGAAGGCGGTCTCCGCCTCCGTGTTTCGGTTGCGCGCGCGCAGCAGGGTGGCAAGCCCCCGGTTGGCGCCGAAATGTTCCGGCGCATTCCGCACGGCGGCGGCAAAGGCGTCCAGCGCCTCATCATCACGGCCCAGGCGTTGCAGGCAGAGCGCCCGGTTGTAATGGGCCTCGCCGTTGCCGGGCTGCGCGCGAAGCACCGCGTCAAAATGGGCCAGCGCCTCCCCGTCCAGTCCTTCCCGCGCCAGCACAACGCCAAGGCTGAAATGCGCGCCGGGATGGGCGGGGTCAATTTCCAGCGCCTTTTCAAAAGACTCCCGCGCCGCACCGGTCTCGCCCCGGACGTCAAGCGCGCACCCCTTGTTGTAATGGGTTCCGGCGTCGTTGGGACGCCGTTTCAGCGCTTCTTCAAACGCAGCCGTTGACTCCCCCGCCCTGCCCAGCCGCGCCAGGCTCAGCCCCAGGCTGGACCAGACGGTGTCATAATCAGGTGACAAGGCAAGCACCCCGCGGAACCTTGCGGCGGCCTCCTCATCCCGTCCGCACTGGGCCAGGGCCAGGGCCAGGTTAAACAGGACATCCGCGTCACCGGGTTGCGCCCCGAGGGCCGCCTCAAATTCCGGCACCGCCTCGGCGTGCCTGCCGGCGCGGGCAAGGGCAAATCCGAGGTTGAAGCGGGCCAGCGGCAGCTCCGGATTGGCCCGCACACTTCTGCGCAACAGGGAGATCGCCTCTTCATTCACCCCCCTCTTTCCCAGCAGAACCCCCAAATCCATCAACGCCTCCGCATCGTCCGGGCGGCACTCCACGGCCCGCCGCAGCGCCTCTTCCTGCCCCCCGGTGCGATCAAGCTTCGCCAGCGCCCGTGAGAGGGCGTACCATGCCCTGCCGTCTCCGGGGACGGCGCCCACGCGTTTTTCCAGCGCATCCGCCGCCTCACCGTACCGCTCCCGCGCCAGACGGGCAAGACCAAGGTTGTACCATGCGTCCGAAAGCTCCGGATTAAGGGAAATGGCCTGCTCAAGATGGCCTGAAGCCGCCTCATGTTTCCCCAGTTCCAGCAGCATGACCCCCAGGTTGTAGTGCCCGTGGGCGTCCTCCGGGTTTCGCGCCAGCCACCGCTCCAAATCCACCGTCCCCTCCTCCAGCCGACCCGTGGCGGTCCAGGCCAGCCGCCGCTCGTCATGCCACCGGGAAAGGTTGGGCGTGAAGGCCGCCAGAGGCACGGAGGCCGCAAGATGGAGCCCGATGAAAAGGACGGTCCAGCCGAATGCGGGAAGGAGACGACGGGCGCGCAGGCTCATAAGGATATGGGCAATGCCGCCCCCCGCAAAGACCAGCAGCACAGGTATGACCGGCATGCGGTACCGGGCGTTCACGATGAACAGCATGAATATGGAGCAGGTCAGCCCGGCAAAAAGAAGCAACAACGCCGGATCGGCGAGGCGCGCCACACCCTCCTTCCAGCCCGTCCCTTTTTTTGTGGCGCGCAACACCAGGGCCAGAAGCCCCAAAACAAACCCCGACAGGGCCAGCGGAAAGCCGGGAAGCCGGCGAAGGACATTCGAATGAAGCCGCTCAAAGTGGACCACCTTGTTCTCGTCCACCTCGGCGGGCCCCCAGAACAGGAGGAACTTTTTCACTATCCGCCGAAGGGTTGTTTCCGGGTTTTTCCGAATGTAATCCCACCCCCTGTCCATGAAATGGTCCCGGAATTCCCTGTAGGGCCGCATGCCGCCAAAGCGCTCCACAGAGTAGTTTTTGATAATTTCAGGCCAGTCAAAAATGGTCCAAGAGCCCGTGGTTGTGTATTTCTGAAGTTCCGGGGCGTCCGTGCGCACCCCGTCGGAGGTGTCGGTGTTGCTCAGGAAAAAAGAGGCTTCACCGCCGTAGGAAATGGTTGTCGGCGACCCTGTTTGCCTGTAATTGGGCAAGGTGACCGGCGCGATGACCGCAAAGGCCGCCGCGCCAAGCAACGCCGCGTGGACCAGCGCGCGCGGTCTGCCGACACGCCCCCCCGCGGCTGTCATCCAGAACAAGGCAACAGGCAGAAAGAGCATGGATTCGGGGCGAATAAGAATCGCCGCGCCCCAGAGGAGCCCCGCCGTCAAGGCTGTTCCGGCGCCACCCCTCCTACGCCAGCGCAACAGCAGGAGCAGAAACCCAAGCACGGTCACAGCCACCAAAGGCGGCTGGTTGAGTTCGCCCTCGTAATACACGTTCGCCCAATACACCGCCATCAACAGGGCGGCCATAACCCCCGCCAGCGGTGAAAAAAGCCTTCTCGCCAATAGTGCGGCAAGCAGACAGGCCAACAACCCCAATGCCATCTGTGCAACACGCGGAGCACTGTAACTGCCGCCAGAAATACCATACACCCCCGCCAAAAACCAGACATATCCGGGAGGATTGGGCAGGATGCCCCACTCATCCAAAAAAGGATAATTCCTTCCGGAAGGCGGCGTGTAATCACCACTGAGCATGGCCCGCGCCCAATAATCCTTGAATTGGGCGTCGTTCAACGGGTAGGCAAAATCAGGAGCGCTGCTGATTTCTCGCAGATATCCGGCGCGGACCGCTACTCCAATAGCCAGCACCGCCAGCAGGGCCAGCCAAAACCCCCAATTTCCGTTTTTGCCGCGTCTCTCGTCCACCTTGATGCCCGCCATACTCTCAATTGGCACATCCGCCGCACGTATGATAAAGTAGCGGCTGTTGCCAAAGGAAACAAAACCGGGAGAAAAACCATGCGACACGCGGTAATTTTCACAGTTTGCATGCTGCTGGCGGCCTTGCCCGCCCTGGCGCAGCTTGACGGAAAAACGATCACGGTGAAAGGGGGCAAGGCCGACGTGGTGAATGCGCCCGTGTCGGTCGCCTGCGCCGAGGCGGCCCCGGCCGGACGGGTGGTGGTAACCGATGCAAAGGGCAAAAAGGAGTATCCCGCCACCCTTGCCGACGGCATCCTGGTGTTCATCGTGGACAAGCTCAAGGCGGGCGAGACGAAGGAATTCAAGGTTAAAACCGGGGCCGAAGGCGACCCGGGCGTTTCCCTGGAAAAACGCGCCGAAGGCGACATCGTTGATGTCAAAATTGACGGGAAAATTTTCACCGCCTACCATTACGGCAAGGAGTGGAAAAAGCCCTTTCTGTGGCCCATCACCTCGGAGAATGGGGTGACGCTCACCCGCGACTATCCGATGGATCCGAACGGCAAACCGCAGGACCACCCGCACCACAAGTCCATGTGGTCCGCCTACGGCGACATCAACGGCGTTGACCTTTGGGCCGAGGGCGAAAATTCCGGCACACAGACGGCGCAGGAGGTGACTTGGGGTTCCGGCGACGCCTACGGCTGGATCAAATCAAAGAACCTCTGGGTGGACGGTGCCGGCAAGCCGGTCCTCAGCGAGACGCGGGAATACCGGTTCTACGCCACCCCCGAGGCCGCGCGCTTCATTGACGTCAATGTCACCTTCACCGCCGACCAGGGCGATGTGCAGTTCAACGACACGAAGGAGGGCGGCATTGTCGCGGTGCGCATGCGCCATGAAATGTGCAACAAGAACGCCGTCATCACCAACGCCCTGGGCGACAAGGATGAGGAAAACTGCTGGGGCAAGCCTTCGCCCTGGTGCGACTTTTCCGCCGAATTGAAGGGTTCCGGATGGTTCGGGATCACCATTTTTGACAATCCCGGCAATCTCCGGTTCCCCGGAAGCTGGCATGTGCGCGCCTACGGGCTTATGGGCGCCAACAGCTTTGGCTATTCCTTCTACAACGAAAAAGCCTACAACAAGGGGCTTATCCCGGAACGCGGCGACATGCCCCTGAAGAGCGGGGAAAGCAAGGCCTTTAATTACCGCGTCTATGTCCATGCCGGGGATGTTGAGAAAGCCAGGGTGGCCGACCGTTTCGCCAACTATGCCGAAGCCCCGGCGGCGGAAATAAAATAACCCCGTCCACTTCCTGCTTTTCCGGGCGGGAGGCTCTTAAGCCTCCCGCTTTTTTTGTTCCAGGCAGCCCGCCTATTGCCCGCACCGGTCGGCAACGAACGCCGACAACACCCCTCGGGCGTCGGCGGCGCATCTCTCCAATTCCCGACGCGCCCCGGCGCAATCCCCCAGGGCGGCAAGTGTTTTCACAAGGTCATGCCTTGCCTGGATGATTTCGTCATTCACCGCAAGGGCGGCCTCAAGCGGCGCCTGCGCCTCCCCGTATTTTTCAAGCGACACCCGGACACGGCCCAGCCCGGCAGCCATGGCCGGATCCTCCGGATTCAGCCCGTGGGCGCGCGCGAAGGCGTTTTCAGCCCCGGGCAAATCACCCGACTGTTCCAGCGCCTGCGCCAGATAAAACCAGGAACGGGCCGAGGCAGGCGCTTTCCCCACCAGTCCGCGCCAGACTGCGGCACGGTCTCCGGCCGGACGGGAGGAAAGCATCATGTCCAAATCACGGGAGGGGCGAAAATCCTCCGGAGCGGCGGCAACCGCCTCCTGATACGCCGATTCGGCCTCCCCTGCATGCCCCGCAAGCCTCAGCGCCAACGCTTTGTAATACGGCAGGCCCGCGCCGTCCAAGCCCAAATCCAATGCCTTTGCCGCACTCGCCGCGGCATCTTCGGGGCGGGTGGAGGACTGGCGCGCCGCTGCCAGAAACACCAGCGGCAATGGCGCGCGGGGCGCGCGAGAAACCAGCCCGTCCCAAATCTCCGCCCGTTCTTCCGGCGTGAAAGCGCCGGTCAGCCAGGTTTCCATGGACTCCATGGGCTTTGGGTTCATGGGGTTCATCAGCACGGCGGTGTCATACTCCTCCAGAGCCTCATCGCGCCTTCCCGCGGCGGCAAGGGCTTCCGCCAAGCCCAGTTGCGCCCCAAGATGGGCGGGATTGGCAAGCACCGCCCGGCGGCAGGAGCGCACCGCGGCGGTGGAATCCCCGCGCAGCAGTTCAATGGCGGCCCTGCCGCACCAGCCTTCGGTGTCATCAGGAAAACAATCCAGCAACCGTGCATAAGCCGCAAGCGCCTCATCCGTCCGGCCGCATTCCCTCAGCGCGTTTGCCAGATGACGCAACAAGGGCCGCCGCGCCGGAATCCCCTCAACCATTTTCCGCGCCGTTTCAAGATAGGAATCCCTGTCTCCACCCTGGGACAAACGATCCAGCAGGCGATCCGCCAGCACCGCATCCTTCGGGTTTGCCGCAAGCGCCTCCCGCAGCGCAACCACGGCGGCCTCCGCGCCGCAACCGGGGGATGAGGCAACGGCTTCCCGGCGCTTTGCAAGCATGCCTATGCTTTCATCCCAGGTGGCGGTAATGCCCTTTTTAAAAACCGGCAGCATGGCCAGTATGCGATCTATATGATCACATTCGGCCTGCGGGGTCATGGCGAGCCGCGCGCCAATCAAGGCGTCATCGGGCGGTGTTTCCCGCCCCGCGACGGACAGTTCCGGAAACTTGCGCGCCACGGCGCCTGCCACCGCCGGATAAAACGCGGCCGCGAGGGCTTTGCCGCCCGCAAAGTTCAAATGAACATTGTCATAAAACAGATCATTGCCCGGAACCCCGCCGGAACTGCGCGCAATCAGCTCCTTTTCCGCGTCCACCAAAGTGACCCCCGGCAGCACGCCCGCCCCCTGAATGTGTCCATTGACGGCCCCCGTTGCGCGGCCCATCACCCAGTCGCAGTCGCGCGCATTCTTAAAGGGCCCCAGCGCCTCATCCCCCCGCCCGAGCGCAAACAGTGACCGTCCAAGATTGAACCATGTCTCGGCGTGGCCTCCGTCAATCTCCGTGGCCCGGCGGAAATATTTCGCCGCCGTCTCGTAATCACCGCGCGTTGACGCTTCAACACCCCGCTGGCAGGCGGTGTCCCATTCCATTTTTTGTGCTTCAGGCAGGGACGCATCACGCCGGGACTGGATGGGGGCCCAACTTCGCAGGTTGCATCCCACCGTGCCCAGCACCAGTTCTGCCCCCGCCTCATGGGCAATGGAAGCCATGCTTTCCAGGTTTTTCCCAAAATTGTCCAAGATTTGCGCCGCAAGGGGCCCCTCGGGGTCAAGCGGCTGCAAGTAACGCCAAACATCCTCTTCGGAAACCACGACCGTGGTGCGTTCCCTGAACCGGTTTCCCGCAACAAGCCGGTAAATGCCCGAGTCCCGCAGGAACAGGGACGCGCGAATCATCGGATAGGGCATGGGTTTCCCCCGGCCGACCGTGCTCCCCGCGCCAAAAGGCCCCACAAACTCGTTGTTGCCCATGTAGGCAAGAAACAGGTCGGGCTTCATCGCCGCGCATTCCGCCACAGCGGCGCGCATCACATGGGAATTGGTGCCGGGGCATGCCAGCGACAGCACTTCAAACTCAACCTCGGGAAACCGCTCCCGCAGCATCACCTCCAGCACCCGCCAAAAACCATAAGCCGCGTCGGGTGGCACGCCGGAGGCCGCCGAACTGCCGAGCACAAAAACACGAAACGTCTTTTCCCCCTTTCCCGGAGGGAAAACACACTCCAAATCATCCCAATTGATGAGGTTTTCAACCGGCAGGGCAAAAAACTGCTGATAAAACGCCTTGTTTGACACCATAACAGGGGAAGATGTGTCCGGCAGAGGCTTAAAAAGCCGCTCATGCCCCCCGCCCCCCCCGAGCCTGAGAGCGCCCTCAACCGCGCCCAACAGCAACACCGTTGTGATCAGGATGAGCAAACCGGCCCGCACATGAGTCATTCCCCCACCCTGCCGTTTCAATGGGGAAATTTCAGCGCTGCCGTGTTCCTCATCCAATTTTTCAGTTCCCGTTTGGCCTGATTCCATCCTGCCAATTATATGCCACCCTCCCGATCCCGCGCACCCGGTTTGCTTGCCGGAGCCCCGCAGGGGTAAACTTACGCACTTTCCGGCCGCGACAGGCGGCCCCGGCGACCACCCCTGAAAAGGCAAGGCCAGCTTATGTTTCGCAAAAGTTTAATCCTGGACGGCGACTGGACGCTCATGCCGGACCCCGATGATCGGGGCATGGC
>JBHEKP010000191.1:0-13986 GCA_041859375.1 Candidatus Hydrogenedentales bacterium | reverse complement strand
CGCGGGGATTTCACCAACCATCGCGTCATTGATGCTGCTGAACAGGTCGGAGATGTTGCTGATGGAGGTGACATCCCTGCCGCCGCCCATGCCGCCCATCATGCCGCCGCCCATGCCGCCGCCGTAGCCGCCCATGCCGCCCATACCGCCCATCATGCCGCCGCCCATGCTGCTGATGCCGCCAAAGCGGTTGCGAAGCACGAGCTTATAGAGCGTCTCTGAACCGGCGTTGCGCAGTTCGTAATAGCGGGTCTCAAGTTTCTCAAAGGATTCCCGGCGGATGATGTCGGGTTTGCTGATCCAGATGAAGCCCGGCTGCACCGCGAAATCCAGCCCAAGGGGGCGCAACAACGCCTGGATGGCCTCGCGGAGGGTAACACCCTTCAGGTTGATGTAGGGCACGATGCCGCTGGATTTCACACCATAAACCGCATCGGCGCCCGCGCCCTGCGCACCACCCGGCACGCCGCCCTGGTTGGCGCCGTAGGGGTTGTTGTTGGCGGGCATGCGCATGCCGCCCTGGGGCTGGGGCGCGCCGAAATTGGGCCGCGCGCCGGGAGCCGCGCCGGGAGCCGCGCCGGGGAAGGCCCCGGGAGGCCCTCCAAAGGGCGGGGCGCCGGGGGCACCGCCGGGGGCCGCGCCCGCGGCCTGCGGCTGAACCTTTTTCGGGGGTTCAACGGCGCGCGTGTCAATAACAACGTTCACATCCCAGCTTTCCTGGACGAAGGTCATGATTTCGCTGATGTGGATGTCCTCAAACTCGATGCTCACCGGTGACTCAAGCACCGTTTCTATCGGGGACTTCTCGTCAATCTCCTCGTATTCCTCCTCAATTTCGGGAACGGAGAAACGATAGGGCTTGATGCCGCGCGCGTCAGAGCCCTCGGGCAGCCGCTTTGAATCTTCAATGAATTTGCGGATCATCGCGCGGTCTTCATCCACACCCTTGGCGGACTCGGCCACTCCCTCATGGTGCGCGCCGATGGTGGCGTTGTGCAGGCCTTCCTTCGCCTCGGGGTTGTTGGGATCGATGAGAAGCACATTGCTGTAAATCTCAACGGCGACCTTGTAGCGCTCCGCCTCCATGTATTTGACGGCGGTTTCGAGAAGGTTTTTGATGCGCTCCTTGCGGATTTCATCCGCCGACAACTGGACGGTTTCGCCCTGCTGGCGGATGGTGTCCGGATCAAGCGACTCAAAGGCCGGCGTCTGCGCGGCGGCATCAGCGCCGACAAGCGTCTGCTGAAGCTGGGTGTTGGCCTTTTCCTGGAACCGGCGCGCCTCGGTGTGGTTCGGGTCCAGCGCGAGGGCGCGGTTGAACTCCGTCAGCGCCTCCCTGTACAAGTCGCGCTTGTACAGGTCAACACCGCGGCGGAAATACAGCTCCGCCTCGGACACGCCGGGACCCGCCGCGGCGGACGCGGCTGCGTCCGCGGGCGCGGCCCCTTCGGCGGCCGGCGCGGAGGGGGCCAGCGACGGCGGGGCCGCCTCGGCGGGTTGCGCCTCCTGGGAGACCACGGGGGACGCCGCGTCGGGCTGCGCTCCTGCCGCAGGCGTGTCCTGCGCCGGGGCGGGCGCCGCAGCCATCAGCAGGGCCGCAAAACAACCCAGCAAGATGTTCCGTATGTCGCGCGTACTCATTACCTTTTCATCCTCCCGCGGTTCTTAGGCGCCAGCTTTCGCTGATGCCCTCACGCTCGTTATTTTTTGCCATCATTTCGCAATCTTAAACGTGCGCCCGTAGCGCTCCGAATAGATCTCCACTGTGTTGTCGTCCGGATTTATCCGCAAAAGCTCGAATTCCTCGAACTGTTCATTCTCGGAATACCATTTGGTCGCACTCGTGGTGCGCAGGCGCGCGCGAAGGTTTCCGCCCGCGTCCTGTATGTCCAGCAATGTGATGTTAAGCTGCTCCGCGGTGACCGTCTGCTCACTCTCGTTCTTCTGCTGGCCAGAATAATACCAGAACGGGTTCTTGTTATACAGCGAAACGTATGTGCCCGGTATGTCCATGGGCGGCCTTACCGGCGGGGAACCGGGAAGTTCAATGTTCAAACCCTCAAGTTCCGCCGGATCCTCGGGGAAAATGTCCTTTGGCATCTGCAACCGTTCCCAGTTTGGGGGCGGCGGCGGGCTGAAAACCTGGTAGCCCCGGTAGCCAAGGGTGACGAGCATGGCGATGAGCACCATGCGCTCCTTGTTGTACCAGAGCCAAACGCCCGCTTTTTGCAGTTTGTCCACCAAAAATCTCTCTCTGGGCCGTCACCGGCCCGGCGCGTTCGTCAACTTTTCCCTAGTGTATGTAAAGAACGTTGTTCTTGAACCATTTCCACGCCTTGGCCACAGCACCCGCCTCGGCAACCGGCGCCTGCTGCACCTCGCCCTTCTTCCCGCCGGGCATCTGCGGCATCGCCGGACCGCCGCCCGGCGCGCCGGGTTTCGCGTCGCCCTCGCCGCTTTCAACACGGTTCTTCAGGTAGTTTGACTGGCTCAGCAGCAATTGCACCTGAATCTGGGGCTCGACATTGTACCCGATGTACGGATAGGTAATCTTGATGCCGTCGACGCTGAAATAACGCTCCTCCTGGCGGAGCGTCTCCATGAGCTTGACAAAATCCTTCATGGAGGCGGAAAACTGGAGGCCAACCGTCTGGATGGCGATCATTTCGGCGTACTCGCCCGCAATCCGTTTGGGCCACACGCTCATCGCGGCCAACTGGGACACATTGTTGTCCAGCAGGAGCTCGACAACCTTTATGCCGAAGGCAAGGTTCGCGAGGTTGTCGTCAATTTCCTTGTCGGTGACGTCGCGCCCCTGCCAGTCCTGCTCCATCGCCACGTTCAGCATCGTGCGGATGTCCTGCGGATACGTGTCGTAACGGCCAAGTTTGGCGTAAATCTTGGCGTAAAGATCCTGCATCATCTTGTCGGACGCTTCGCCGTACCAGAACTTGAGCATCCGCGCCTCCTGGGGCGCCTTTTCATGCTCATACCAGTCCCCGTAATTGAAATACGCGGAGCGTTCGGTCCGGGCCTGCCGCCATGGCTGCAAATTCTTCGACCACTGATCCATGAGCAGTTCGGGCTTGAACCCGCCAAAACTCTCGTTCAACTTTTTATAGGTTTCCTCTAGGGAAGCCTGCATCCGCTCATCCTGCTTGAACTGGTCAAATTTCGGCTTTACATACAAATACCATCCCGCGCCCAACCCGGCGAATATCGCCAGCAGAACCAGGGTTCCTATGATGGCTGACTTGTTCTTCACGAGGCGGCCCCCCCTGCGGGCGCACCAGCGTTCGGAGCGGGCGCTCCAGCGGGCGAAGCCGTGTTCTGCGGGTTCGGCCGGTCCTTGGATCGGATAAACTTAACCTGAATACGGAAGGAATAGAGGCTCGGCCCGCCCTGGTATCCAGCCGAAGACTGGGACGAAACCGCGCCCCCCCCCCGGCGCAATCCCGCACCACCACCGGCCGCCACAGGAGTCGCAATATCCACCGGCGCGTTGTAAAGGGTGTCCCAGGACACTTTCTGCACGCTTGCCTCGCTGAAGTCCACCTGGCTGATGCTCAGATAAAAACCGTTGGGCATCTGGTAATAGGCGCGTTTGAGCTCGTCCAAAAACTGTGTGATAACCTGGTCGCTTTCGGCATACCCCTGGATAATCATTCCGTTGGGGCGGGCGATTGTTGAAACCGCAGGCCCCGCCGGAGCCGCCGCACCGGATTTGCCCGGACCCGCCGGGGCATTGGCGCGCCCGCCCAAACGGACGCCCCCCCCCGCCGGACCCGCCACGCCGCCCTTGGGATCGATCCCGCCAAAACCGGCCGCAGTGACCGCACCGCCGCCCATTCCACCCGCGCCGCCCCTCTTAAGGCCGCCGCCAAGTCCGCCCTGGGCCGCAGGCGCCGCCGGGGCGGCGCCACCCTTCTGCTGGGCGTCCTCAATCACCATGGTTTCCACCGAACTAAACCACATGCCTCCCGTGGCCGGACGCGCCTCGTTCAGCAGGGTCAGCTCGTCAAGCCAGAAACGGCGCTGGTTTCGCGCCCGGTCAAGGGCCTGCACCTGCTGCTCGATTTTCTGCAGCTGCGCCTTGCGCGCGGCAAGCTGGTCGTTCAATCCCGAACTGGGCGCCGCCGTTCCCGGCCTGATACGCTGTATCATTTCCGGATCATAGGCGCGAATCACGCCCTTCAATTCCTCGATCCGCTTCTTAACCTCCAGGTTCTGCCTGTGGGCGGCGGGCACCACGGAAAGGAAGGACAGGACCATCGCAATGATGGAAAAAGCCCAGTAAACCACCTGCTCCTTGCGGCGCGAAACCTCAAGCAGCCTTGGCGGTATCAGGTTGATTTCAAGCGGCACCGCGCCGCAGCAGCGCAACGCCATGCCAAGCACCGCGGAGGCCTGTTCGGGCGCGTCCTTGACCCCTTTTGCGCCCGCGGAAACCTCAATCCCCTTCAGGGGCTGGGCCATGCGCACTTCCATGCCAAGCTGGCGCTGCAGGAAGGCCGCGATGTTGCGCAGCCGCGCGCCACCGCCGCTCAGCACCACCCGGCTGACCTGGCCGCCGCCCGGCAGCGAACGGAAATACGCAAAGGAGCGCATCACCTCCGTTGCCAGGCGCTGCAGGGCCTCGCCGATGACCTCGCCGCCCCGGCCGTCCTTCTGGGGATCACCGGTGGGCGCGAAGCCGCGTTCCCGCTTGAGTTTCTCCGCGGCGGCGAATTCCATGTTGAAGGCCGCCGCCATCGCCTTTGTCACATCGTTGCCGCCGACATTCAGCGGACGGGTGAACCTGAACTGGCCGTCCCGCTCTATCACGATGTCCGTGGTGGTGGCGCCAATGTCAACCAGCGCGACACACTCGCCCTGGTTGCCAAAATCGCCCACCGTTTTAAGCCAGTTATAGGCCGCAAGGGGGCACACGTCCACTTCGGCGACAGAAGCCTTGACGGATTTGAGCACATCAAGGTGCTTGTCAACCACATCCACCTTGATGGCGGCCATCATTACCTCGTAGCCGCCCTGTTCGTTGCGGCTGAGCACCTGGTAATCCATGGCAATCTGGTCAAGGCCAAAGGGGATTTGCTGCTGAATTTCGTACTTGACGATTTGGTTGACTTTGTATTCCGGTACGGGGGGAAGGGTCCGGCTGCGGGTGAACACCGACTGTCCGGGCACGCCGAAAATAACTTTGCGCAACCGCGCCTTGGACTGTTTGAGAACCTCTTTGAGGGCGGCGGAGCGGAGTTTGCGGCGTTTCTCCTCGTCAAAAGAGGGATCGGAGTCGAATTCTTTCTGGAAATAACGGGTCAACTGGTAGCCGGACTTGGACTTGGACACTTCGGCCAAGCGCACCGCGCTCGTGCCGATGTCAAGCACCAGTCGTTTTTTACGGCCTCCAAGCATCATTGCCATAAAAGTGCCAGCTACCCCTTGGCCATGCCCCGCCCTGAAAATAGGGCGGTGCGCCTACTCCCTGTTTCAATCGTTGTTGTCAATATATGGTCACCCGGTCAAAGCCGCCAAGTAAACTCTTGACACGTATTGTAGTAAACCTTAGTTCGGTTGTCAAGACTTCTCCACATAAAAATGGGAAAATTGTTTGTCCCCTCCGGTATCGCCAAAAAGTGGGGGCTTGGCGGGAATTGGCCTTAATTAACGGGAAAAATTCAGGCTGGCACGGGGAATCATGCATAACCTGGCGGTCTCCGGTGCCCACTTTTTGCGGTATCGCATCTTTTGGGAAGGTGCAACAGCACGGGAAAAGTGGCTCTCCCGGATGGCCAAAGTTGTGTGGCATCAACGAAATTACTCGGTTGGCCCGGCAAACGCCCCTTCAGAATTTCAACAATTTCAATAAATACAGCCGACGGCTGGCGTGATGCTGTTGGAAAAATTAAAAAGCCATGAACCCATCCCGCCCCGTCCACGCCCCCCACTCTTGATTCAGCCGGACCCGTGGGTGTTCTCCCTCCCTCCCAACCCTTTCAAAGAAAAAATGTTGCGCATAAAAAACGAGTCTGTGGTAATTAGTCGGCTGACCGCCATTCAGGCTGGAAATGGGTGACATACCACTCCAGAACTTAGAATTGCCCGTTTTTTCGAATTCTGTCCAGAAAAAACGCCGCTACTTTTCTTCCGGTTTTGCTTCGGATGCATCGGACGATGCTCCCCCTTCAACCGGTGCCGCAACAGCCTCCGGCGCAGCCGGGCGCTCTTCCGGGCGCAAAAACAGGCGGTCTAGGTCATAATGAACAAAGGTTTGCAAGGAGGCATTTTCGCCGTTCCTCGCATGGGCCACCCACATTTGCCTGTCGGTGGAATTCGTCAGCACCGCATGGAGGTTGGCGTTTTTCATGGCGGTCGCCTTTAGTATCTCCAAGGCCACAGTCTGGTCAATTTTACCGTAATTCTCCCGTATCCTGTCCGCCATGCCCTTGTAGCGGTGATCATAGGAATTGGACCCGTAGGGCAGGCCCGGGGCGTTGGCGCATTTTTGCAGGGACCGAACCACCGGGTCCATGGCCTCATCAGACCGAAAGACCGCATCTTCCACACGGATGGCGTATTCCACTGTTTCTTTTGGGTCGTTCTGTCCGAATTCGGCCACCTGATGCGCGGTGGTTTCATAGGCGCGGGCGTCAGGCGCTTTCCCGTCCCCCACCACGTAATTAAAGCCAACCGTGTGCTTGGTTGATTTCATCAGCGCCGAAACCTGCTCCAAATTGGAGCACTCCTCAAGAATACGCCGAAGCACGAACTCCAGCGGGGTGCCGCTCAAGGTTTTGTCCTTTGTGATGGCGCCGATTTGGGCAATCGAGATACCCTCCATGTTCATGCCGCTGAGCACCCCAAGCTGTCCGGCATATTCCGGGGCGGCAAAACGGTTGAACCCCTCCGGCTCATAAAGGGCCATAATGGCGGTGTCTTCAAGGCCCGCCGAGGTAATCCAGTCAAAATTGCGGCCATGAAACATTTTCCCGCCAACTGTTGCCCTGCCCCATACCACAAAAGAACTGCACCCGCGCTCCGTAAGCACCGAAATAACCTGGCCGCGGCGCAGCATTTTGAGATCGCATCCGCTGCCGTCGGCCATACCCTCCATTTCGCGCTTGAACCTGTCGGGGATGTGGGGCGCACAAAGGGCATAGGTGATGTCGAGAATGAGGTTTGCGGCAAATCTCGGAAGGCCCATCTCCTGCTTTGCCTGTTCAAGGAGGGCGTCAAACCTCTGCACGGTGAGCTGAACCTTGTCACGCGCGAAATATCCCCGCTGAAACCCCATTTCATAGGGGCCGCCCTTGAGATGAACCACAAGCATGCCGTCCTGCTCCTCGGCATACCCCCGCGCGCTGGGGTCAATGTCCTCCCTCGGCCCCCTTCCGGGATTAAGCCATATGTACCCCATCATCGAGACCGACAAAAGCAGCCCAAACAAAATCATCATTGTTCGCTTGAGGACTTTGAGCATGATTCCATCTCCGGCGGGCGTTGTGCGGCGGCCCGTGTTATGGTTGAGTTGGACCAGAAAGCAGGCGGCCGGGTTTCCCGGAAGCCTATCTTGGCTGGGAAAGAAGGAAGTTCACGGCCGCCAGTGTGGCGGGAAGCTCAACAACGCAACGGAAACCCAGGTCCGCCGCGCGCGCCTCGTACACCTGGTTCTTAATGGAACTCAAGGGCGTGGGGCCGGAGGTGTGACTGCCACCGCAAACAAGAAATTCATCCCCAAACCCGGCCTGCCGGCCGTCTTTTTCCGCGGCGGGGCAGGTCCGGGTCCACTCCGCCACGTTTCCGGCCATGTCATAACAACCCGACCAGGCCACATCCTTTTCATGGGAACGCACCTGGGCGACAGTGGGCTCCTGGCATGCGCAGGCGTTTGCCTGCCAATCGCCGCCCCACGGGTACTGATCAGAGGCGCCCCTTCCGCCATAGGCGGCGCGCGCCCACTGGGCGCGGGTGGGAATGGCTTTTCCAAAATGGGCGGCGTAGGCCATTGCGTCGAACCAGGTGACCATCGTCATTGGATAGTCAGGATAGGCATCCATCATCGGCCGCAGTTCCTCCGGCAGACGCCATCCCCCCTCCACGCTGCGGGCAAACTCTGAAAACTGGCCCATGGTGACCTCTGTGGCTTCCATCATGAACCCCGGGACCATCACGGAAACACCGTCTATGGAAACCGCCCCTTTGGGCACAAAAACCAGCCCGTCCTTGAGCAACAGTGCCGCCATGTAGTGCTGAACCGCATCCTCGGCAACATTGAGCGCCGCCGCCGCCCCCCCGGACAAACCATCCCCGGCCTGGGCCCAAAGGCTTTCGGCCATGTCAAAACAGGCCTTGGCCTCCTTGGAATTTCTGGCCAACGCCTCCACCCTGGGTTGCAAAAGAGCCACACACCGGGCGTATTCCGCATAACGGGCACCCTCCGGCCCAGGTATGGACACGGCCACCGCGCCGGAAGGGGCGCTGCGCCACTGCCCGGCGATGCCCCATAGCAGAAAGCCCATTCCGGCCAAAACCAAAAGCGCCAGCACCACACCGGCGGACTTTTTCCAAGGAATCCCGGGACCCTCAAGGCGGAGCTGCCTCTTTTTCCTGTCCTTTTCCAGGTCCCTGCCCTGCCCCACCATTTCAAGCACGGGCTTTAGCGCCGCCCTGAGTTCGGCGGCGTTTTGAAAGCGCTTCTCCATGTCGGGGTCAACGCATTTGGCGACAATCTCATCCAGCGCTGGCGGAATCTCCTTGAGCATCTGCGAGGCCGGTTTTGGCACCCCCGTGGGCATGTTTCCGGTGAGCACCTCGTAAAGCACAACACCCACGCTGTATATGTCCGCGCGCGCGTCCACGTCACGGCTGTTCCGCAGCTGCTCCGGGGACATGTAGTAGGGCGTTCCCATCACCACGGAGACCCCCGTCATCTGGGTGTTGTCCATGAGTTTGGAAATGCCGAAGTCCATCAGCTTGACACGCCCGTCCTCCTCAATCATCACATTCTCGGGCTTGATGTCCCTGTGAATGGTGTATTGATGGGCGTATTCCAGGGCGACGCACAACTGATCAATCACCCGGAGCACCTCGGCCACCGGCAGGCGCTTTCCGGGCGGGAGTTTTTCAAGCGCCCCCCGCAGCGAATCACCCCGGACATATTCCATTGAGATGTACATGCCGTTTCCGGCGCTGCCGATGTCATGCACCCGGACAATATTGGGGTGGGCAAGTTTTCGGGCGATGCGGGCCTCGTTGAAAAAACGCTCCACCACCAGCTTGTCCCGCAAAAACTGGGGAAGCAGTGTTTTCAGCGCCACATCCTCCCCCAGGACATTGTCATGGACCTTGTAAATGCAGCCCATGCCCCCCCTGCCGATGAGATCAAGCACCGTGTACCTGCCGTTGATGACCTGGCCCCTGCGGAACTGGAAGGCGCTGTCCGGCGCGCCCGAAACACGGGTGGCCCCGGCTGCGGCGGAACCGAGCGGTGCCTGGCATTTCTGGCACTGCGCGACGCCAGCGGGATTTTCAAACGTGCATTTCGGACATTTCACCGCGAAACACGCCTCCATGAACGGGGCAAACCGGCCCGATCGTCTCCTAAATATATCACAAGCCGGCCCTGAGGGGCGTCCGGTCCGTCCGGCGGGCGGGTGGCATCAGCTTCCGGAGACACGGTCCATGAGGCGCGCCATGAGCGTGCGCGGCGTGCCCGCCTGGGAACGCACCTCCGGATCCTCCAGGCGCACGAAATTGGAGCCTATCTTCTTGACCAGAAAACGCCCCTGGAGCAGTTCCCCTTCGGAGACCGTCTCCTCTTTCTCCCTGACCATGGGGTTGTTCAGCATGAAGGTGGCCGTGCCCTTCGCCTGATCAACGGTCTTCAGGATGAAATTATGGTAGGAGATTTCCCTGTTGATGCGCTCGCGCATCTTTTGCACGCGCGCGTCGCCGTCCCGCTGGGCGGCGCGGGCGATGTCGGCGGAGGCCGAATTCATGTTTGCAAGCGAATATGGGAAACTGTTGATTCGCGCGGCCACATCCTCAAGGAATTGGAGGCGCACTTTCTCGGCGATTTCGACATCCTCACCCGAGTTGTTGTTGCGTGAGAGCGCGTTCAACGCCTCGTCAAACACCTCCACGAGGGGGGTTCCGCCACCCAGCATCTCAAGGGCGCGGTTGGGGGTGCGCGCCTGTTGCACCGCGTCGCGGCCGCGCATGTCCTTTATCCACGCCCGCGCGAAGCCGGTGCCCACAAACAGAAGCACAAGCGCCGCCAGCACGGCGCCGGCAATAAACATCTTCCGGCCAATCTCAGGAAACCAGCCCCCTGGAACCGAAGGGGCCGCATGTTTCCGCACGGAGGGCGTGTCGATGTCATCCAGCTTAAGCGCCGCCGGATCAAAAACCAGGGAAACCGGGGCGGAAGGTGTGGGCGCGGGGGTGGCAACCGGGTTGGAAGCCGGTCTTGCCGGGGAATCCTGCTGCTGTTTGGACGGCTGGGCCGCCGGAGCGGGCGGTTCCTCCCTTGTCGCCACACCCCCGGGAACGTTCCCGCCCCAAAAAATATTCTGGTTTTCATTCAGCGGCGTCACCGGTGCGGTGTTCCGCAGGTCCCGCCCCTCCATCAGCGCCTGAGCCACGGGACGCAGCGCGTTTCGCAACTCACGGATGCTCTGATACCGTTTCTCCCGGTCGGCCTCGACGCATTTGCCCACTATCTCGTCAAGCACCGGGGGCACTTCCTTGTGCATTTCCGAGGCGGGCTTCGGTATGCCCGTGGGGCGGTTGCCTGTGAGCATTTCGTAGAGCACCACCCCGACGCTGAAGATGTCCGCGCGGGCATCCACATCGTGGCTGTCGCGCAGTTGCTCCGGGGACATGTAATAGGGGGTGCCCATAATCATCGCCGCGCCGGTCAGCTGCACGTTGTCCATGAGTTTCGAGATGCCAAAGTCCATCAGCTTGACGCGGCCCGACTTTTCAAGCATCACATTGTCCGGCTTGATGTCGCGGTGCACCGTGAACTGGTGGGCGTACTCCAGCGCCCGGCACAA
Organism: Candidatus Hydrogenedentales bacterium; assembly: GCA_041859375.1. Taxonomy (GTDB): domain Bacteria; phylum Hydrogenedentota; class Hydrogenedentia; order Hydrogenedentales; family CAITNO01; genus JBHEKP01. Next base: position 2,932 of record JBHEKP010000191.1, on the reverse strand, counting down.
CTCGTCCGTAATCCGCAGCACCTGCATGAGCGGAATATGCTCGCCGGGCTTCATCCTGTCGAGAAGGTGGCGCAGCGTCTCCCCCTGGAGGTATTCCATGGAAATGTACGCGCTCGTCCCGGTACTGCCAATATCATGGACCCGGACGATGTTTGAATGGGTCAATTTCCGGGCTATGCGCGCCTCGTTCAAAAAACGGTCCACTATCACCTTGTCTCGGGCGTAATTTGGCAGGAGTGTTTTAAGCGCCACATCCTCATCAAGCACATTGTCATGCACCTTGTAAATACAACCCACCCCGCCTTTGCCGACCAGATCTATCACCGTGTAACGGTCGTTGACCACCTGCCCCCTGGAGAATTCGAGCAGATTTTCGCCTTCCATTTTTGTGGGGGGCGCGGGGTTCGCGGGGGATGGGGAAAGGGGGGCTTGGCATTTCTGACACCGGTCGGTTCCCGGCGGGTTGTCAAACATGCATTTGGGGCACTTCACCACACAATCTCCCTACCACCCTGGACGCCATTGCATCGTCTCGTGCATTGCCGCGTCCGGCATTTATTTGTCGGACACACTATAACACAACTTTTTTTTAAATTGTAAAGCGAAAATGCAGAATTCTCATTGTCGTCAAAATTGGGAGACTTGGGCGCTTTCCTTATACAATACGGGGGTGTTTATCAACCGCCCCATGAACGCAACCGGAGAGACGGCATGACTTTACCGTATCGTTCCCGTGTTTTCTCACTTTTTGGCGCGGCCTGCGTCGCGGTCGTTTCAGCCGCCGCACAGCCCAAATGGACTCCCATTGCCGACACCGTCTACCTCCAGGAGTTGGGCAGCCAAATCACCACGGCCAAACCCGTTTTTGCCGTTGGGGTGCTTAAAGACGAAATTTTTGCGGGTTTTGGGGACGGAATAAAAAAACTGGTTGACCGGCAGCGCCTTGAACCTGTGGAGGGTGCGCCCCCCGAGTATGTGCTTCGCATGAGAACCCTCGGCGACAGTCTCTGGATAGTGACGAAGAAGGGACTGCACCAGCTCAAGGATGGACGGTGCGCCCTTCGGGCCAACGGTGAATTCTCTGATGTTTGCGGGTTTAATGGAAAAACCGTCGCCGCGTCAGGGGGCATGCTTTATCTGTTTGACGACGCCGGCATGACTCCCTTGTCGCCCGAGCCCGCCCCGGGCTCAATCATGGCGCTGACGGTGCATGCGGAAACTGTCTACTGCATGGGCGGCGACCGCGTTTTCCTGTTTGACGGAAAACAGTTTGTCACCGACAAGCGCGGAACTGTTGAATTCGGCTCCTTTGCGTCCAAAGACCTTAGGGACGCGCTTTCCTTTGGAAACCAGCTGGTTGTGGCCGCCCACAACAGCCTGGGTGTGCTGCGCGGCACCGCCGCCACTTCCATCCTTGCGGCGGACGGACTGCCCTGGGAGGAATGCCTCGGGCTTGCGCCGGGCTTTGACAATGACTACTGGGTGGCCACGACCAAGGGCGCCATCAGGCAGAAGGACGGCGCCTTCCAGTATTTTTGCGGGGGCAGATGGCTGCCCGACGACCATGTGAACGCGGTTGCCTGTGGAACCAATTTCGTGTGTCTTGCCACAAACAAGGGTCTTGGCGTCATTAATTACGAGCCCTTCACGCTCCAGAAGAAGGCGGATTATTACGAGCGGCATCTGGAGGAGTGGGGGCAAAAGCGGATGGTCTTCACCCACAAACTGGAACCCGGCGCGGGGCCCAACGGCTGGATGCGCGAGGTGAGCGACAATGATGTGGGCTGGAGCACCCATTACTGGGCGGCGCAGGCGTTCAAATACGCGGCCACCGGAGATGAAAAGGCGCGGCAGGCCGCCATTGACGGCTTCAATGCCCTGAAATGGTCCGAGGAAATCTCCGGCATCCCCGGTTTCCCGGCGCGCTCCATTTGGGCTGTGGGCGAAAACAGCCACCAAACCTCGGGGGGATCCGGAGGTTACGCGGCGGAGTGGCACCCCACGGAGGACGGGAAATGGGAATGGAAGGGCGACACCTCAAGCGATGAAACAGACGCGCAGTTTTATTATGCCTGGGTGTTTTACTCGCTCGTCGCGGACGAGCCGCTCAGGGAGAAGGTGCGCGAGCATGTCTCACGAATCTGCGATCATCTCATGAACAACAACTGGACACTGTGCGACGTTGACGGCAAGCCGACCGTTTGGGGCCGGTGGGACGAGGAATATTTCAGGGGCAAGGGTCGCTACGCAAAAGGCCTGAACGGTCTGGAAATTCTCACCTATCTTCGGGTGACCCATAAGATCACGGGCAATCAGCGTTATCTGGACGCCTATAATGAACTGATTGGAAAGGGGTACGCTGACGAGGTAATCCATCAAAAGCACGCGGGGAAGGGTTTTGCGGTGAACCACTCGGACGACCGCCTCGCCTTCTACAATTATCATACCCTGCTCCAGGTGGAGGACGACCCCGCCCTGCGCGGCATCTATCGCCGCAGTCTTGAGCGAAGCTGGGAAATCGAGCGCATTGAGCAGGTCCCCTGGTTTAACTTTATCTATGGGGCGCTGACCGGTAACGACTGCGAGACGGCACAGGCGGTGGGCCATCTCCGGGAATGGCCCCTGGATCTGGTGAGGCACCCCTATGACCACAGCCACCGCCGCGACATTCACCCGCCCAGGGGAACTCTGCCCTACTCCGATGTGGAAAAGGCCCTCTCCCCCCGGGAGACCAACCCCGGCCGGTGGACAAGAGGCCAGGGACAGCTCCAGGAGGGGGGCGGGGAGGTGGTGGATCCCGCGGGATGGTTGGACGCCTACTGGATGGGACGCTATTACGGGATGATCGCTCCCCCGCAAACGGAGGACCCGGCGCTGCTTTCCGTGCCCAGACGGGGACTCCAGCTTGGCGCACCGCCTTACAACGGCCCCG
>JBHEKP010000172.1:0-11397 GCA_041859375.1 Candidatus Hydrogenedentales bacterium | reverse complement strand
GCCGCAATCGGCCACAAGGCAACGGACAGGATTCCGATCCAGACTTATTTGACGCCGGAAATTGAGAAAAAGCTGCTGGACCACTTTGGCTTCACCGAACTGGAACAGCTCTATGTCCGGCTGGGGGTTGATTTGCGCGGTGTGGGTCCGGAATACCGGGGCGTTTTGCCGCCCATGCCGCCGGGCTCGTCGCTCGTGGACGAGTGGGGCGTGGGTTACATGATGTTTGATCATGGCCACGGCGGGGCCTACCCCGAGCCGAACCATCTGGCCCTGGCGGCTTTGGAAACAATGGAGGAGGTGGAGGCCTATCCGTGGCCCAGTCCGGACGACTGGGACTATTCCTCCATTCCGGAACAATGCAATCGGCACGCAGGCTATGCCGTGTGCTGTGGTGATGCGGGCCGTCCGGACATTTTGAACGGAGTGGGCCGGGGGCGCGGCATGGAGCGGGTGCTGCTGGATATTCTGACGGAAGACCCCGTGGGTGTGGCAATAATTGACAGGCGCTGCGGCTACTATTTCGAGCTGACACGGCGCACCCTGGAGGCGGGCCGGGGGGGGATTGACATTGTCTGCCTCGGCGAGGACACGGGCAACCAGAACGGCCCCATGTTTGATCCCGCAGTGTTTGACGCGTTTTTCCGGCCCCGCATCCAACGGTTCATTGATCTGGCCCATGATTTTGGATGCAGGGCGATGATGCATTCCTGCGGCGACACATGCAGGTTGCAGTCCCGTTTTATCGAAATGGGCCTGGATGTGCTGGACGCAATGCAGCCGGAGCCGCCGGGCATGGATCCGGAGCGCCTCAAGGCCTCATGCAAAGGCCGGATGGCCTTTTGCGGGCTCATCAGCACGCAGCACACACTCCCCTTTGGCACGGTGGGGGAATGCCGCGCGGAGGCGCGTCACCGGCTGAACCTGTTCCGGGAGGGCGGGTATATTTTCTCCCCCGCGCACTGCATCCAGGCGGACAACCCGCTGGAAAATGTGCTGGCCGTGTACGAGGAGGCCCTGGGGCTGGAGCCGGGCGCGCTTGGCGGGCCCGGAGCCGGGTGATACCCCTCGCCGTTACTGGTTTGGGGTGAGTCCGGGGCGGGTCTCCGGAATTTGCTCGATGCGGGTGATTTCCAGCCGCGCCGAAGACACATGGGTGGGGGTGCCCTCCAGCACGGTGATGACGAAGGGGCCGTGGTGGAGCACCTCGCCGCGCAGGGGAATGCGCCCCGCCACGTGCGATATCCACCCGCCCACCGTCTCCACCTCGCCGTCGTCAATGGCGATGCCGACCGCCCCCGCGCAGTCCTCCAGCGACATGCGCGCGTCCACCACATAGGCGTTGGCGCTGATTTGCCGTATTTGCGGCTTCTGCACGTCGTACTCGTCGTGAATCTCGCCGAAGATTTCCTCGAGAATGTCTTCGATGGCGATAAGCCCGTCGGTGCCGCCGTACTCGTCCGTCACTATCGCCATGGACTGGCGCGCCGCGCGCATCGCCTGGAGCAGATCATCCAGTTTCATCGTGTCGGGAACATGCATCACCCCGCGCACCAGCCGCCGGATGCCCTGATCCTCCGGCGTGGGATCGTTGAGCACGTCAAAGGCGGTGGCCACGCCGATGATGTGGTCTATTGATTCCGAATACACCGGAATGCGCGTCTTGCCCGTCTCTATCAGCATGGTCACCAGCTCGCCCCGGGTCGCGGTTTCCGGAAGCGCCTTGATGTGGATGCGCGGCACCATGATCTCCTTGGCAAGGCGGGTCTGCAGGTCCATCACCGAATGGATCATTTCCTGCTCCACCGGCTCGATGCTGCCCCGGTCCATGCTCTCGTCCACCAGGCTGCGCATCTCCTCAAGGGAGTTGAAGAGGGCCATGAACTCCCGCTTCTCCCCGCCCGCCATGCGCAGCAGCGCGTTGGACAGCCAGGAAACGGGCAGCGCGAGCGGCAGCAGCGCCATGTCGAAAAAGCGCATCACGGGCATGAGCTTGAGGGACAGGCGCGTTGGATGGGTTCGGAAAACGCTCTTCGGCAGAATTTCGCCGAAAAACAGGAAAAGCGGCGTGGCCACAATGGTCGCCAGGGTGCCGCCCAGGGCGGCGGTGAGGGCGATCGTGCCCACGACAAGGCAAAGGTTGTTCCCCACCAGGATGGTGGTGATAAGGCGGCCCGGTTGCTCGTAATGGGCAATCATGCGCCGGGCGCTTTGGTTGCCGTCGTTTTCGGCCAGAAAACGCACCCTTATCGGGTTGCTCGAAAAAAATCCCGTCTCAAAACCCGAGAAAAACGCGGAAAGAAGCAGGATGACCACCAGCAGCGGGATGAGCAGCAATACGGTCATGATGACGTTTCCCCCCCGTCCGCGTCCTCTTCGAATTCAATGCGCACCTTGGTGACTCGCTTCTCAAGGGTTTCCTCAATGTGGAAACGCACGCCCGAATACTCCATCTCGTCGCCCACCTGCGGTATCTTTTCCACCTGCGCCATGATGAACCCCGCCACGGTGGTGTGCTCGTCGTCATCCACGGTGATGCCGGCCAGTTTCTCCAGCTCAAGCAGGGAATAGGTCCCGTCCACGAGGTATTTGCCGCTGTCCAGACGGACGCAATACCCGTCCTCCTCCCCGTCCTCTTCGCCGATGTCGCCCACTACCTCGCGGATTGCGTCCTGCAGCGTGACCAGCCCCTCCGTGCCGCCGTACTCGTCCACCACCACGGCGATGTGGGAGTGGGTTTTCTGGACCGACTCCAGAAAGTCGGCCAGCGTCATCGTCTCCGGCACAAAATTCACCCGTCGAACCAGTTCCGCAACCGGGGTGTCCAGCGCGCCGCCGACCACCACCGGCAGCAAATCCTTCGCGTGAAGCACCCCCGCGACGTGGTCAAGATCCTCCCGGCAGACGATCATGCGGGAATATTCATGCTCGCGGAACTTTTCAAGGGCTTCCCCGGCGGTCGCCTGCACGCCAATCCACACTATGTCGGGGCGGGGCACCAGGATGTCGCTCACTTTTTTGTCGCCAAACTCGATGATGCCCTCGATCATCTGCCGCTCGTCCTCCTCGATGACGCCGGAAACCCGGCTGTCCTCAAGGAGCGACTTGAATTCCTCGTCGGTGATGAAGGGGGCCGGGGGCACCTCGCTGAAGCGGGTGATGCGGAAAAGATACCCGACCATCGCCGTCACGACATCGCGCAGGGGCCGGAGCAGCCTGTCCGCCGCGTACAGGGGCACCGCCGCCGCCTGTGCGAACAGCGCGTTGTGGCGCACCACCGCCACCTTGGGAATCACCTCGCAGAAGAAAACCAGCAAAGAGGCGGTCACCGCCACGGACAGCACATAGGCCTGCGCCGTGGGAAAGCCGAGGGAGCGCTCGAACACCTCCGCCATGGGCTCGCCGAGCACCACGCCCAGCAGCACGTTCACAATGCTGTTTCCCATGAGCAGGGTGGCAAGGAGGTTGCCGGGCTGGTCCATCAGCCGCGCCGCAAGGCGCGCAAACTGGTTGGATTCCTCCCGCATCGAGCGCAGCTTCACCCGGTGCAGCGAGAAATAGGCCACCTCGCTCGCCGAGAAAAAGGCGGACGCCGTGGCGCAGAGCAGAATGACAAGCAGGATGGCCGGGGTGAGAATCTCCTGCCAGGGGACCGGCGGCGCGCCGACCGGAAGCGCGTCGGCCCGCACTGTCCTTGAAAACCAGACACCGGCGCAAACCGCCGCGGCTGTTGGAAACAAAAGCATCCCCCCGCCAAACCGGCGTCGCAAGGGAACCGGGGCGGCTTCCCCGCCGCCGTCTTTGTCCGCCCTTGCCCGGGAACCAATCCGATCTTGTCTGCCCACCTTCAGCATCCGCCTTTCTTTGAGTGCCACGCCTCCTCGAGGGAGGCGCCCAGATACTCGGCCTGTTTTCCCTGCATCAGCCGTCTTTCCGCTGCGTTGCCGTGGTCGTGGCCCAGCAGGTGCAGCAACCCGTGGCAGAACAGCAACCGGACCTCGTCCCGCATGCCCGCCTTGTCGCCGTTGCGGAAACGTTCCACCGTCTCCAGCGAAATGACAATGTCTCCGAGCGTCAAACCGCCCTCCGGCGTGCCGGAATTGTCCTGCGTGAAGGACAGCACATCCGTGGGGCCGCGCTTGTTCCTGTACTCCCTGTTCAGGGAGGCGATGAAAGGATCATCACAAAAAAGCACGCTCACTTCAACATCGCCCGCCACCCCCTCGCCCGCCAAGACGCGCGCGGCAAGCCTTTTTAACATGTCGCGGCGGCACGGAGCCCTTCTCGCGGACTCGTTGCGGACGTCAAGCGTGATGGTCATGAGGGGTTCCTTTCTGTCGCCGGGGACGGGATGGCGGGCATTCCCGGATAGCGGACGCGCGTGTGCTGCGCGCTGATGATGCGCCGCGCCACGACATTCCCGATGGTGTTAAGCTGGCGGAAGGTGAGGTTGCAGTCGTCAAACTGGCCGTCCCGGATGCGCGCCTCGATGATTTGGCCCACAAAGGCGCGCACCGCCGCCTCGTCCGGGTTGTCCAGCGAGCGGACGCCGGATTCGGAGGCGTCGCAAATCATCAATATGGCCGTCTCGGGCCGCTGAGGCCGGGGGCCGGGGTAGCGGTAGTCCGCCTCATTCACCTTTTCCGCGCCGTATTTCTCCACCGCCGCCTGGTAGAAGAAGCTCACCCGCATGGTGCCGTGGTGCTCCAGGATGCCGTCTATGATCGCCTGGGGGAGGCGGTAGCGCCGGGCGAGTTCCACGCCGCCAATCACATGCTGCCGGATGCGCGCCGCGCTCTCCTCCGGGGGGAGCGTGTCGTGGATGTTCGATCCCGACTGGTTCTCCGTGTACTGCTCCGAATTGACCAGCTTTCCGATGTCATGGTAGTACGCGCAGACCCGCGCCAGCAGCCCGTTCGCGCCTATCGCGTCGGCCGCCGCCTCGGCGAGCTGGCCCATCATCAGGCTGTGGGCGTAGGTCGCGGGAGCCTTGATGGCCAGCTCGTTCAGGATGGTGCTGTTCAGATCGGAATACTCAAGCAGCGTGATGTCCGTGGTCAGGCCGAAGGCGCGCTCGATCGTGGAGAGCAGGCCGGGAACCGCCACCATGCAAAAGCCGCCGTTCAGCGCGATGAGCATGAGCCGGCGGAAGAAGGTCTCTGCGAAGAGGGATTCCGCGGACAGGGTGACCGCGGCGGCCGCCAGCAGCCCCGCCAGCATGGCGGTGAGGGAGGCAGCCGTCATCTCGCTGCGCTTGCGCACCCGCCCGATGGAAAAGGACCCCGCCACCGCCATGGCGCAGGCGACCAGCATGAGCCGCCAGTTGTACTGGTACTGGGCGGACATGAGCACCGCCGCGGAAACGCTGAAGAAGGCCGCCAGCGGCGCGCCCGCGAGTATCGCGCACAATATCCCCGCCGCCGCCACCGGGGCGACGTAGCCCGTGGGCTCAAAGTAGGAAACCAGCCGCCCCATCACCAGGGTGCCGCAAAGCAGGACCAGCACCATCGGAAACGATTTTGCCGAAGCGGCCCGGAACCGGGCCCCCTCCGGGCCTGCGGGGTACATTTTCGACGCCCGGGCAAGCGCGCCAAAGCACAGCAGCACCAGCAGCGTGTGCGCGAAAAAGCTGTTCACCAGACGCTGGAGGGGCCGCGCCTCGCGGGCAAGGATGGATAGATAGGTCTGCGCGTCGGATCGGGACTGCTTGGTCCAGCGCTTCCCCCGGTCCTGCACAATCTCGCCCGCCTCCACCTCCTTCATCACCGGGGGCACGGCCTCGGCGGCCTGCGCGCGCGCGGAGGCCGTGGCCACCTTGTCCTCCACCAGCGTGGGAGCCACCAGCGGCCGCGCCAGCGCCAGCGCGGCGTCGTGCAGCCGTGCCCATTCGGGCTGCCCCTCCTTGGACGGCGCGGAACGCTTTGCCATGTCCGTGAGCAGGTTCCCCAGGCGCGCCGCCCCCTCCAGGGGATCAAGCACCGCCCCCAGCGTCGTCTCCCCCCCCTGCTCCACCGGCGTGTCCGTCTCCTCCTGGACCACGAGAATGCGCCTGGCCTGTTCCGCGTCGGTCAGCTCCTGCTCCCGGACCCCCTCCGAAAGAAGGGCCTGGAGACCCTCCAGCGCGAGGGAGCCCATGCGGTCGGAATCATTGAACGACAAATCGCCGTTCGGGCCGTTTTTGAGCGCGACCGTTTTCAGCGGGGCCTCCTCCGGCCCGTTTTTCGGGGGGGGCGCGAATTCACGCTCGGGAAGGCTGGCCCTGTCGGGCAGCAGCCACAAAGTGAGAAGATCGGGCGCGGGCATCTCAGCCCAGGCGTCCTTTTCGCGGAGCCGGGCCGCATGCGCCGCCACCGCCCGCTCCGCCACCTGCCATGCGTCCTGGTCCGAGGTGGACTCGCCAAGGGCGGCCAGCACCAGCCTGCGCACCTCCTCGCGCTGGTCGCGCAGCAGCCCTATCTTCTCGCGCAGTTTGCGGGTCTGGCGGTTCACCGCCTGTCCGTCCACCCGGTAAAAACTTGGAACCTCGGCCATCTCCGCGTCGCGTGCCTCCTGGGTGCGCTGGAGGTCAACCGTCTCGAAATAGAACGCGGCGCGTATTTCCCTGTCGGACACCGGTGCGTTCATGTCCGCCGGGGCAAGCAAATCCGGGGAGGGCTCCCGGGTCAGCGCCGCCACGCACAGGAGAAAGGCCGCCGCCGTCAAACCACGCCGGGTCCAGGTGTTTTCGCCGGAAAAAAGCCCCCGGAGGCGGACGCCCCGTCCCATGGGACCGGCACCGCTTCCGTTGCCGCTGTGGATGGGGGTGTTCATGCCCCGTGCCTGCCCCGGCCGCCGGACGCGCCCCGCTCATGATGGCCCGCCGCCGTGTACGCGTCAATGACCCGCTGCACCAGCGGATTGCGCACCACGTCGCCCCGCGACAACTGCACCATCCCGATGCCCGGTATGTCCTTCAAAATTTGCCAGGCGTCCGAAAGGCCGGAAACCGTGCCGGGGGGCAGGTCCACCTGGGTCACATCCCCGGTCACCACCGCGCGGGAACCCTGCCCCAGGCGGGTGAGAAACATGAGCATCTGATCCACCGTGGTGTTCTGCGCCTCGTCCAGAATCACAAAGGCCTGATCGAGGGTGCGGCCGCGCATGAAGGCCAGCGGGGCGACCTCGATGCACTGCTGGTCCATCAGCCTGCGCACGCGCTCCATGTCCACCATTGCGTAAAGGGCGTCGTAAAGCGGCCTAAGATAGGGGTTTACCTTTTGTTCCAAATCGCCCGGCAGAAAACCGAGCCGCTCGCCCGCCTCCACCGCCGGACGGGTGAGTACCAGCCGTTTCACCTGCTTGTTCAGCAGCGCGGAAACCGCCGCCGCCATGGCGAGAAAGGTTTTGCCCGTGCCCGCCGGGCCGGCCACCAGGGTAATCTCGTGGGAATGGATGGCGTCAAGGTAGCGGTGCTGGCCGCGCGTGCGCGGACGGATGTGCACGTCCTCGCGTATCGCCTCGGGACGGCGGGCGAGCAGGCTGCCCAGGCGGCGCGCCTCCCCCGCGCGCGCCTCCTCCAGCGCGTTGTCCACATCCGCGAGGGACGGAATGTGCCCCCCGCGCACGGCGTCAAGCATGCCGTTCAGCACCGTGCTTGCAAGGCCCGTCTCCTCCTCGCCCCCGATGATCGCAACCGTGGCGCCGCGATCAACTATCCTCACTCCGGCCTGTTCCTGCAAACGTCTGCGCAATTCACCGTTGTGGCCCAGGAGCTTGATGGACTCCTCCTGGTTATTCAGTTCAATTTCGTGTGTCAGGGCTGCCGCCGCATCCTATGCTGGGGCGCGCCCGCGCGCCCGTTGAAAACAACACCCCATGCCGCCATTGCGCCATGGAGATGTGATTGTAGCGCATTGGGCCGCCCGCGGCAACGAATTCCCCAAAAAATGCGATTAAAAAGAGCCGCCGTGCTTTTTGTAAAAACTTTCGAGAAGCTCGTCGAGGAGTTTTGCGTGCTCCCGTTCGTACCGTTCCCGGTCCTCACGGCGGCGGCCTTCCCCGTTGTGGCAGTCGTCATGACGGCGGCCGTGGACGAATTCGTCCAAACTGACCGGATCCCTCCGGTCTTTGCCGCTCCGCCGTTCCGGCTGCCAGTCGCCCAGCGCGTCCCTGTAAAATCCCTGCCTGTAATCGTTGCCCATGGCCCGACCCCCTGTGTTGGCACGGTGGCGGCCTCTGTAAACCCCCAGCCGCGCGTCAGGAATTGCCGTTGTCTTTGGTGTGTTCACACACCAACTGTATTAAGTGCGTTTGTATCTGCTAAAATTATCCCGCATCTTGTCAAAAAAGTCCAGACCAATATGAAAAAGGAGAAAAACATGGCCGAGGAAGTGAGGGCTACCAACATCACGTGGCACCACAGCGACATCACCCGCGCGGACAGGGAACAGCAAAACGGGCACAAGTCGCTTGTGTTGTGGTTCACCGGACTTTCCGCATCCGGCAAGTCCACTTTGGCGCAGGCGGTGCAGACCGTGCTCTTTGAGCGGGGCTGCCGCGCTTATGTGCTGGACGGCGACAATATTCGCCACGGACTGAACAAGGATCTCGGATTCTCGCCCGCCGACCGGGAGGAAAACATCCGCCGCATCGGCGAGGTGGCCAAACTCTTTGCCGACGCCGGGATAATCGCGATGACCGCCTTTATTTCGCCCTACCGCGCCGACCGTGACAAGGCCCGCGCCATCAGCGGCGACTCTTTCGTGGAAGTCTATGTGCAGTGCGACCTTGCGGTGTGCGAGGATCGTGATCCCAAGGGGCTGTACAAAAAGGCGCGCGCCGGGGCCATTCCCGAGTTCACCGGCATCAGCGCACCCTATGAGGCCCCGGAAAATCCCGAACTCGTCATCAACACCGGCAACAAGAGCCTTGAGGAGAGCGTGGGCGAGGTCATTGCCTACCTCGAAAAGAAGGGCGTTTTCCTGCAGGCCTGATGGCCCTTGTCCTGTGATGTGCCGTCATCCGGGGGCGGATTGCTTGTCCGCCCCCGCTTTTTTTCCGTCCTGCTTTTACGGTTCGATGCCGTATTCCCGCATTTTCCGCCACAGGGTGGACCGGGATATGCCCAGTTTTTTGGCGGCCAGGCTTTGGTTGCCCTTCAGGGTTTCCAGCGCCTGACGGATTGCCCGCGCCTCGACAGCGGTCAGCGGTTCGATTCCGTCCGACGGTTCATGGCCTAGGGCGAGGCGGAAGGCGGCCCCTTTCCTGACCTGTTCCGGCAGATCCTGGGCGCGGATGTTTTCCCCCTCCGCCATGATGATGGCGTGGGCAATGACGCTTTCCAGCTCACGCACATTGCCTGGGAAAGGGTACTGCCGCAAATACTGGGCCGCCTGTTCGTCCATGCCCCGCACCTGCCTGCCAAAACGAAGGTTGTGCTGGGCGATGAAATGGCCCACCAGTGCGGGCAGGGCGTCCATGCGCTCCCGCAGGGGCGGGATGCGGATTTGCACCACGTTCAGCCGGAAGTACAGGTCCTCCCTGAACTTGTGCTGCGCCACCGACTCGGTCAACTCGCGGTTGGTGGCGGCGATGACCCGGACGTTCACCCGCAGCGCGCTGTTGGACCCCACCGGGCGTATTTCACCGTTTTGAAGCACCCGGAGCAGTTTTGCCTGGGTGATGAGGGACATGTCGCCGATCTCATCAAGAAAAATGGTGCCCCCCTCCGCCTCGGCAAAGAGCCCCTGCTTGTCCCGATCCGCGCCGGTGAAGGAACCCTTGACATGGCCGAAAAGCTCGCTTTCCAGCAATCCCTCGGGCAGGGCCGCGCAGTTCACCGCCACAAAAGGCTTGTCCCGGCGGCGGCTGAGGCGGTGCAGGGTGTGGGCCACCACCTCCTTGCCCGTGCCGCTTTCCCCCAGCAACAGCACCGTGCTGTCCGTGGGGGCCACCTTGCGGATGAGTTCCACCACCCGCTGCATCGTGTCCGTGCGGCCCGCAAGCTCCTCAAAGAGCGTCTGTTCGTATTCGTCCATCGCCGCTTCCACGGAAAGGTTCTGGAGCGCCTTTTCCACGGTCATGGCCACATCAGAGGGGTCGCAACTGGTGGGAAGATAGAAGAACGCCCCCTTGCGCACCCCTTCCAAGGCACGGTCCAACCGGTCCGGGGGAAAGAGGGTGATGACCCGGGTGGCGGGATTTTTCTCCGTCACGAAGGAAACCAGATCCATGCCGCCCTGGTCATCCAGCCCCAGATCCAACACGATGACGTCAAAGGACTTGCGTGATGCCAGCCGCAACAGCCCCGCCACATCGTGGCACCGTTCGATGGACATGCCCGGCTGGGCGAGAAAACGCTCCACAGTCTGCCCAAAGGCCACATCAGACACCGCCAACAGCACCACAACCTTATTTTCATTGTGTCTCATTGGAACACAACCTCCTTGCTCTGTTTTCTATTGTACCAAAAAGAAACGGTTTCTGCGAGATTAAATGGTGACAGGGCTGGGGGTGTCGGTGATTTGCCCTGTTTTTCAACCGCCGGATTGTGTATGATGGTTTTTGTCGGTATTGAACCAAGCGCAGGGAGCATGGCTTTATGAAAAAGTGGAAGAAATGGCTGCTGGGGTGCTTAGCGGTTTTGGTGGTCATTTTTGTGTGTTTGTGGCTTTACTGGGTTGTCTTGCCACTGCGCGCACTCCGTGCGCACGACCCGATTGTCCCCCGGCATCTGGTAATCGCCCACCGGGCCGCCTCCTATCTGGCCCCGGAGGAAACCACCCCCGCCTATCTGCTGGCGAAGGAACTGGGCGCGGATTATCTGGAAATTGACGTGCAACGCACCAAGGACGGGGTGCTGGTGGCCTTCCATGACGACACGCCGAAACGCACCACCAATGTGGCGGCGGTGTTTCCGGGCAGGGAAAAACAGACCATCTCCGAGTTCACCCTGGCGGAACTGAAACAGTTGGACGCCGGGTCGTGGTTCAACCGGGAATATCCGGACCGGGCCAGACCGCAGTATGCGGGGGTCAAGATTCTGACCGTGGCGGAAGTGCTCGACCTCGCCGGGGCGGGCGGGAAAAAGTATCCCGTCTATATTGAGACCAAATCACCGGAGCGCCATCCCGGCTTTGAAAAGGAACTGGCGGACCTGCTGCGGGCGCGCGGCTGGCTGGACTGGGAGAAGGGCGCGTTGCCGGGGGTGATTTTCCAGTCATTCTATTCCGGCAGCCTTGAGAAACTGAAGGAGTTTGCCCCCGAAGCGCCCAGGGTGTATCTGATCGTCCCGGAAACCATCAAGGTGGAGGGCGGCTGGGACAAGCTGCTGGACACGGCGGCACGGCTGGGGAACGGCATCGGGCCGGTGGGGTATATGTGCTGGCCGTGGAAGGTGGGCGACGCCCACCGGCGGGG
>JBHEKP010000018.1:0-8944 GCA_041859375.1 Candidatus Hydrogenedentales bacterium | reverse complement strand
CGGCTTCGCGCCGGTGTTGCCCCACCAGGACATGTCATCCCACGATTTCGCGGCCTGGGCCGTTCCGCACATACCCGCCAGTGCGGCCACCAGGGCCAGTAGCACAAGTTTCTTCATACCGCTTTCTCCTTCTCGCTGTGGTGAATGTTCGCCCCCGCCCTCTTTTCACCGGGGCACGGACGCGAACACCCGTGTTACATTCAAAAAACTACCCAACAAAAACCGCATTATCACCCTGCCGGGGTCCATATGACGGTTTTTTAACGTAAAAACCGAAACAATAAACCCCAGTTTGTATTGAGTTTACCACAGAAACCATTCCGGCGCAAGGGTAAAAACCCCATAAACGCCCAAACAAGATGTCATATCCTCAAATTTTGTGTTTTTCAATAAATACACCCGGAACGGCCTGTTGATTCCACCGGACTGCGCGCGGCCTCACAGGCGCTCGCGGAAGCAGACGGTGCGCTGCCGGAGCGCATCGGCGTGGATGCGGACCCGCTCGCCCGTTTCCTCGCGGGAAACACGCATGACGCGCACCATGCCGGCGTAGAGTGACGCCTCGGGCACGATTTCCGCCAGAAGGTTCTGCCCGCCGGTGAAATAGGCGCTGTTGATGACGGTCTCCTCCTGCTCGGGAAACACCGCCAGGTAGAGCATGTCCATCTCCACCAGTTCGCTGAAGAAATGCGTGCCCAGCGACACGTCGGGCACAAGGTCCTCGCGCATGGCGACGATTTCGCAGAGCACCGAGACGGTGTTGATTTCGGCGAAGGACACGGGCACGCCAAGCTCGGGGCTGGTGGTGCCCCAGCGGCCCGGCCCGAAGAGCATGATTTTGCCGCCCTGGGCCAGCGCGTCGTGGTGGGTGACGCGGCCGATGAGGCGTGCGATCCGGTGCCGCTCGGAGAGGGGCAGCGCGCCGTAAAGCTCGGGGACCACATAGACCAGCCAGTCAAGGGTGTCGGCGCGGCTCTGGCCGATGACGGGGCCCCTGGACCGGAGCAGCACGTCCCCGCCCGGAATGTCCACGGGGGGCGGCGCGGTGACGGCGTCGCCGCGCACCTGGAGGGGGCGGCACTGCACGATGTTCACCCGGTAGTCCGCGTCGCCGCCGGGGAAGTTGGCGGTGAATTCCACGTCCACGGGGTATTCATAGGCGGCCTGCAGCGCGGCGAGCGCCTCGCGCATGTCCCCCACAAAGGGGCTGTCCTTGATGATGCGGTCGAAGCTGATGAAGAGGGGCGTGCCTCCTGCGGCGCCCCCCCTGCCCCGCGCCTCGCGCTCGAGTGCGGCGTCGCGCTCCGCGAAGAGGGCGAGGCCCGCGTTGTCGCGCACGCCGCCGCAGCGCTCCAGCACCTCGCCGAAGTCGCGGGTGATGAGCTGGTTCGCGTCCAGGTCGAGCACGTCCACCTTGCGCTGGCTGTAGCGGCGGCGCTCCCTGCGCCCGCTTTCCGGGGTCTGCATGGGCGCGTTGAGGGCGATGATGCGCGTGTAGTCGTCGTCGGATCGGTCCACGGCGCGGGTGCCCAGGCCGAAGACAAGGCGCAGCAGCCCCGCCTTCGGATCAATGTCCTGGCTCCAGACGTAGGGGTTGAAGGAGAAGCCCACGCCCGCCGCGTCGGGAAAGTAGAGGTCGCCCTGCTGCGCGCCGGAGACGCGCTGCACCAGCAGGCCCATCTGCTCCTCCTTGTCGAGCAGGCCGTGGCACTTGCGGTAGGCGAGGGCGGCCTCGCTCATGGCGCTGGAGTAGACGGTGCGCACGGCGGACTTGAAGTCCTCCATGCGCTGCTGGAACGAGCCCTGGTTCGCGCAGAAGACGCTCTCGTACTTGCCCGCGAAGGAGTTTCCGAAGTTGTCCTCAAGCAGCGAGCTGGACCGGACGATGATGGGGGAGCAGCCGAAATAGTCGAGCATCCGCGCGAGCTCGTCCTCCAGCTCCTTGGGGAATTTGCCCGTGAGTATGCGCCGCCGCACCTGCTCGGCGCCGTCAATCACGTCCTGGGCGGTCTTCTGCCTGCGGCGCACCCACCAGCAGCCGTTGCGCACCAGATAGGTGTAGAACACGTCGGAGCCGATGTAGAAACTGTCGTGCATCTCCAGGAGGCGCGCCCATTTTTCGCCGGAGGCGCGCAGGATGGCGTGGGCCAGCAGCATGCCGACCGACTTGCCGCCGATCTGCCCGGTGCCGATGGTGCGCCTGCCCACGTCGAGCAGGTCGGCAAGGGTGAAGTATTTCCGGGCCAGCCGCAGGAGCCGCTCCTCGCGGGAGATGACCATGCGCAGCAGCCGCTCGAAGAGGTCCCGCGCGGCCTCGCTGTTGAGCAGCTCGGGGGGGCCGGTGACGATGTCCTGGGCGTGCAGGAAGGCGCGGTTCCAGTCGTCTATGGGGCGCACGGCGCAGCCCACGGCGGAGGGGGGCACGGGCCGGAGCACCCCGGCGATGGTGTGGCTGGAGGTGATGGGCGTCAGCCTGCCGTGGTCCCAGTGGTGGAGCATGTGCATCGTGGGCGAGTAGCGCTGCTGCGTCTTGATGGGGCGCAGGTACAGCCCGCCCCCGCCGCCGCCGTGCACGTCGATCATGACCTGGCAGGTTTCGCGGATGGGCATGACCGCCTCGTTGGAGTGGCGGTCGCGCATGACGCCGAAGTAGGCGAGGTCGCCCCGGTCGTAGAGGTAGGGGCAGGTGAGCATGAAGAAGTTGCACAGCATCTGGTCGCTGTGCCAGGCGGCGGCTATCTCGGAGAGCGAGTCGAAGACATAGTAGGCGCCGCGCGGGGTGCGCTCGATCACGTCGTGGATCGCGTCCAGGAAGGGCTCAAAACCCGCGGAGGGCGAGAAGTCGTGGCGCTCCACGGCGGCGGCGTCCGCCTCCGGGATGAGCGGCGCGTGCCGGGCGTAGCGGAAGTAGACCACGGGCCGGCCCGCGGCGTGGCCGTGGCGGCAGTAGGGCCGCACAAAGGAGGCGTAGTCCTCGATCCGGTCCACGCGCCACACCACGTTGTCGCCCGCGATGAGGCCGCGCAGCAGCCGGTCCAGTTCCGGCAGCCCGGTGCCCAGGGGGTTGCTCACGGTCACAGCTCCTTTCCCGCGCGTTCGGCGTCAAATCAAAAGCGGCCCGGCGGAAGCGCTTCCACCGGGCCGCCGCATGGCTTCGGATTATACCAGTCCCTGGTCGAGCATGGCATCGGCGACCTTAACGAAGCCGGCGATGTTCGCGCCCGCCACGTAGTTGCCGGGGCAGCCGTACTCGGCCGCGGCGCCGCTCGCCTGGGTGTGGATGGCCTCCATGATGTCCTTCAGGCGCTGATCCACCTCGGCGCGGGTCCAGTTGGTGTGCATGGCGTTCTGCGCCATCTCAAGGCCGGAGACGGCCACGCCGCCCGCGTTGGCCGCCTTGCCGGGGCCGTAGAGCAGGCCGGCCTGGAGGAACACGTCCACGCCCTCGGGATCGGTCGGCATGTTGGCGCCCTCGGCGACCACCTTGCAGCCGTTCTTGACGAGGGCGCGCGCGTCGTCGCCGTTGATCTCGTTCTGCGTGGCGCTCGGGAAGGCGCAGTCGCAGGGCACGTTCCAGGGGCGCTGTCCGTCCACGTACTGGGCCTTGGGGAAGCGCTCGGCGTACTGGCGGATGCGGCCGCGGTACACGTTCTTCAGCTCCATGACGTAGGCCAGCTTCTCGGCGTCAATGCCGTCCGGGTCGTAGATGTAGCCGTTCGAGTCGGAAAGGGTCACCGCCTTGGCGCCCAGCTCGTTCAGCTTCTCGATGGTGTACTGGGCCACGTTGCCGGAGCCGGAAACGACGCAGGTCTTGCCCTCGAAGCCGTCGTTGCGGGTGGCCAGCATGTTCTGGGCGAAGTAGACGCAGCCGTAGCCCGTCGCCTCGGGGCGGATCAGCGAGCCGCCCCAGTTGAGGGCCTTGCCGGTCAGGACGCCGGTGAACTCGTTGCGCAGGCGCTTGTACTGCCCGAACATGAAGCCGATTTCACGGCCGCCCACGCCGATGTCGCCCGCGGGCACGTCGGTGTTGGGGCCGATGTGGCGCTGGAGCTCGGTCATGAAGGACTGGCAGAAGCGCATGACCTCGCCGTCGGACTTGCCCTTGGGGTCAAAGTCCGAGCCGCCCTTGCCGCCGCCCATGGGCAGCGTGGTGAGCGAGTTCTTGAACACCTGCTCGAAGGCGAGGAATTTCAGGATGCCGATGTAGACCGTGGGGTGGAGGCGCAGGCCGCCCTTGTAGGGGCCGATGGCGCTGTTGAATTCGATGCGGAAGCCGCGGTTCACCTGGAAGCGGCCCTTGTCGTCCTGCCAGGGGACGCGGAACATCAGGACGCGCTCGGGCTCGGTGAGGCGCTCAAGGATGCGCGCCTCCTCGTATTCCGGGTGGCGCTCAAGCACGGGAGCGAGCGACTCAAGCACTTCCTTGACCGCCTGGTGGAATTCAGGCTCGGCCGGATTTCTGCGAGTGACCAAATCCAATACATCTGTTGCGTACGACACGTTGCCGTCTCCTCATGGTTGGTGTTGCCGGCCGGCAGACCCGCCTGTCAGCCATTGATTACACATACAGGAACCGGAATGCCTTTTCCGGTTCGCCGCAGTTTACGATTTTTTCAAACCCCATGTCAAACCATCCGTTCTGGGGCTGTTTTGCCTATTTCAAGCGTATTTTTGGAATTATTGACAGAACGGTGCATGGACGCCCTTTCCGGTTTTGCCCCTTTGTCTGTCTCATTATACGGCAACATTGCCGAATAAGAACAGAATATATGCCGCATTATTTCCGAATAACCCGATCATGCGTGGGCTTTTTCAGGGAATTTGGCGGGTCATTTTGTGTTAAATGCGGCAATTTTGCCGATTCTTTGGGTGGTTAAGCGGCACCGCGCCTTTGCCAGGATCAGGCACGTTGCCGGAACGCTTCCCCCCGTTGATCACCCGCGCGGAGTTAATATGACCACCGAATCATGTTATGATTTCTATTATGCCAAAGGCCCGCGCCGAAATGCGGGCGTCAGAAATGGAGGAGACTGTGGATTCCAAAAAAGGCTCCCGGCCGGGCTGGATGCGGCGGTGGATTCCGGAATCCATCTGCCTGATCATTGTGGCGGCGGCGGCGGTGTCCCTGGTGTGGCCCACGCTCACCCCCTTCGGCGGCAGGGTGGAGCAGCGCTTCTCCGTGGTGATGGCCGCGTTTCACGCGCCCATCATGTTCGCCCTCGGCCATGGCATGCGGGATTTTGGCGTCGGGTCCGTGCCCGAAATCAGGGAGTTCATCCAGCAAAATATTCCGGCGGTGGACCCGGCCAAGGTGCCGGAGGACATTGAAACCTGGCCAGTGTCCGACTCCTACCAGTTCATGCATTATTACCTGCTCTGGGCGATGGGGCTGATCTGGCGGCTGCTCGGCGTTTCCGCCCTCGCGATCCATGTGCTTTGCGCGGTGTTCTACGCCGCCACCATGCTCGCCCTGTACGGGCTGTTCCGTCTTGTCTCCGGCCGCGCCGCCAGCCTGGCCGCGGCGGTGTTCATGGCCGCGTCGCCCGCCTACCTGCTCTCGTGCCCCTCGCTGCGCGATTTCAGCAAGGCGCCCTTCCTGCTTGCGGTGTTCTTCCTCATCGGGCTGATGCTGTCCCGGCGCCGCGGCCCGGTGGCCTTTGCGCTGCTGTCCGCCCTCACGGGGCTCGTGGCGGGGGCGGGCTACGGGTTCCGCCAGGATTTGCTGGTCACCGTGCCCGCCGCGCTCGCGGTGGTGCTCGTGTTCTCCCGCATCGACGCCACCGGCTTCTGGGAGCGCGCCGCGTGGCGGGGCGTGTCCGCGCTGCTGCTGGCGGGCTGTTTCTGCGCGGCGGGCATGCCCGCGCTGGTCGGGGTGGCGAAGGACAACGGTTCGGCGTCGGCCCAGGCCTTTGTGCAGGGCGTGTCCGAGACCGTCGAGAGCCGGATGGATTTCGGCAACGCCTCCTACGTCACCCATTACGAGTACAGCGACTTCTTTGACTTCACCGTGGTGAATTCCTTCGCGCGCAGAAGGGGCGAGATCGCCGAAATGCCCGGACACTTCAGCGCCGAGCACGGCCGCATGGGCAAGGAATGGATGAGGGAGGCGGTGCGCGCCTTTCCCGGTGACATGTTCGCCCGGGGGGTGAGCGCGGCGCTGATGGTTCCAAAACTGGCGGCGCTGTCCGAAATTGAGGTTACAGAACGCCTCCACGGCCCCAACAAGGACGCTGTGGAGAAACATTTGCCCCGCCAACTGCCCCTTGCCCGGCATTTCGACAAATACGGGCTGTATTACGCGCTGGCCGCCCTGGTGATCCTGCTGCTGCACGACCCACGCACGGGCGTGGCCGCCAGCCTGCTGGTGGTCTACTTCACGGCGTATCCGGGCCTGCTCTTTGAATTCAGGCACCTCTTTTACCTGAGCTTCGCGCCGTACTGGGCGGCGATGGCCCTGGCCGCCTGGGCGCTCCGCCGGACATTCCGGTTCCTGTTTTCCACGGGGGGCGCGCGTCCCGAGGAGCAGGATCCCCACTGGAGGCGTCCGGCGCGGCGGGCGCTTTTCGCCGCCGCGTGGCCCCTTGCGCTTGTCGCGGGACTCTACGGCGCCCAGGCCCTGCTGCGGGGCGCGCAGCGGGACAATGTGGCCGGCATGCTGGAGCGTTACCGCGCCGCAAACCTTGAACCCGTGGAGACCCTCGCCGAGCCCACCGAGGAGGGGGGCATGCTCATCCGGCCCGCCCACCCCCTGCCCAATTTTTACAACTGGGACTCGCTGCCCGCGTTTGAGTCGCTTGGCGAATACCTCGCCATCCGTTTTGAAAGGAACGGCGTGCCGCCCACGTTCCGGCTGGTCTATGAGGACACCGATCCGACCAACTTTTCCCAAACGGTGACCCCCCGCGTGGAGGGGATGCACCAGCACGGGGTGATTACCTCCTTCTTCCCGGTGTACTGCCTTGGCTGGAACGCCGGGTCGGGGTGGAACGCCCCGGACGCGCAGCGCGTCGCGCGGGGCAATCTCGTGGGAATCTCCATGTCCAAAAAGGATTTCGACTCCTTCCACGGGCTGTACCGCATGATCGAACCGGCCAAGTTCGACCTGTGGCCGTTCATCACCCTGCCGGAATCGGACAACAGTTTTGTGTTCTGCAAGCAGGGCCCCCAGGACCGCTTCCTGGAGGAACTGGTGGTGGGGCTGCTTGCGGCGCTCGGCGGCGGCCCGGACGCGCGGCTCCTGGGCTATATCGACCTGGCACGGCGCAATCCCGGCCACCAGGGCCTGCTGAACAAGGTGGAACAGTTTGCCAAGTCGGCCCCGGACCAGGAAACCGCCGTCAAACGCTGGCGCTGGATAGTGCCCGCCCTGCCGGAATGCGCCGGGGCGGCTTCGGACGACATAGAACAATTCGCCCAGGCGGCCTGGAAAGAGGGGGACCGCGCCGGGGAGCTTTCGAAGCGGCTGCTGCTGGCGGAATTGTGCCCGGAAAACCTGCTGAACCTGGGACGGGCGGCATACATGCTCGCGGAGGCGGGCCGATGGGCGGAGGCGGAACGGATGATCCGCAATGCCATCAGGGGCAACCCGGAAATCATGGCCAATGCGGACGCCCTGGAAGGCATGTACTCGCTCAAAAACGATCCCGGCGAACCGGCCGCCGCCTGGCGCGCGCTGGCCTCGGAACTTCCCTCGGCCCCGCTGCCGCGCATCCGCCTGGCGCGCGCGCTCGCACGCGGGGGCAACCGGCCGGAAGCCGCCGCCGAACTGGCGAAAGTGCCGGAAAATTCACTGTCCACACCGGCCCTGCGCCTTCAGCACGCATGGGTGGAAATGCTGCTGGGCAATCCGGCAAAAGGCCGGGAACGGCTGGAAAAGGCCCTTGCGGACGAGCCCTCCTCCTTCGGTTACGCGGCCGGCGCGCTGGGGGAGGCGGGGTTGATGATGGCAAAGGCGAAGAACCGGGACGGTGTTGAATACGCAAAACGCGCCGTTGAGGTGTGCGCCACGGACCTGTGGCACAAGGTGCGGCTGGGCGAGGTGTACCAGACCCTTGGCATGTTCGACGAGGCGCTCGCCGCCTACCGGGAGGTCATGCACGCCGCGCCCGAGTCGCCATTCACCGCCACCCGCATTGACGAGATTTGGCAGGCCCGCAACAAGCCGGTGGAACGGGCGGAGGAATGGCGGAAACTCACCGATTCCCTCCCGCAGGCGGCCGAACCCCGGCTCCGCCTGGCAAGGGCGGTGTGGGATTTGGGCGATTTGTCCGGTGCGGTGTCCACCTGTCAGGAAGTGCTGCGGGTTCATCCGGACCACCCGGAGGCGCTGCTTTTCTTCGCCGAACTGATGGCGGCGGGCGGACAGCCCGAATCGGCGGCGGCCCATGTGGAAAAGGCGCTCTCCCTCAAGCCGGAGCTTCGGCACCAGGCGGGCCGGGTGTATTTCGCGGCCACGGAGCGGGCGCTGAACAAGCAGGAATGGGACACCGTGCTGCGCTTCGCCTCGCGCGGCGCGGACATCCAGCCCGACAATCCGCTTTTTCCGGCGCGCATTGCGGCGGCAAAAGCCAAGCTGGACCCGAACGCCAACGCCACGGACGCGCTGACCACCCTGTACTACCAGCAGCCCGAATCCGGGACCGTGGCCGAACTGCTTGACCAGGAACTGGCCAGGCACGGCGGCGGCGCGAAACAAATCAGCGCATGGCAGTCCATTTCCAGGGCCGCGCCCAAGGCGCCGCTGCCCAGGGTTTATCTTGGAAGGGCGCTGGAGGCCTCGGGCGACACCCAAGCCGCAGTGGCGTCCTTCATCGCCGCGCTGGAGCGCAAGACACCCATGCGCCCCGACACGCCCGCCTTCCGCCAGGCGGTGGCCGAACTGGCCGCCAGGGAAGAGCTTCAATGATCAATGGCGGCGGCGACAACGCTCCCGTCCGATTTTTGC
>JBHEKP010000006.1:0-8860 GCA_041859375.1 Candidatus Hydrogenedentales bacterium | reverse complement strand
GATGGTTGTTCCCGTCCTCGACGCCATACGCCCCCATGCCGCCCCCGGACTGGTTGCCACCGATGTGGCAAGCACCAAGGGCGTCATCTGCCGCCATGCGGCGGACACCTGGGGAAAGGGACGGCGCTTTGTCGGTTCCCATCCCATGGCGGGCAGTGAGCAGTCCGGCCCGGAAAACGGCAGCGCCGGCCTGTATGAAAACACGGTCTGCCTGGTAGAGGCGGCGGAAGACGCGGACCCCGAGGCCGTGGCCCTCGTCCAAGCGCTCTGGCGGGGTGTGGGCGCCTCCGTGGTCCCCATGGATCCGGCGGGGCACGACCGCATGCTCGCCGCCACCAGCCACCTGCCCCATGTGGCCGCCTCCGCCCTGGCCTGGTGCGCCGCGGAGGCCGGGGGCAGACCCGAATTCGTGGGCAACGGTTTCCGGGACACCACCCGCATCGCCGCCAGCCGCGCGGAAATCTGGCGGGACATCTGCCTCACCAACAGGGAGGCGCTGGCGGAAATGCTCCGCCTTTACGCCCAAAGGCTGGATGAATTCAGCCGCATGCTCTCCTCCGGGGACGCCGCCGGACTGGACGTTTTTTTTGAGGAGGGCCGCGCGGGACGGGACAGGATGACGGGACGGTGAGGGGCCTGTTCGTCACATTTGAGGGGGTTGAGGGATGCGGAAAATCCACGCAAATCACCCTGCTCGGGCAGTATCTGCGCGAATGCGGCCATCAAGTGGTTCTCACCCGCGAACCCGGCGGCACGCCGGTGGCGGAGGCGATACGGGGGGTGCTGCTCACCTGCGGGGATGAAAGCCCCTCCCCCATGACGGAACTGCTCCTTTACGCCGCGGCCCGCGCGCAGCATGTGAGCGCCAAAATCAGTCCCGCCCTGGAATCCGGGGCGGTGGTTTTGTGCGACCGGTTCTGCGACTCAACCACCGCCTATCAGGGGGGGGGGCGGCGTCTCCCGAAGGATGTGATTTGCCGTCTTAACGAGTATGCCTCGCTCGGAATCAAGCCGGACCTGACGCTGCTGCTGGATTTGCCTGTGGAGGAGGGGCTGCGCCGCTCGAGCAGGAGGGGCGCGCTGGACCGCATCGAGGGCGAGTCGCTCGAATTCCACCAACGGGTCAGGGGGGCCTTCCTCGCCCTTGCGGCGGGGGAGCCGGGGCGTATTACAATCATTGACGCTTCCGGTCCGGTGGATGCCGTTGCGGAAGCCGTGCGCCGGCGGATTGACACCCTGATTGCCGGCCGCAACCAAACCACGTGAGGTTTCATGGGATATTCCCGGGTTAAAGACCAGGAAGTGGCCGCACGCCTGCTCCGGAACATCACCGGAAGGGGGCGCATACCAAACGGCCTGCTTTTCTGGGGTCCCGCGGGGGTGGGCAAGAGCCTGGCCGCCCATGAATTCGCCAAGGCGCTCAACTGCGCGGAAAAGGGCGGGGACGCTTGCGACGCATGCCTGTCCTGCCGGAAAACCGACCACGGCAACCATCCCGACGTGAAGGTCATCTCGCCGAAAAGCCGCTCCCGTGTGATTAAGGTGGATGCGGTGAATGAAATGACGGAAATGACCATGTACCGCCCCTTTGAGGGCGGGAGGCGGGTCTTCATCATCGAGGACGCGGACCGCATGAACGAGCCCGCGCAAAACCATTTCCTCAAAACCCTTGAGGAGCCGGTGAGCGCGACGGTTTTCGTGCTCATCACCAGCGCGCCCCGGCTGCTGCTGCCCACCATCCGCTCCCGCTGCCAGGCGGTCCGTTTCGGCGCCCTGCGCCCTGAGACCGTGGCGGAACTGCTCACGGCGCAGGCGGGCGTGTCTCCGGAAAAGGCCGCGGCGCTGGCCGCC
This sequence comes from Candidatus Hydrogenedentales bacterium, assembly GCA_041859375.1. Taxonomy (GTDB): domain Bacteria; phylum Hydrogenedentota; class Hydrogenedentia; order Hydrogenedentales; family CAITNO01; genus JBHEKP01. The sequence continues at coordinate 7,009 of JBHEKP010000006.1, read as the reverse complement.
CTCTCCCAGGGGCAGATGGGGCGCGCCCTGGATCTGGCGCTCAGCGGACGCCGCGACCTCGTCATGGACGTGGTGGACAGGCTCCGGGACGGCGAGGATCCGCTTGTGGTGGCTGACCGGTTCACGGCGACGCTCGACAAAATTGAAAAGGACATCGCAGCCAAGGTGAGGGAGGGTCTTGAAGCCGCCTCCGGGGAGGATGACCCGGACGGGGACGGGGAGGCGGCCCTTGACCAGGAAGACCGCCGCAGCCGGGAGGAAATCGAGGCGCAGGTTGCCTCACGGATGCGGCAGGAACGCTATGAACTCGTGTACCTGTTTCAAACCTGGTATCGTGACGAGCTCGTTTACCGGGCGGCCGGCGACCCGGACCGCGTGCTCAACCGCGACCGGATGGCGGCCCTCGCCTCCATGAAGTCGCCGGGCAGGCCGGAAAAACTTGAGGCATTAAACCAGGCATGGGTTTACCTGGAACGCAACATCAGTCCCGGACGCGTGTTCCGGGACCTGTTCTTCACGCTGGCCGGCTAGCCCGGTCCCGGAAAGGCATTTGATGGATATCGTCCGAATACGCCTGCGCAAACCGCGCCGGGTGCTCTCCTTCAGGAGCGACGGCCTGCTGATTCAGCGGGATGATCCGTGCGTTGTGGAAACTGAAAACGGGCTGGAATGGGGGGTCTGCATACTGCCCCCGGAGCCGTGCAGCGAGGAGATGGCCAAACGGGCCACAATGCGCGTGGTGCGGCGGGCCAACGCCTCCGACCTGGATGTTTTCGCGGAAATCATCGCGGAGGAGGGGCGCGCCAGGGAGATTTGCGCGCGCAAGATTGAAAAGCACAACCTGCCGATGAAACTGGTGGACGCTGAGTTCACCTATGACCGGCACAAGGTGATTTTCCATTTTGTGGCGGAAAACCGGGTGGACTTCCGGGAACTGGTGCGAGATCTGGCCCATGACCTGCGCCAGCGCATCGAACTGCGCCACATTCAGGTGCGCGATCAGGCCAAGCTCGTGGGCGGCCTGGGCACCTGCGGCAGGCAGCTTTGCTGCTCCACCTTCCTGGAGGATTTCAAGCCCATCTCCATGCGCATGGCAAAATGCCAAAACCTCTCGCTGAACCCCTCGAAAATCAGCGGCCAGTGCGGAAGGCTGCTCTGCTGCCTCGCCTATGAGTCCGATCAGTACGAGCGTGAGCGCAAAAAGAAACCGCCCAGGACCGAAGACCAGAACGCGCCGCAGGACGGGGCAGCCCCCCCGAACCGCCCCCCCGAAAGGGCGGAAAGGCCCGCCCCTCCGGCGCCGGGGGATGCAGCAACGCCCGACGGACCGGACGGCGGTGATCAGGCCGCCCGCAAGCGCCGGCGCAAAAAACGCCGGAAAACCGGATCGGACGGCGGCGGCCGCGAAAACTGATGCGGCCCGCCGACACCCACTGCCACCTGCAGGATCCCCGCTTTGACGGGGACCGGGGCGAGGTGCTGGAGAGGACACTGCAAAGCCTCTCCTTCGCGGTTGTGGTGGGCGATGATCTCGCCTCAAGCACCGCCGCCTGCGGAATGGCGCGGAAGGGAATTTTTGCCGCCGTCGGCGTGCATCCATACCACGGAGAATCCGTTGACGCCGCGGCGCTGGGCACACTCCGCGAACTTGCCGCCCGGCCCGGGGTTGTCGCCCTGGGCGAAATCGGCCTGGATTATTTCAACGAATTCTGCCCGCGCCCGGCGCAGCGCGCCGCATTCGCGGCGCAGCTTTCGCTCGCGGCGGAGCTGGGGCTTCCCGTGGTGGTGCACAACCGGGATGCGGACGCCGACAGTCTGGCCATGCTCGGGGAGTTCGCGCCGCGGCTGTCCTCGGTCATCATGCACTGCTTTGGAAGCGGGCCGGCCACGGCGGAAGCCTGCGCGGGACTCGGCTTCTACGTCTCCTTTGCCGGAAACGTGACATTCCCGAAGGCTGCCGCGCTGCGCGACGCGGCGCGGGTCGTGCCCCCCGGCCTGCTGCTTGCGGAAACGGACGCACCCTATCTCGCGCCCCAGCCGGAGCGCGGAAGGCGCTGCGAGCCGGCCTTTGTGCGCCACACGCTGGAAGCGCTGGCGCTGGCCAGGGGAACGGACGCGGAAACGCTCACGGAAACAACCACACATAATGCCGTCCGGGCCTTCCGGCTCCCGGTGGGCGCGGATTGAACTTTTCCCGCACGGAGCATACAATGCTGTGAGGCGCGGGATGACGTCCGCGCGGCCGCACGAAACAACAACACAACACATGGGGAATTAAGCCATGGCAAAGAAAAACACCGTGTATCTGGTTTCCAACGGCGACTTCCGCGACGCCGCATGCGTCGCGGGATGGCCGCTCCAGGAATCCACCATCGCGCAGGTGCGCAAGGCGCTGAAAAAGCTCGGCTGGGACAGCGTGGCGCTGCCCGAATACGATGCGAAAAAGAAGCACGGCTTCCTGACGCGGCAGTGCGAGGGCACTGCGGCGTTCAGCAAAATTGATCCCGCTGCGCCCGTAATCGTGGTGCTGAATATCTGGGCCTACGCGCACCATGTGTGCGGACCGCTTCAGACACACAAGGGGCCCATCCTGCTGCTGGCGAATTTCGACGGCACCTGGCCGGGCCTGGTGGCCCTGCTGAACCATTCCGGATCGCTGGACCGCCTGAATGTGAAGCATTCCCGCCTGTGGAGCGAGACCTTCAGCGACGATCCGGTGTTCATGGAAAAGTTCGGGGAATGGTGCAGGACGGGGACGGTAAAGCACAGCATGTCCCATGTCACCGACATCTCCAAGGTCAAACTGTCCGCGGGCGCGGAGGCCTTCGGCGCAAAACTCGCCGGTGACATCCTGCGCGAGCGCCGCATCATGGGCCAGTTCGACCCGGGCTGCATGGGCATGCTCAACGCCGTGATGGATCCGGCGAAACTGGGCGCGGCCGGCATGCCAATTGAATACCTCAACCAGAGCGACCTCGTCGCGGAAATGAACCTTGTCAGCGACGAGGAGGCCCAGAAATGCCTTGACTGGCTGCTGAAGAAGGGAACCAACTTCCACTGGGGCACCAACAAGTTCAAGGAGCTCACCTATGACCAGGTGCTCACCCAGATGAAGATGTACGTGGCGGCGTGCCGGTTCATGACCCGGTACGGGCTGAGCGCCATCGGCATCCCCTACCAGCTCGGCCTCGTGCGCTGCGTGCCCGCCTCGGACCTTGTGGAGGGCATGCTGAACAACGCGGACCGGCCGCCGGTGAAGGATCCGGACACCGGCAAGGTCATCGAGGCGGGCCGGGCAATCCCCCATTTCAACGAGGGCGACATCGGCGCGGGCATACCGCAGATGCTGATGCGCGAGATCTACGAGCGCAAGGGCATGCCCGCGGAAACCACGCTGCACGACGTCCGCTGGGGCCGCGAGCACGAGGGAAAGTACGTGTGGGTTTTCCTGATTTCCGGCGGTGCCCCCGCGGCGCATTTCGGCGGATGGAAGAACACCCATGTGCACCGCCAGCCCGCGCTCTACTTCCCGCTGGGCGGCGGCACCTGCTCCGGCGTGTCCAAGCCGGGCACAATCACCTGGGCGCGCTGCTGGGAGGCCTACGGGGTCATGGGCATGGACCTGGGCACGGGCGAGGTGGTGGATCTTCCCGAGGCGGAACTTCAGGAGCGGCTGCGGCGCACCACGCCGGAATGGCCCATCGCGAACGTGCACATTCCCGGCTACGGCCGTGACGAACTGATGGCGTCCCACATGTCGAACCACATCGTCATCGGGTACGGCGACATCCTTCAGGAGCTTGCGGCCACCTGCAGGAACCTGGGGATGAAGGTCCGCATCGGCGGCGACGCCGGAAAAGCCCTGAAATAACCGCCGGATTACACCAAGGCGCGCGGAGGCCATCCGCGCGCCTTTTCTTTTTTGGGGCGGGATCCGCCCCTTCAGGAAAAGTCCTGAAGACGGGCTTTGTCAATCGCGTCGCGAACGCGCCGCAACAACACGGACTGGTTGTAGGGTTTGTTGATGAGCCCCGTCCCCCCGTCCTCCGTGAGCGGGTGCTTTTCGGTGATTTCCCTGCTGTAGCCGCTGCAGAAAAGCACCGGAACACCGGGCCGGGATTTGCGCACATGCTCAAAAACCTGGCGGCCGTTGGCCTTGGGCATCACCATGTCGACCAGCACCAGGCCGACCACCTGCGCGTACTCGTCAAAGAGCCTGATGGCCTCCGCCCCGTCCGCCGCCTGAATCACATGGTAGCCTTTCTTTTCCAGGATTTCGGTGGCCAGCATCCTGACCAAATCCTCGTCCTCGGCGAGAAGTATGGTTTCCTGGCCGCCGGGGATGTCGGCCGCCGCCTCCACGTTTTCAAGCGCGGCAATCACCGGCATCTCCTCCCGCATGACCGGAAGATACACCCTGAACGTGGTTCCCTGGCCCACCTTGCTCTGCACGCGCACAATCCCCCTGTGCTGCTGGATAATGCCGTAGACGGTGGCAAGCCCCAGCCCGGTGCCGTGTCCGGTCTCTTTGGTGGAGTAAAAGGGCTCAAAAATATGCTCCACCACCTCCGGAGGCATCCCGGTTCCCGTGTCGGAAACGGACAGGCACGCATATTCCCCGCCCCCCCCCTCAAGCACTTCCATGCACTCGTCATCCGACAGCGTCACAACCGAGGTTTCCAGCGCCAGCAGCCCGCCGTCCGGCATGGCATCGCGCGCGTTGAGGCACAGGTTCATGACCACCTGCTCCATCTGACCCGGATCGGCGTAGACCAGCAGGGGTTGCTGTGATTTTCTGAACACCAGTTCGATCTGCTCCCCGAGGAAACGGCGCATGATCTTCAGAATATCGGTGACGTTCTGGTTCAGATCCAGCGTTTCCGGCTGGCCGGTCTGACGCTGGCCAAAAAGAAGAAGCTGCCGCACCAGGCGCGCCGCGCGGGTAATGGCCGAACGGCACATCTCGAGCTGGCGGAAGGCGCGCGAGTCCTCGGGCAGTTCCGTCAGCGCCATTTCCGTGTAGCCGCTTATGACCTGGAGCAGGTTGTTGAAGTCATGGGCCACCCCGCCCGCGAGTTTGCCGATGGCCTCCATTTTCAGGGCCTGCCTCAACTGCCGTTCCAGCCGCCGTTCCTGGGTGACATCGCGCTTGAGCGACACATAGTTGATGATCTCGCCCTCGTCGTTGCGCACCGGGGAAATGGTGGCGGCCTCCTCAAACAGAGTGCCGTCTTTGCGCCGGTTGATGAAGAATCCATGCCACACCTCGCCCCGCCGGATGACACCCCACAGATCCTCGTAAAACCTGCGGTCATGCACGTCGCTGCGGAAAACGCGCGGGGTTCTGCCAATCAACTCCGAGGCGCTGTAACCGGTGGTGCGCTCCAGGGAGGGGTTCACATACTGGATGGTGCCCTCCGTGTCGGTCACCAGCACCGACTCCTCGGTCTGCTCCAGCACCGTGATCAGCCTGGCGCGCTCGTCCTCGCGCTGCTTCGCGGTGGTGATGTCCTCCGAGGTGCCCAGGACCCCCATAATCTCGCCGTGCTGGTCAAACAACGGGGCCTTGTTGGTGCGGAGCCATCCCAGGGAGCCGTCCCGGTAGCGAATCGGCTCCTCAATGCCGAAAAGCGCCCTGCGGGTGGACAGAACCATTCTGTCCATTGCAAGGTAGGCGCCGGCATGCTCGCTGAGCCAGCTGAAATCCGTGTCGGTCTTCCCAACCACCATGTCCGGGGACTCCACGCCTATCAGGCGGGCGTGCTTCGTGTTGCAGCCGAGATATTGGGATTCCTTGTCCTTCCAGTACACGGACTCCGGGATGTTGTCTATCACCAATTGCAGCATCAGCCGGGATTCAGCCAGTTCTTGGGTGATTTTTTCCTGTTCCGCGCGCTTTCTGAGCAGTTCCTCGTTTCTTTCGGCCAGTTCCCGGCGTGATTTTTCCATGCGTCCCGCGAACTGGAACACCCCAACGACCGTCAACACGGCGCCAAACGCGAAAAGAATGCCCTGCAACGCCGGGCCATACCCACCGAAGTCCATAAACTTGCCGGTGGCTTTGAGGTTGAGCAGGACGTCATCGAGTTTGGAAACGACGACAAAGAGGCACGCCAGCCAAATCACCACAGGCACCTGGCCCAGCCTGCTGACATACCAAAGCGCCGCCGCAGACATTACAGACACAGCCAGCAGGCTCATCAGCTCGTCAACCGGAGAGGCCCCTTTTATGGAAATCAGCAGGTAACCCGCAAGCAGTTCAAACCCCATGCCAACGGTGAACAGGAGAAGCGGAAGTCCCTTGTAAATTAATCCGCCGTTCCCTTTGTGAACCACTGTTGCATCATGCTGGCCGGACATGAACAGATTCACCCTTTCCGCACGTCACCTCACCATTTCGCAACTCACTCCGCGACACGCCCCCTTCTTTATTAATAATCCCAGTTTTTGCCCGAAAAGTCAATCCATTCCTTCGGAAAAACCAGGCCTGGCGGGATGTTAAAACCGCTCCCAATGGAGCACCTGGGGCAGTGCGCGTTTCACCGGCGCGGGGACCACGGCGGCGTGGCCCACGGAAACCAGGCTCACCAGCCGCATCCCCTGCGGCGCGCCCAGCAACGCGGCCACCCGGACCGCGTAATCCTTTTTGGCCCCGGCCACCCAGCAGCTTCCCAGGCCAAGCGCCCTGGCCGCGACCAGCATGTTTTGCGTGGCGGCACAGCCGTCCTCCAGCCAGTAGTCCCCCTCCTGGCAGAAAACAGCCACGCAGGCGGGCGCGTCGGCGATGAATTTTCCGTGGTTGGCGGCCTCCGCAATGGCGCGGCGCATCTCAGCCGAGGTGACCACGACGAATTCCCAAGGCTGGGTGTTGCGCGCCGAGGCAGCCAGCCGGCCGCAGTCCACAATGGTCTCCAACTCTTCGGCGGAAACGGGGCGATCCTTGTCGTAGGCGCGCACTGAACGGCGCTGCCGCAGGGCTTCGATGGCGTCCATTGACATTTCTCCCTTG
>JBHEKP010000347.1:0-5822 GCA_041859375.1 Candidatus Hydrogenedentales bacterium | reverse complement strand
GCTCACCCCGCGAGTTCTTCCCATTCGTCGTAGAGTTCGCGGAGGTCTTTTTTAAGGCCCTCGTATTCCTCGGTGAGGGCTTGGGCGGCGGTGAAGTCGGCGGGGTCGAGGGCGGCGAACTTGCCGGTGTATTCCTCCAGCAGCGCCTCCAGCGCCTCAATGTCGGCCTCCACCTTTTCGAGCTTGCGCTGGCCGCGCCGGTCCTCGCGCTCGCGGGCCTTCTTCTTTTCCCTGGCCTCGGCCTCGCGGCGGATGCGGAGCACCTCCTCGGTGCTTTTCCGCTCTTCGGCGGCCTCCTGCTGGTGTTTCCAGCGGTAGTGGGAGTAGTTGCCCAGGTGCAGTTCCGCCCGGCCGTCCTTGAAGACGACCAGCTTGTCCGCCAGCTTGTCCACGAGCGTGCGGTCGTGGCTGGCGATGAGAATGGTGCCCTCGTAGGCGGTCAGGGCCATTTCGAGGGCCTCGCGGGAGGCGATGTCCAGGTGGTTGGTGGGTTCGTCAAGGAGCAGCAGGTTCGCGCCGCTGAGGATCAGCTTGGCCATGGCCACACGGGCCAGTTCGCCGCCGCTCAGCGTGGCGATGGGCTTGAACACGTCCTCGCCGGTGAAGAGGAAGCGCCCCAGGAAGCGCCGCCCCTGCTCCGGTTTCCAGTCGGGCTTCATGGACATGATTTCGGTCAGTATGTCGCTGGAACGGTTCACATTGTCGTGGTTTTGCTCGAAAAAGGCGGGGGTCACCTTGTGGCCCAGCCGCACCTCGCCGCCGGTGCCTTTGTGCTGCCCCGCGATTTGGCGGAGCAGCGTCGTCTTGCCCGTGCCGTTGGGGCCGATGATACCCACGCGCTCGCCCCGGCGCACGGCGAAACTGACCCCGTCGTAGAGGCGCAGTTTGCCGTAGGCCATGGAAAGTCCTTGCGTGTCCAGCACGATTTCGCCGCTGCGCGCCACCTCGCCCAGTCCGAAGGAGGCCTCGGACGCCTCAGGCGGCGGCGCGTCCACCTTCTCCATCTTTTCCAGCCGCTTCAGCCGGCTCTGGACCATGCTGGCCTTGGTGTTCTTGTAGCGGAACCGCTCGATGAGGGCGGTCTCCTTGCGGATGAACTCCTCCTGCTTCTCAAAAGCCTTCTGCTGCTGCTCGCGGATGAGCGCCTTCTGGCCGAGGTAAAACTCGTAATTGCCGCCGTACTCAAAAAGTCCGCCCCGCTCCACCTCGATGATGCGCTCCGACACGGCGTTGAGCATGCGCCGGTCGTGGGAAATGATCACCACGGCCTCGCGGCAGTCCTTCAGGTAGGCCTCCAGCCACTCCCGCGCCTCCATGTCCAGGTGGTTTTCCGGCTCGTCCAGCAGGAGCAGGTCCGCATCCTGGAGCAGCACCAGCGCAAGCATGAGGCGGGTGCGCTGCCCGCCGCTGAGGGCGTGGAAGGGCAGGTTGAACTCGGAGGGGCTGAACCCGAGCCCTTGGAGCACCTGGCGCACGCGGGTGCGGAATTCGTAGCCGCCGCGCATGGAGAAAAGATGCTGCAAATCGCTGTACTCGCGCAGGATCTGCTCGTCCCCGGAGGCCATCATCTCCTCCAGTTCGGCAAGCCGCCGCTCCTGCGCCATCAGGTCGTCGAAGGTGTGGAGGACCACCGCCTCGATGGTGGCGTCGCCGGGCACCTTGGGCAGTTGCGCCAGGCAGGCAAAGCGCATGCGGCGCATCCGCTCGATGACCCCGGAGTCCGGCTCCATCTCCCCGGTGATCAGGCGGAAAATGGTGGATTTGCCCGTGCCGTTCCGGCCAATCAGGCCTATGCGCTCCCGCTCCTCGATGCGCAGGCTCACGCCGTCGAGCACGGGCTCGCCCGCGAAGGTCTTGGTTACGTTTTCAAAGCGGATCAGACTCATGGACGGCCTGGAATGGTTTGGAATCGCGCCGAATCACACAGCGGCGCGGAATCGCGCCGGGCGGATTATACCCAAAACAGCGCCACGCGCGCGAACCATGTCCGGACCGGCGTGCGCTTCAGCGGGTTTCGCGGAAGCCGAGCCCCTCCTGGAGGGTGCGGTTGATGGTGGCGGTCTGGGCCTTCAGGTTGTCAATCTTTTCCTGGGCCTTGCGCGCGGCATCCGAGTCCGGCTCGCAGATGACGGCCTTCTGCCATTCCTCCACCGCCTCCTCCGGGCGGCCCTGCTTGTAAAGCGCGTTGCCCAGATAGGCGTGGGCGCGGGCGTAGGCGGGGTCTTCGGTCAGGGCGCGGCGGAAAAACTCCTCGGCCTTTTCATAACTGCGGGTGTTGTAGCAGTCCTTGCCCTTGTTCAGCCACTGCATGGCAAGTTTGCGCTGCTTTGTCGTGCCGTTGTTTTGCACGGTGTCCTTGACGCTGGAAATCGCCGACTGCGCCGCGTCGGCCACCCGGTCGAAGATGTCCCCAATCATTCCTCTGATCCCTTTCATGTGTTGGAGCAACGCCACCTGTTTGTGTTGTCTTTGGCATCCGCCGCAGATTAAGCCCCCTGCGGCAAACCCCTGAAATCTTGGGAAAATTATAGCACGGAAAAAACCGCCGTGTCATGTCCGCCCAAACCGCGCCCGCCGTGGATGCCAGTTTTCAAGCGCACCCCGGGATTTGCGATAATTCCGCCCGTTTCAACCGGCATCTTTCGGAGGCCCCCATGACCAAACTGTACACCGTGCTGCTGCTGCTGGGCTCGAATGTGTTCATGACCTATGCCTGGTACGGCCATTTGAGGGACATGAAGGGAAAAATCATCTTCCTGGCGATTGTGGCGAGCTGGTCCGTGGCTTTTTTTGAGTACTGCCTGCAGGTGCCCGCCAACCGCATCGGCCACCAGGTGTTTTCCCTCGCCCAGCTCAAGGTCCTGCAGGAGGTGATCACCGTCACCGTGTTTGCCGTCTTTTCAGTGGTGTACATGAAGGAGCCGCTGCGCCTGGATTTCCTGTGGGCGTCCCTCTGCCTGGTGGCGGCGGCCTACTTCATGTTCCGGGGCGGCACGGCGGTGGTGTGACCGGCCTCAGCGCTTCCCGCGCTTTTCCGCACCCGCCCGCCTGTCCGCCATGGCCTTGTCGGCGGCGGCGGCACGCGCCCGCGCGGCGGCGTCCCGTTCGATGTCCGCCACCGTCTTTTCCCTGAGCCGCGCCGCGCCCCTGGTTTTGCGCGTGCCCAGCGGCTTCTCCGAGGCGAGCCGCCTCTTCGCCCCCGGAATCTCCCGCGCGAACTGGGGCAGCCATTTGGCCTGGGCCACAAGCATCTCGTCCACCATCTGCCAGATCTCCGGCGGGTCGCACACGGCGGCGGTGAGCGGATCGTGGAGCATGGCCTGCTTGAGCAGCGTGAGATCGCCGCGGACCGCCGCCTCCACGGCCATACGCTGCACATTGACGCTGGCGGAGCAGGTGGCCGCGCAGGCCAGGGGCAAATCGCCCACCACGGTCATGTTAAGCCCGTTCCGGTCCACATAGCCCGGAGCCTCAACGATGCAGTCCGGCGGCAGGTTGGTGATGATGCCGCCGTTGGGGCGGTTGAAGTGGCCCCGGTAAATCCGGCCCGTTTCCATCGCCTCAATGATATGGCTGCCGTGTTCCGATGACCTGTTTTCGGGTCCGAATTTCGGCGGTTCGGCCTTGAGCCAGTTGGGGTAGTCGTGGACGAACCAGTTGCGGCCCTGGCGGCTTTCGCGCAGGTAGCCGCCGGTCTCGCCGTTGATCCAGCTGGACAGGTCAATCCATTTCCTAATCTCGCCCGCCCGCTTGCGGTACCAAGGCACATACTCCGACAGGTGGCCGTTGCTCTCGGTGGAGTAATAGCCGAAGCGGCGCAGCACGTCAATGCGCACCTTTTCCGTTTTGCTGAACACGGGGTGCTTTTCAAAGGCGTCCGGAAGCAGGGGCGTCATCTCCCGGCCCTTGTGCCTCACCGAAACGAACCAGGTCTGGTGGTTGATGCCCGCCGCGACCACGTCAAGCTCGTTCATGGGGATGCCCAGCGCCTCGGAAATCTGCCACCACGACCCGTGCACACCGTGGCACAGGCCGATGGTGAACACGCCGCCGTATTTGCAGCAGGCCCAGGTGTTCATGGCCATGGGGTTGGCGTAGTTCATGAACACGCAGCCCGGCGCGGCCACCTCGCGGATGTCCCTGCAGAAGTCGAGGATGACGGGGATGTTGCGCTGGCCGTACATGATGCCGCCCGGAGCGAGGGTGTCGCCCACGCACTGGTCCACGCCGTATTTCAGGGGGATGTCAATGTCGTGCTGGAAGGCCTCCAACCCGCCCACGCGCACCACGGAAAAGACGTAGTTCGCGTCCTTCAGCGCCTCGCGCCGGTCGAGGGTGGCCGTTGCCTTCGCCTTCACCCCGTTCGCCTCCAGGTCGCGCTTCACCAGGCGGTGGACCATGTCCAGGTTGCGCCGGCTGATGTCGGTCAGCGCGAGCTGCGCGTTTTGGAGTTCGGGCACCGCCATGATGTCCTGGATGAGGCGGCGCGTGAAACCGATGCTCCCCGCGCCGATGAACGTGATTTTAACAGGCATGATGGCCGTCTCCCGGTTGCTGCGAAAGGGTCCGATTGGGCAAAGGTATACGCCAAAACGGCGCGGCCGCGCAAGAGGAATCATGCGGACGGGGCGTCATGCCGGAACAATGAAAAAATTTAACGACCCCGGGGCATGAAGAACACAAAAGGACACGCACTACTCAGAGCTATGGAAGCCGGCGGCCAGACCGGTCCGGGCGCAAGGCCGCCATGTGGGAATCACGTGTGAGGCATGGGGGAGTTTTGTGCGATGCCTGTGACAAGAGGATTGCTCAAAGGTGGGCGTAAGAGGGCTTAAGGGGAGCAAGGGGATGGGGATGCCGGATGTTTTTGCCCCAACGGGGCTACGCAACAAAGCCCAAGGTTGGCCGCAGCCTGAAGGGCTCGGCCTACCTTGGGAACAGGATGTTTCACACACAGGCCACCCTGAAAGGGTTGCCAACATCCGTCATTCCCAAAGATAGCATTCGTCCCATTCCAAACCGTGTTTGTGCAAAAGAGCCCGGAGTTCATCTTGAAACCCCATTTTATGATGGTGAGACTCTTGTCGCTGAATGTATTTGGCGACAGCGTCCAGGCTGGAAACGCTTACAGAAAATATGGCATACCCGCCCTGCCAGTGAAATCCATTCAGGGCCGGATGGGCTTCCTTAATCCAAATCGAGGAACTGCGTTTAATTTCTTTGACCCAATCGGACTGGGTGATGCCTCTTGAAAACCGGAAGAGCACATGGATATGGTCCGCTGTTCCCCCAATGGCAACTGCCGGACAGTCCAGGCGGTCTGTTGACTTGTTGATGTATCCCCACAAGGTCTCGCGCACAGTGACATTTTCAAGAAAAGGTTGCCGCTCCTTGGTTGAAAACACGGCGTGCATATAGGCCATGGAAAGCGACTGGGGCATCGACTCAACCTCCTTGGATGCAACCCCTTCAGGGTGGCATAAATTTGGGCATGTCTTACCCAGGGCAGACCGAACCCGTTGGGTTGGGCCAGCCCTGGGCTTTGTTGCGAAACCCCGTTGGGGTTTTGCCGCTCTAAAAAATGAGGTTTGTTATTACTGAGAATATTTTCAGCGGGGGTTATTTCGCGGGGGTGAAGCGCGCGGCGAAGCCGCCGCCGGGGGCCATGCGCAGGGTGAGCGTGTCCCCCGCGGCGAGGGGCTTCTCCACGCGGGTGTAACTGGTTGCCCTGGTGTCCGCGTCGGGGCCGTCGGTGAAGAGCACCGTGTTCCACGTTCCGCCGCCCAGGAAGGACAGGGGCACTGAAACCTCGCGGGCGCTCC
>JBHEKP010000263.1:0-2692 GCA_041859375.1 Candidatus Hydrogenedentales bacterium | reverse complement strand
ACGCCAATCTCTATCTCCGGCAGGCCCTCCATGGCCACGGCGGCCAGGCTACGGTCGCGGGACGCAATCACCGCCTCGGGCAGGAAGGACACCCCCATGCCGTCGGCGATGTACCGCTTGATCACCTCGAAGGATCCGCTGTCCAGCACCACCTTCGGCGTGAATCCGGCCCGCTGGAAAAAGGCGCGCAGCAGCGTTCCCGTCCGCGTCTGGCCGTCCAGCAGCAGCATCGGCGTGTCCCGCAGCTCCCCCAGCGCCACCCGCTCCCGCCGCGCCAGCGGGTGGGCGCGCGGCGCCACCAGCCGCAGCCGCTGCCGGAACACGGGCTCCTCCTCCAGCGCCGGGTGCCGCTGCGGCAGGGTCACCAGCCCCAGGTCCAGCTCGTCCCGCGTCACCTGCGCCGCTATCGCGTCCGAGTTGCGGCTTGTCACCGAAAGGCGCGCCTTCGGAAAACGCGCCGCAAAGCGCCGCACATAAGGCGGCAGCAGGTACACCGCCGTCGTGTCGCTCGTGCCCAGCCGCAGTTCCCCCGCCGCGTCCGCGTTCTGGTCCGCCATTTCCCGCTGGATCGCCGCCGATTCCCGCAGAATCTCCCGGGCCCGGTTGTGGAGCAGGTGGCCGTGCGCCGTGGGCGCGCAGGTGCGCCGGTCAATCAGCACATGGCCCAGTTCCCGCTCCAGCGCCTTGATTTGCTGGCTCACCGCCGGTTGTGACCGGTAGACCAGCCCCGCCGCGGCCCGGAAACTGCCGCTCTCCACCACCGCGCAAAAACATTTCAACCCTTCCAGCGTCATGACTTGCGCCCTTTCCTTTTCGCGTCTTCGCGCCTTCGTGTGAAAAGATAAGCAAATCTTATCACATTCATCAAAACATTTCATTGGACTTATTAAAGCCGTTTCCCTATCCTGTACGCCTGTGTCATTGACCCGCAGGGCAATTCATAAGGTGGTACACCATGACCGAAGAAAAAAAAGTCTCCCTGAGTTACCGCGACGCGGGCGTCAACATTGACGCCGCCACCGAGGCGCTCGCCACCATCAAGGAACTGGTCAAGAAGACCTACAACGACCAGGTGCTGTGCGACATCGGCAGTTTCGGCGCCATGTACCAGCCCGACCTCACGAACCTGGAGGAGCCCGTGCTCGTGTCCAGCGTGGACGGCGTCGGCACCAAGCTGAAACTGGCCTTCATGACCGGAAAACACGACACGGTGGGCGTGGATCTCGTGTCCCACTGCGTGAACGACATCCTCGTGCAGGGCGCGCGCCCCCTTTACTTCCTCGACTATTTCGCCGTGGGCAAACTGGAGCCGCAGGTGGCCATTGACGTGCTGCGCGGCCTTTCCGCGGGCTGCCGCTACGCCGGCTGCGCCCTCATCGGCGGCGAGACCGCCGAAATGCCCGACATGTACCAGCCCGGCGAGTACGACCTGGCGGGCACCATCGTGGGCATCGTGGACCGGAAGAAGATCGTGGACGGTTCGGCCATCCGCGAGGGCGACGTCATCATCAGCCTGCCCTCCACCGGCCTCCACACCAACGGCTACAGCCTTGCCCGCAAGATCGTCTTCGAGGTGGCCGGCCTCGGCCCCAACGACGAGATGCCCTATACGGGCCGCACCGTGGCCGAGGCGCTCATGGAGCCGCACATCAGCTATGCGAAGCTCATGCAGGTGGTGATGAAGGTCGTCGAGGTGCGCGGCATGGCCCACATCACCGGCGGCGGCATCACCGACAACTTCCCCCGCATCCTGCCCGAAGGGCTCGCGGGCGAGGTGGATTTGACCTCCTGGGAGGTGCCTGGCATCTTCCGCTACCTCCAGGAGACGGGCAACGTCGAGGAGCTGGAGATGCTGCGGACCTTCAACATGGGCCAGGGCTTCATGCTTGTGGTGCCGCCGGAGCAGGCGGCAAAGGCCGTGGAAACCATCGAACTGACCGGCAAAAAAGGCATTGTGGCGGGCCGCATCGTCAAGGGCGACAAGCGCGTCATATACAAAGGAAAACTCCGTTATGCAGGCAAATAGGATTGAAGTCGACCTGAAGGGCGGCAGGCCCGATCCCGCGGGCGCGGCGCTTTGCGCGAGGCTGCGCGAGGACCTCGGCATTCATGTGGCCGAGGCGCGCGTGCTGGACGTGTACACCATTCTCGGCGATCTCGCCGCGGACGAGCTGGAGAAGGTCCGGGAGGAGCTCTTCACCGACCCGATCATCCAGGAGTCCGCGCTGAACAAGTCCCTGGCCCTGGGCTGGGACTGCGTCATCGAGGTGGGGTTCCTGCCGGGCGTCACCGACAACGTGGGCCGCAGCGCCCGCGAGGGCATCCAGGACACCCTGGGCCGCGCGCTCGCGCCGGACAACGTGGTGTTCAAGTCCACCCTCTACGCGCTGCGCGGCGTGGACAAGGCCGCGGCAGAGCGTATCGCCCAAAAGGCGCTGGCCAACGAGCTGATCGAGCAGTACGCCGTGAAGACGGCGGACGAGCTCGCCGCGTTGGACGGGAAGCCCCTCCTGGCGCTGCCGCTGGTGACCCAGCGCAGCGAGGCGGTGGTGCGCGAGATTGATCTGGAAATCGGCGACGACGCGCTCCTCGCGCTGAGCCGCGACATGATGCTGGCGCTGGACCTCACCGAGATGAGGGTCATCAAGGCCCACTTCGCCGACCCGGCGGTGCGCGCGGAGCGCGCGAAGCT
>JBHEKP010000258.1:0-3767 GCA_041859375.1 Candidatus Hydrogenedentales bacterium | reverse complement strand
GCCGTGCTCCTCAGTCCAGATTTACCCGCGCGCCCGTGGCCGCGCTTTCATAGCAGGCGGCAAGCACGCGCTGGCTCCACCAGCCCTCCCCGCCGCCCACGGGCGGTTCGGCGTTGTCCAGCACGGCCCGCGAGAAGGCCTCCACCTCGGCGCGGTACATGTTCACCGGCGCGGGCTCGATGAGGACGCCGCCTCCGGCGCCGCGTTTTTGCTCCGCCTCATACCCGCCCGCCGCCGTTTCCAATATCGCCTCCATGCGCCCCGTCTCGCCCTGGCCGATGGTGCCCTCGGCGAGAATGCTTCCCAGGGAGCCGTACAACTCCAGGCGGTTGCGCGACGCCGCGTCGGGCACGTTGAAGAGGCAGTCCACCACACCCTTCGCGCCGGAGGCAAACTCCAGCAGCACCAGCGCCGTGTCCTCGCTGGCGTAGGCGTGCACCAGGTTGCCGGCGGCGCACTGGACTGCGCGCGCCCGCCCGAAATACATCTCCAGCAGGTCAATGCAGTGGCCGCCCAGGTCCATCAGGCTGCCGCCGCCGCCCCGGCGGGGGTCCTGCCGCCACGCGTCCGGGATGGGCGGATACCAGCAGGACAACTGCGCCCGGCCAAAGACGGGCACGCCCAGCCGTCCGGCCTGAAGCAGGCGCAGCGCCGCCTGGTGCTGGGCGTGGAAGCGCATCATGAAGCCCGTGCCCAGTTTCACCCCTGCCGCCGCGCAAGCCTTGAGCATTTCCTCCCCCTCGGCGGGGGTCATGCCCAGCGGCTTCTCGCAGAAGACATGCCTGCCGGCCGCCGCCGCGCGCGCCACCTGGTCACAGTGCAGCCAGGCGGGTGTGGCCACATAAACCACCTCCGCCCCGGAGGCCAGCAGTTCCTCCTCGCTTTGGCAGGCCGCCGCGCCGAACTGGGCCGCAACTTCGGCGTTGGCGCGGGCGTCCACATCGTACACCGCCGCCAGCTCCGCGTTGTCCGCGCGGGCGATGCCCTCGGGGATGGTCCTGCGCCGCGCGATGCCCGCGGAGCCCAGCACGGCCCATTTCACTTTCACGGCCTGTCCTCCTCCGGAATGGTTGTCCGCAGATTGCGCCGAAATGCGCAGATTTTCCCGTCACCAAGTTGCGCTTGGTGACGGACCTGTCTTTGGAGTTTCACCTCACTCTTCCATGCCCGGCGCCAACGGTTGCGAAGGGCGACTTCACGGACAGGGGCGTTCCCAAGCACAACTTGGGAACGGGCAAACCCATATTTCAATCTGCGCGCATCCGCGCAATCTGCGGAGGCTCTTGTCATTTCGCGTATGCGGCGGCGACCTTTTTGATGCCCGCCGCGATGCCGCGCATGTGCTCCTCCCCGTAGGTGGGGAACACGAAGGTGATGAAGGTGCGCGACTGGTGCCACACCGCGTTGGGCACCTCCACCCGGCTGTAGTCCACCGACTCCGGGTCGGCGTATTCTTTGGAGGTGAAGGGGAACCCGGAGAACCCGTAGGCGTTGTGGTCGCGGTAGGCGCCCTCGGTGTGGCACTGCGGCCAGAAAACGTTCCAGCAGGGCGCGCCCTCCGCGCCCAGCGCCGCCAGGAATTCGCCCATGCCGCAGTCCATGCGGTCCATGTCCAGCGTGATGGGGAAGACAAACCAGCCGTTTCGCCGCTCCGGCGTCTCCACCGGCAGGTGCAGGATCTGCGGCACCCCGGCCAGCTCCTCCAGAAGGATGCCGGCATTGCGCCTGCGCCGGGGCATGTTCCAGTCGTCCATGCGGTCCAGTTCGGCCAGGCCGATGGCCGACTGCATCTCGGTCATGCGGTAGTTGAAGCCGACCATGTTGTGGATGTAGGGCAGTTTCTGCTCCATTTCCAGCAGGCGCAGCCGCTCACGCACGTCGTAGCCGTGGTCGCGGAAGCTGCGGCAGCGCCACGCCACCTCCTCGTCGTCGGTGGTGACCATGCCGCCCTCGCCGCCCGTGGTGAAGGTTTTGTTCTGGCAGAAGCTGCACGCCGCGGCGTGGCCGAGGGTGCCGGTCTTCCGGCCCTTGTACACGCCGCCGAAGGCCTGCGCGTTGTCCTCCACCACGAAAAGGTTGCGCGCCCGCGCCAGTTCCAGCAGCGGGTCCATGTCCGCCACGTTGCCGTAGAGGTGGACCGGCATGATCGCCCTGGTCCGTTTGTTGATCAGTTTTTCCACGCTCTCCACGCTGATGCAGTGGTCGTCGCGGTTCACGTCCGCGAAGCGGGGCACCGCGCCCGCCTGCACCACGGAGAAGGAGGTGGCGATGAAGGTGTAGCTCGGCACGATGACCTCGTCGCCGGGGCCGATGCCCAGCCCCGCCAGGGCCGTGTGCAGGGCGCTCGTGCCGTTGGTGGTGCTGATGGCGAAGCGCGAGCCCTGCCATTCGGCGAAGCGCCGCTCAAATTCCATGCCGCGCTGGCCGGTCCAGTAGTTCACCCTGCCGCCGCGCAGCGTGTCGGCCACCGCGGCCACGGCCGCCTCGTCAAGGCAGGGCCACGGGGGGAGCGGCCCCGGCACCGATTTTTTGCCGCCGTTGATTGCGAGCGATTCCCTCATGTCTGGAGCCTTTCCCGGGTTGGTGGTTTTTTCAGGCGAGTTCTTCCAGCGGCAGCCGCACCGGCTGGCCGGTTTCGTAGCAGCGCAGCGCGGCGAACACGATGGAGTGGGTGAGCACCGCGTCCGCGAGGCTGCAGTGCGATTCTTTGTTGTTGAGGATGCAGTCCACGAAATGGTCCATCTCCCCCTGGAACGGGTGGTGGGACACGTCGGAGCTTTCCGGGAGGATCGTGGGGATGGTGGCCCAGTCCCGCTGGCCGGGGTACTTGTGCGACCAGACGCGGTTGTCCTTGATGGTGCCGCGCGTGCCGAAGACCTCCACGGGCAGGGCGTAGGGCATGACACAGCCGTAGTTGGTGGACACCTTGCTCAGGGAGCCGTCGGCGTAACGGATGAGCATGACCTCCAGGTCGTCGTACTCCAGGGGCGGCGCCTTTTTCCAGGTGTTGGCGAAGTAGTCGTACTCCACCTCCTTCCCCTTGCGGTGGCCGCCCGCGTAGGCGAAGACCTCCACGGGCGTGGCGGCCTCGTTCCGCCCCTTTGCGGCAAACCAGCGCGCCGAGTCAATTGCGTGGCAGCCCGCCACCAGCGCGGCGCTGATGCCCAGCTCTTTTGTCCGCCCGTCGCCGTAGCCCGCCCACCAGCTTGCGATGTCGTGCTGGTAGTCCGCCTCGGTGTAGTACACGTCGCCGATGGCGTCATCGGCGATGAGCGCCTTCACCGTCTCGAAGAGCGGGTTCCAGCGGAGCACGAAACTGACCACCGTCCTCACGCCCGCCCGGTTCACCGCGTCCAGCATCGCCCGCATTTCCGCAGGGCTGTTGGCGATGGGTTTTTCGATGACGATGTGCTTGCCCGCCTCCGCGGCGGCGATGGTGTTGTCCGCGTGGCACTGCTGGGGCGTGCACACCGACACGATGTCCACCCCCTCATGGGCGAGGGCTTTTTCATAGTCGGTGTAGAAGGCGACCCCTTCCAGGCCCGCCTCCGCCGCGCGCTGCTGGCAGCTTTCAAGCCTGCGGCTGGAGATGGCCACCACCTCCGTGTGCGGGTTCTTGTTGAAGGCCTTGATGTGCTCGCCCGAGACCCAGCCCGCGCCGTGCACCAGCACGCCCAGTTTACGCTCCGACATGCGCCGTTCCTCCTGGTTTTCGCGCGGGCGGGACGCCGTGCGCGACCGTTCACCGATTGTAGGCCAGAGGCCGC
>JBHEKP010000187.1:0-14058 GCA_041859375.1 Candidatus Hydrogenedentales bacterium | reverse complement strand
AAAATGGCGGAGACGACGAGACTCGAACTCGCGACCTCCGGCGTGACAGGCCGGCGTTCTAACCGACTGAACTACGTCTCCGCATTTTTTGCACGGCGGCGCAAGGCCCACCGAACACGGTCAATATGGTAGCAAACACACAGTCCCTGTTTCAACCTTTTTGACGCATTTTTTGCAAAAAAAGGCGGCCAGCGCGCGTTAACGGGCGAAACTATCACCCGTCGCCACCGTGCCTTCCGCATCCACGGACAAACCGGCACCAACGTCCCAGTCCTGTCCCTGTGTTTTGGCCAGGAATTCGTCCTGATCCAATGCAAATGCCGGGCTGATTTCGATCGGCACGGACACATTCCCCGCGCTGTCACGCGGCACCACTGCCCCCCCCGACTCAAGCCAGCCGCCCCACAGGTTGGCCATGCTCTGCCGGGCGGCCACCACACTGTTGCTTCCCTCAAATTGTTTTGTGGGCGTGTATTCGCCCAGCCGTCCAATTTCCAGCGCCACGGGCGTGTGGGTGGTGAAGCGGAGCGCGTCGAAGACGAAGGTTTCAAACTTGCAGCCGTTTGGCTTGTCGGGTTTGACGAGGGTTCCGTCCGGCGCGACATAAGGGATTTTTTTGCTGGCCAGATGCCAGGGGAACTGGTCGAAGCGGTCATGCACATGCCGGACAAAGTCCGTCGAAAGGATGTGCATGGCCGGGTTGCCGGCGAAATAACGGACATTCCCCGCCGCGTCGGTTTCCAGCAGTTGCGGATAAATGTCCAGCTCGCTGTACTCGATGACCTGGTAAACCCCGTCGCAAAGGCAGTGCACGCCCACTGCCTCGCGGGCCTCGTTTTTCCGGTGCACTTTGGACGACATGGCCGCGCCGCGCAGCACATGGTAGCCGACAAACCTGGGATCGGCCACTTTCACGGCCCAGTTGTCCACCTGAAAGTAACTGAGCATGTCCACGCCCCGCTCCCCGGCGTCGTCGAGCACGCCCTTTTCCACCATGGCGGAGAGGCAGCCGCCGTGCCCGTTGGGGTTCATGGCGAGCCGTCCGGGGGATTCGAGCATAAACTTGCCGTTGAGGTCCATGCAGGGCACCATCCGCTGGCGCAGAAAAACCACATTGCGCCCGCCCAGGCCGAAGAACTCGTTGGCCGCGAAATAGGCCCGTGTTTCCGCCTCGTTGGCGGCGCTGACCATGATGTACCAGGGAAGGCTGATCCCGTGGCGGCGGTTCAGGTTTTGCACTTTTTCCGCATGGTACTGGAAGATGGTCTTTCCGGTGAGCGGGCCGATGGGATAGCAACCTTTGGGGCCGGGAAAGCCCAGCCTGGTTCCCTGTCCCCCCGCCACGAGAAACAACCCAACCCGGCCCCGCCGCAGCGCCTCCTCCCCCGCTGCCCAGGCATCTTTCTCGTCAGGGGAGTCTTTTGGGATTACCGGAACCGGCTCGATGTGGCTGAACTTTTCCTGGGCTGGTGTGTTGTGGATCCATGTGTCCGCAAGGCGTGCCATGAGGCCGAAGTCCACCTGGGACAAATCATCCAGCAGCGCCGCCTTTTCCTCCCTGTTCAGCCTGTCCCAAAACTGAAAAACATGCGCCTGTCCGTGGGCCTCCGCCAGTTCGCGCAATCCCGCCTCCTGTTCAAAACTCATAGCACACTCCTCGATTTGCCGTGTTTTTCCATTTCCTCACGCTGCTGGAGATTGGGAATCAGGCCGGGTTTGGCCCCCTCAACCAGCTCATATTTTGAACCGCACCCGTCGCACATGCCGTAGTCAAAACCGGGCTGCTCCAGGGGCTCTTTGCATTTTGGGCAGGCGGGCTGTACCAGTTTGTACAGGGCCGCCGGATTTTCAAAGGTCATTCCACAGCAGGGGCACCCGCGCATCTGCGCGCCCCGCCGCCACACTTTGGTGAACTGTTGCTCCTTCCGGCACACCTGGCACCAGGCCTTCCGGGAGGTGAGGGGAAAGGACTGGTCCCTTGTGGCGTCCGGGGGCGGCACTTTTTTAAAGAAAAGACCCATTTGCGCGCCTCCACTGGTTTAAATCCATGCGATATCGTCAAGTCCTGCGGAAAATGGATGAACACAAACTGCTGATGCAGCCACCTTGGCCCATGCCATCAGGTTCAATTGGTTCGTGGGATTTCTGCCGATCGGTGGTTCATCTTATGAAGGGGCGATTGTCTCAGCCCCCCCTCGTCATTCATCAACCAACGAAATTGACCGGGTAAAACCTTGTCTGGTTCCCGGAAAGAATAGGCAGTCTTCACCTTTTCCGGAGTGATAGTTTGTCACAACCGGCGGCGAATCGCAAAGGAATTGTTCCAGAGCCCGTTTTCAAGGGGCTGGCGTCGCCTGCGCAATGCTAATGTGACGGTATTTCCCGCGTTCGTTGGCGAAGGCTGGAGGCGTAGAGGATTGTGAAACCGAAGAGGGTGAGCAGCACGGAACCAAGTTTATCCGCCCAAGCCAGGGATTTTTCACCGCCACCACAACCCTGGCAACCGGCGGGAGGCGGGATGATGCCTTCCCCCTCCCCTTCGCCCTCCGCAGGGGCGGTGCCGCCACTGATTACGCGAAGCCTCAACGAACCATCCTCAAACTGGATGTCTCCCTCAAACCCTTCCGGGGCGTTCTCAAAGGCGACCGTGTCAAAGCTGCCTGTAACACCGCCCTGGAAATCGATTAATTCAAGCAACTCATCGTCCGCAAGGGTTATGCCGGGTTGCAGTGAGATCAATAGCGTTCCGTCCAGAGTGGCGGAACCGGTCACCCCCAGCACACCGGATGTCCCCGCCACCACTTCAAGCACCGCTCCCGGACCCATCTCAAGGTTTCCATCAATCACAGCGGGGCCGCCACCAGCCTTGGGCGCCTCTTTGGCCTTGGGGAGGGGCCGTTCAATGGCGAGTCCGTCCAGCACGCGCAGTCGGCCGTTGACCAGCACAGAACCGGCGGTGATTTTTGAAAAACCGCCCGCAATCAAGAGCCCTTTCGGACCGATAATCAGCGAGATGCCCGCGTCCATGGCGGCTCCGTCGGCCACAC
The DNA here is from genome assembly GCA_041859375.1 of Candidatus Hydrogenedentales bacterium. Taxonomy (GTDB): domain Bacteria; phylum Hydrogenedentota; class Hydrogenedentia; order Hydrogenedentales; family CAITNO01; genus JBHEKP01. The sequence continues at coordinate 11,011 of JBHEKP010000187.1, read as the reverse complement.
GAACAAGCGCGGGGCCGGGGCCTGCGCCCAGCGTCACGCTGCCATCGCACTCAAAATTTGCGCCTGTGTCAATGTTTAAAGTGCCACCGGCGGCGTCATTGCCGCCTCCGATAATGGCCTCTGAGCAGGTGAGGCGCGTGCCGGCGTCAAAGAGTTCGACCAGTCCGTTGGCGTTGCGTCCAATTTCCAGGAACCCCGGGAAGGAAATGGAGGGCAGGGCGGATGCCTTGTCAATTTTTCCGGACACTTTTGCCCCCGCATCTTCCCCGGGATTCGGGGCGGCATTGAGTCGAATTGCACCCGCCCCAAAAATCCTTACGGTGCCGAAAGCGCCTGGCTCGGCTCCGATGACACACGCGTCCGCAAACAAGCCGCCCGCGCGAATCTCCACCTCGCCTATGCCCTGCTGTCCGACAACCAGGTCGTTCGTGATGGTGGCGGAGTTGGACGCGCCGTTCCCGATATAGGTTCCCGCGCCTGAGGCATTGGCGCCCAGGATGAGTGCGCCAAACTCATGGTTTGCCACGCCGCTGGTTTCAAAGCGGCCCGTGCCCTGCTGTCCCACCAGCATGAACTGTGCGGCTTTTACGGTGGCCGTGTTGATCCCGTTGAGATCCAGCTCTGGATCGCCCGCCAGTGTGGCCAGGCCGAATGAGTCTTCCAGGACACCAATCGTCAGGAATTCCGTGTTGACAAGGGAGTTGCCCTGCATTGTCAATTCGCCGTTCTTCTGGTTTCCGATAACCAGGGCGAAGCCCACATCCGCCTGCGCGGGTTTGTCCGAGCCAAGTCCGGACAGCGCCAGCGTTGGTGTTTTTTCCCCGGAGGGGCCGTCCACGGTGACATCCTCGGAGGTGAGCGCGCCTCCGCCGGACACATTGAGCAGGCCCACACCGCCTCCGCCGACGGCGGTTTCATTGGTGACATTCAGGGAGGCCCCTGAAATCAGGTTTAACGTCCCTGTGCCTTGTTCAAGAACGCCGACACCAATTGAATCCGCGTTGGCCGTAACACCACCATCCAGGGTGGCAACGGCATCACCGCCCCCTCCCACGGTAAACTTTCCCCCAACAGTCAGCGTGATCGGGGCGGGCGTGTTTTCGGTCGTTTCCCCAAGGACCAGACCCGATTCACTGCCGGGGAAGACCGCCATGGAAAGATCACCAAGGACATCAAAAAACGCGGGGCCTTGCCCGATGACTATTGAGGTGCCGGAGCCGCCCAGTGTGGCGTCGCCGACGACGGACAACCTTGTTTCTCCACCCGCCCCGCCAAACTCAATGGCTCCGCTCTCATCCTGCCCGCGGCCGGTTTCCAATGAGGTGGTTGCCGTGAGCGCGGAGCCCGGCTCAAGCAGCAACCGCGCCCCTGTTCCGCCAATCAAGGCGGTGTCAGCCTCAACAGAGCCGCCGCCCAGTGTGAACAGGCCCTGTCCAAGCACATGAAGGGCGGTGTTGTCCTTGCCGCCCAGTGTGAGCGTGCCCCCCGAGAACACAGGCGCGCCCTGACGCACGGTAAGACTGTCAGCCGCCGCTGCGCCGCCGTAGGTGACCGTGTAGCCTCCGGGCAGATCAAAAATGAGATCGCCGCAACCGGCCCCATCGTTGGCCGGTGCGCGTTGCGGCGACCAATTTTCCGGCACCGCAAAATCCCCATTGGAAAGGGCCGCCCATTCCTGCGCGCATGAGGGCGTGCCAATGGAGAATTCGAAATCACAGTTGGCGGTGTTGTCCGCGCGGATAAAGGATCGGGTACTGGACAACAGGCGAATAACATAGGTTCCGGGCTGCAAGAGCTGCTCGAATGAGGCCTCACCCTCTGGCGCGCAGACTCCGGGGCCGCCGGTTGACTGGCTGCCGTTGCTGCAAATGGCGCGGCTGTGAAAAACCGCCTGCGTGGGAATAAAGGGATTGCCCGGAGACAGGGCCGTGCCAAACAGATTGCTCGAAAAAACCTGCCCCTCTGTGGTAAAGGCGGAATCCGCTGAAAAAGCCATGTTACGGGTGAGGGAGAAACGCATCAATTCCGGAGTTTCGGTGATGGCGACCACGAACTCAAGAAACGCTTCTCCCTCGCTAAAATTTGAACCAAACTGACACCCTTCCTGGGTGCTTGCGTTTGTTTCAACGCGATGGGAACCGGTCACGGTCAATCCGGAGGGGGAACGGGTTGCGGACATGTCGAAAAGGACGGTGGCATCGGCGCTGTTTGCCACGCTTTCTCCACATGTCAGGTTGTTCGCGGCAAACCCGGATGACGCCGCAAAGAGATTGGCTGAAAAATCGTCAACAAGCGCGTCTTCAATTTCCTGCCGGGAGTCTTCGACCCGAAGGCCAAAAAGGTCTATCGCCACTGTTAATGCACTCGCCTCGGCGTGTTGTGAAACAACCGTAACTTCCCCGTGGGAGATGGCAGGCCAAAAAAACGCCAAGACAGCAGCGAAACATCCAAAAAAGCGAGCCATACACTTCCATCCTTGTTGCGGGCGAAGTCGCCTGCATTTTCAAGGCAAGGAAATGGCCACAATCATGCGGATAACACCGTCACCGTCCCTTTGGATTCACGGAAGATTTTCCTCGCCTCGGTTCAAGATGAACAGCTTGACGGGAACGGGTTCCACAAATTCTTTTCCTCCCAACAAAAAGGAAACACGGAGTATTTCCATGTGACGCCCCTCCCCAAGGGGTTCCGCGGCGCGCACTTCCACCAAGAGCAGGGTGTTGTCGCTGTCCAGGGTGCAGGCTGCGGTCACAATACCCTTTTCCGCCGTTGCCGAGGGATTGGATATTGGGCCGGTCCCCCGTATTTTCAGCGTGAATGCCTCCACGCCTGGGGTCATGGTCAGGGTTGTCGAGCCATCGGGGGTTTCCACCTTGTATGGGGCTTTCACCTCACCCCTGGCGAAAAAGCGGTGGTGGGGGAAACGGGGCGTGTCTGTGGCGACATACACCGGGGTGTTGAAGGGTCCGGAAGGCATGTCTGCGGGCAGGGAAGCCTGGAGAATGTGTTCGGCCCTGTCCGCAGTTTTCCACTCCCCCACGGGAACAGGAAGGATTTCCAGCTTTACCGGGGGGAGGTCGGCGGTCGCGCCCTCTTCGGTGCCGGGCTGGTAAAGGGTCAGGCTTTTCACCAAAAGCGGGGACTCCTGGCGGGTGGTGAGCCTGATTTCCGAAACTGAGGGAACGCCTTTTTCCACAACCCCAAAATCAAAGTTTTCAGGTTCCAGCACAAACTCCGGCTCCACCCTGGCCTCAACTTCGACCGGCACGGTGGGACGATCGGGATCATTGCTGAAAATAGTGAGCGTTTTCAGCGAGTGAAACCCGAAAATCCTGTTGGGGTTGACCGTGATGACCAGCTCGCCGTTTTTGCCCGGGGCGATTGGGGTGGTGTCGGCCATTTTCCCGATGGTGCAGGCGCAGTTCGTCTGCACATCGTTGATTTTGAGGGGCTGGAGACCCTTGTTGGTGATAGTGAGGGTCTTGGTTGAGGGCCGGTCGTTTGGGATTAAGCCCATGTCCACCTTTTCACCCCCGACCACCGATATTACAGGCACTTCCTTTGCCGAGGATTGCCAGGGCGGAAGAGCCCCCTCGGCATCCCCCCCCCCGCCCGGGATGGTTTCTCCGGTGCCGCCGTAAACCACCATCAGCACAACCGCCGCGGCGAGCAGCGCCATGACGAGAAGGGTTATTTGTCCTGCGCGTATTCTCATGGCGTCCTACTCCGGCCGGAAGCACACCCCGAAACGTTGCGCCGCCTTGTCCAATTCTTCGGTAAGAACGGCGTATTTTCCCTCATCCATTCCGTGGTGCAGTTCAACGCCAAGCAGGAGTGTGCCCACGACCGGTTCAAAAAGGGCGCGGACACAGCGGGCATTGGGGCATTCCCGGTGGATGCGGGTGGTCATGGCGTCCATGAGAACCGGCGAAACGCCCTTGAACACGCTGCCGGTCATGACCACGTCAAAGGTGTCGCGGCGCATGTCAAGGAGTCGCGCCACGGCGTTGACCATGTCCCCGAGGTAGCGCCCGCCCCACTCCAGCAGGTCGCAGGCGGCGGAGTCGCCCTCGTAGGCGGCATCGAAGACCAGTTTTGCCATGGGCTGGAGGTCGTCGTACCAAATCTCGCGTTTGTACATCTTGTAGAACAGCTCATCCACGGACTTGAGACCTGCGCGCTCAACAAAGAGGCGGGTCAGCGGCGACTCGGGCATGATGCCGTCGCGCTGGCGGAACACGGTCCGCAACCCCTCGATGCCGATGCTGGAACCGCTGATCATGTCGCCGAAGTCCTCGCTGATGCCCCCCACGCGGGTGTCCCTGCCGGCGCGGTTAATGCCCGCGCACACGCAGCCGGTGCCGCAGGCGATGACAATGCCGAAGGGGTCCTTCGTGCCGCCGCGCAGGCCGCCCATGCTGTCATTGCGGAACATCCGGGGAATGTCCCCGAACATGGGCGTGAAGATCTCCTTTTCCAGCATGACATAATCCTCGGGAAGGTCGGCACCCGCGATGCCCATCCCGATGCCGCTGATTTGGTCCAGGGTCAGGCCCGCGCTTTGGAGCGCGCCGTTCACCGCCTTCTCTATTTCGCGGTAGGCCGCGTCAATGCCAAATCCCTCGTAATTGCCCGTGCCCGCCCTCCCAAAACCGAGAATGCGCCCTTCCGCGTCGCCGATGAGCACAAAGGTCTTGGTGCCGCCCGCGTCGAGGCCCAGATAATACTGCATGAATGAAGTCCTTCCCGTTGTCCATGCCGCGGGGCGCGCGTCCCGCGGGGTTGTTGCCTGTGCTAAAAAAAGGGGCGCGGGATCTGTCCAATCCCGCGCCGATTATACATGTTTTTCGGTGTCCGGTTTAAGGGCCGCGCCGTTCTTTATTGCCCCGAAAGCCGCTGAAGGTCGGATTTGGCCTGTTCCGCGACGGGTGACATCGGGAACTGGTCAACAACGGCCTGCATGAGCCGCTTCGCCTCGTCGTTTTTGCCAAGCCGCGAGTAGGCAACCGCCTGGTTGTGCATGGCAAAGGGGACTTTGGAGTTGTTCGGGAACTTGGTGCGCAAATCCTCAAACGCGGTGATGGAATCCTGGTACTTCTCCATGTTCAGCAGGCATTTGGCCTTCCAAAACAGCGCGTTGGGCGCCATGTCGGCATTGTTCGGATACTGCTTGAGGAACGCGTCGAACTGCTGCATGGCGTTTGGAAAGTCGTTGTTCGCGTAGGTCCGCTGGGCCTGCGCGTACACCGCCTTCGGATCGCCGGCCGCAGGGGCCGCCGCACCCGCGGCCGGGGCGGCCGCGGCGGCCACCTCGTCAACGGGCTGCGATCCGGGAACCGGATTGGCGGCCGAGTCGGTCAGAATGTTCTGGCCCTGCACCACACCGCCGGCCGGGGTGCGCCCCGGCTGCTCGATGGTGGGCACGCCGGTGGTCACATTCTGGCCGGGGGCGAGCATCGGACCCGCGCCGGGCGCGGTCACGCCAAGGTGGCGGTACATGTCCGCCTTGAACTTGGACAGGTCGCGTCCGATTTCATCAAGCCGCTTCTGGTTGTCCTCCATCATGGAGTTAAGCTGACGCGTCTGCTGGTCCATCTCGTCCACCCGCACGCTGAGGGTGGCGGCGGTCTCGTTCAGTTTTGTGATCGAGTCGCCGAGATCCTTGTCCAGCTTCACAATGCGCTTGTGCATGTCGTAGATGGTCGTCTGCATCTGGTTGCCGCCGGTGGCGCAACCCGTGGCAAGGGCCAGCATGACCGCCGCGCCCGTCACTGCGACTGTGCGAATAAGCAACATGTCTGCTTCCTTTGGAGTTGTTTAAGCCGGAATTACTTGGCTTTGTTAAACTCAACGCGGCGGTTCTGCGCCCAGGCGGCCTCGCTGCTGCCCTGGACGGCCGGGAATTCCTTGCCGTAGCTGATGGTGATCAGGCGGTCGCCGGAGATGCCGAGCTGGATCAGGTAGTTGCGGACGGCCAGCGCGCGGCGCTCGCCAAGCGCAAGGTTGTATTCCTGGGTGCCGCGCTCGTCGCAGTGGCCCGCAAGCTGAATCATCACGTTCGGGAACTGCTTGATCTTCTCGGCGTTGCCCTTCAGCGTGTCCATCGCGTCGGGACGCAGGGACGAGCTGTCAAAGTCAAACATGACGGTCTGGAGGCCGTACTTGCTGCCCGGTTCAAACAGCATGTCCTCGTTAATCTCCGGAAGGCCGTCGCCGGAAGTCTGCTCGACCGCCGTGTTGTCACCCATGTTGGTGTCAAGGGGCGGGGTTTTCCTCTTGCAACCCGCCGTCATGCCAAGGGCCAGTGCCAAGCACAAGGTAATGGTCAGAACTCTCCACATGCTCTTCATAGTCTCTTCACTCTCCGCTGTTGTTTTGGTACAGAAATTGGGGGTAGAAACGCCACCTTGCGGCTCACATTACCGCTCGGGGTCATTATAACCCTTTTGGTGGACCTGCTTCAATCAGGGCACCTTGTCAACTCTATCCCTTTCGGGGACAATAAGTTCCCAACAATACACAAACCCGTTTAATGGATTTTTTCAAATAATGACCAAAATAGTAATGTTACCAGATTTGCACCAATCCCCTGCCCCCCATCACCAATGTGTAGCCAATTTCAAAAAAAACGCTGTAAATCAGGGTGAGGATTAAACCCAACCCGCCCCAAAGAAAACCACTCATTTCAGACATTTTATTGCCTCCATAGGTTATATGAAAATAATAACATCCACTCCCAATAAAGGCAAATTTCAAGAAATTCCGGAATAAGCGGTCTTTTTATTCTCTGATAAAATCTTGAATTTCAATGAGCCGGTTGGTTATCTTTTCCAAATAGTAACGCGTGATTATGGGGGTTGTTTGAGGTGAAAAACGCGATATTTTCAACTTTGGGTGTTGTCGGCGTCACTATATTTGTGGCTGTCGCAATGTTTTTTTACCTTATATCCTCCCGTTCAGAGGGGCATTATTTTGATTCGGAGGGGGTGCGCCTGTTTTATTCGGACACGGGGAGCGGCGAGCCGGTTATTTTGGTGCATGGTTTGGGGGTAAACGGCGATTGGAATTGGGGGTTGACCGGGGTCTCCCGGGAACTGGAGAAGGATTTTCGGGTGATCATTCCCGATTTGCGTGGACATGGCCTCAGTGACAAGCCAGACTCCGGCGATGCCTATGGCACGCACATGGTTGAGGACATTGTCCGGCTCATGGACCACCTGAACATTGAAAAGGCGCATTTCGCGGGATTTTCACTCGGCGGGGCGATTGTGCTCAAGCTCATGGAGGAGCACCCCGAACGGGTGCGCACGGCGGCATTGTGCGCGATTGGATGGATTGAACCCTCGGCGGACTTTGTGGTTCCGGAACCTTACCGGGGCATCAATGCCTCCGGAAGCACCTTCGCCGGAATGGTGCACACAGTGCGCCGCATGATTGCCAGGCACACGAGCAGGGACGTGCTGAACAAAATAATCATGGAAAGCATGAAGGATCTGGCGGTGTCCGAGGAGATGCTGCGGCAAAACAAAACAGACACTCTGCTGATGGTGGGAACAGAGGACGGATTTTATGAGATTGCCGGCCGTCTTGCGGAAAGGACGGCCAACATGAAATATGTGCGCGTGGAGGGGGCCAACCATTTCACCCTGGTGTTGCGGGAGGCGTTCAGAAAGAATATTGTGCGCTTTTTCCACGGGGACTAATGAGCGGGGATGGCGGGTGGAAAGGAAAGCCCGGCCCGTGGATGCGGGCCGGGCTTTCAATTAAAGGTGTGGGGATGGTTATTTTTCGGGGGCGGCCCATTCAACGGCGTTGCGCATGATTGTCCGCACATTTTTGTCGTAGAAGATGGGGTTGGTTTCGTGTCCGGCCTGGAAGTAGAAGAATTTTCCCTTGCCGACATGCCAGCAGAGGCCGATGCGCGATGGGTCCTCGCCGCCTTTTTTGATCTCGTGCACGCCGGTGAACACGACTGCCTCGGGTTCGGGCACCGCATAGGGTTCGCTGTAGCGCTCCTCGTGGACGGTGGTGAAGTCGGCAACGCCCTTGGCGATGGGATGGGCCGGGTCTGCCACGGTCACGCGCAGGTTGCTGGAGTCGCCCTCATAGGCACCCCAGGAGCATTCGGTGCCCATGAGCGCCTTGTTGGGTTTCGCGAAATGAGAGGAGTGAAGCGAGATGAAGCCCATCCCCTCGTTTTTCACCCGGTTCTCAATTTTCGCCACCAGCGCGTTTTTGACAAGGCCGTGTTTTTTGTGGCCCCACCAGATGAGCACGTCGGTGCGTTTCAGCAGATCGTCGGATATGCCCTGTTCCGGATCCTTGATGCTTGCCGTGACCACTTCCCATCCCGGCATGTCCGCAAGGCCTTCGGCGATGGCGCCGTTGATGTCATTGGGATACACGTCCTTCGGGGCGGTTCCCTCCGACCACACCACCACCACTTTCTTCCCCCCGGCATCCCCCTGCGCCGTGGCGCACCCCGAAAGGGCGAGGCATGGAAGAAGCGCGCCAAGCACACAAGACAGCGCAACGCAACGGGCAAACTTTCCGAACATCTCAATCGTCCTCCAGGTTTTTGCCGCGAGGGCAGTTCTATGAAGGTTGAATATTAGCGCAACCCAACGGCCGGATGGTAGAAAAACGGTTGACTTTGGCCATGCCTGACGGAAATGATATAGGCATTGTTTCCCAGTTTGACGCGTAAAGGACCGCCGGGGAAGTGTCCCGGTTTCAAGAAGGAGAAAACAATGAGATTCCAGAAAGGCATGGGTGTTGTTCTTGCCGCGGTTTTCACGCTGTCGGTTGCGTCCGGCGCATGGGCCACGGTAAGCACGCCAAGTGTATTCGGCGACCACATGGTGCTGCAGCAGGGGAAATCCCTGCCGGTGTGGGGCAAGGCCGACCCCGGTGAAAAGGTGGCGGTAACCCTGAACGGCAAAACCGAAACCGCCACCGCCTGCGCGGCGGGGCGGTGGATGGTGAAACTGCCGAAGATGAAGGCGGGCGGCGGACCCTATGAACTCAAGATTCAGGGTGCGGACAACACGCTCACCTTCACGGATGTGCTGGTGGGCGAGGTCTGGGTTGGTTCCGGCCAGTCCAACATGCAGTGGACCGTGAAGAATTCGGCGAATTCCGACCATGAAATAGCCAATGCCAATTACCCGAAAATCCGGCTGTTTGACGTGAAACGCACGGTCGCCACCACCCCCCAGGACAACTGCGAGGGAAGCTGGGTGATTTGCACCCCGGAGAGCATTCCCGAGTTTTCAGCGGTCCTCTATTTCTTTGGCAAGGAACTGCACCAGCAGTTGGACGGGGTGCCCATGGGGCTTGTTCACACCTCCTGGGGCGGCACGCCCGCTGAGTCCTGGACCAGCCGTTCCATGCTGGAGAGCGATCCTGATCTGGCGGGGATGGTGAAGCATTGGGACAAACTGCTGGCGCAGTATCCCGCGGCAAAGACGGCGTATGACACGGCCATGGAAGAGTGGAAAAAAGGGGCCGAACAGGCCAAGGCGGCGGGCATTCCCGAACCCAAGAAGCCGGACGCCCCCCGGGGCCCGGACCATCCCTGGCTTGCCTCCGGCCTGTACAACGCCATGATCGCCCCGCTGGTGCCCTATGCCATTCAGGGTTCCATCTGGTACCAGGGCGAGTCGAATGCCGGACGCGCCTATCAGTACCGGAAGCTTTTTCCCGCGATGATCACCGACTGGCGCAACGCCTGGGGGCAGGGCCCCTTCCCCTTCTACTTTGTGCAACTGGCCAATTTCACCGATGTGCTGCCTGACCCGGCGGAATCGGAATGGGCGGAACTGCGCGAGGCGCAGACCATGACCCTGTCGCTGAAAAACACGGGCATGGCCACCATCATCGACATAGGCGAGGCCAAGGACATACACCCCAAGAACAAGCAGGATGTGGGGAAACGCCTGGCCCTGAACGCGCTGGCCAAGGACTATGGAAAGAAGGTTGTCTGGTCGGGCCCCATGTACAAGTCCATGAAGGTGAAGGGCGACAGGGTTGCCGTCAAGTTTGACCATGCCGACGGCGGCCTTTCCGCCCGCGACGGCGACAAGCTCAAGGGTTTTGCCATTGCCGGGGCGGACAAGAAATTTGTCTGGGCCGACGCGGTGGTGAAGGGAAAGACCGTGGTGGTCTCCTCGCCCCAGGTGGCAAAGCCCGTGGCCGTGCGCTACGCCTGGGCCAACAACCCCGTCTGCAACCTTGTCAACGGAAAAGGCCTGCCCGCCTCCCCCTTCAGGACGGACGAATGGCCCGGCCTCACGGTGAGCAAAAAACTGCCCTGAGCATGGTGAAACTCAAGCGGGAACCGCCGGGCGTGGTTCCCGCTTTTTTCTGTTTTTGGAATGGCTGTTTTGATGTGGCGGCGTCTCGCCGGGGCGGCAGTGTGCCGCCGCCCCGCATAGGAAGGCACGTTTAAATGCATGTCAGGCTTGTGTTGGCCGCATTCACGGGGATGGCAATCATGGGCACTGGTGTTTTTGCGGATAATCCCACAAACGAAAACGGACACCGGGGGGCGGACCAGTTGACCCTTCATGTCATGCCCCAGTCCCATATCGACCTCGCATGGTGGTGGCGGTACGAGCCGGAGACGCTGCATGTAATCATCCCCCACACCCTCGAAACCGCCTTCGGCAACATGGAGAAATTTCCGGACTACACCTTCAGTTTTCTGCAGGTGCCCGCCATTGAGCCGTTGGAGGAGGCGTATCCCGACCTGTTTTACAAGCTTCGCTATTATGCCCACCGGGCCGACGCACTGGACGGGCGCATTCCAAACCCGCTCGCCAGGGGCGGGGAGGGCCGCCTTGCCATTGCCAGCGGAACATGGTGCGAATTTGACGGGTGCCTGCCCTGCGGGGAATCGCTGGTGCGCCAGTGCCTGCACGGAAAACGGTACTTCCGGAAAGCCTTTGGCATGGATGTGCGCACCGCATGGTTTCAGGACGCATGGACCCATCCGTGGACGCTCCCGCAA
>JBHEKP010000088.1:0-3240 GCA_041859375.1 Candidatus Hydrogenedentales bacterium | reverse complement strand
CATGGGCGGGGCCTTTTTGCGTTGCGGCGGCGATGGGTCTATAATATCGACCCCGGGGGAACGCCGTGGCACCCGGGCGGCAGAATTGCATCCGCATTCACGGCGCTGAGAGGCACCATGACTCACGAGGACTCGATTCGCAGGGGTCTATCTTTTGACGACGTGCTGCTGGTACCGGCCAGGTCCGGAGTGCTGCCGAAAGACACGGACGTCCGCGCGCGGCTGACGCGGAGGCTGACGCTGAACATCCCCCTGCTGAGCGCCGCCATGGACACGGTGACCGAGGCGCGCCTTGCCATCGCCATCGCCCAGGAGGGCGGCATCGGCATCATCCACAAGAACCTCACGGTGGAGGAGCAGGCGGAGGAGGTGGACCGGGTGAAGCGGTCCCAGGCGGGCATCGTGACGCACCCCTTCACGCTCACCCCCGAGCACAAGCTCCGCGACGCGGAGGCGCTGATGGCGCGGTACCACGTCTCCGGCGTGCCCATCACGGACAAGACCGGCGTGCTGGTGGGCATCCTCACCAACCGCGACCTCCGCTTCGAGGAGGATTTCGACCGGCCCATCTCCGAGGTGATGACGCCCCGCGACCGGCTGGTGACGGTGCCGCCGGGCACGTCCATGGAGGAGTCGCGGCGGCTGCTCCACAAGCACCGCATCGAGAAGCTGCCCATCGTGAACGCCCAGGGCCGCCTCGAGGGGCTGCTGACCATCAAGGACATCATGAAGGCGCGCGACTTCCCGCACCGCTGCACGGACGAGATGGGCCGCCTCCGGGTGGGCGCGGCCATCGGCGCGGGCGCCGGGGAGCTGGAGCGGGCCGACGCGCTCCTCGCCGCGGGCGCGGACGTGCTCGTGGTGGACTCGGCGCACGGGCACTCCGAAATGGTGATTGAAACGGTGCGCCGCGTGAAGCAGGCCTTCCCGGACGCGCAGTGCGTGGCGGGCAACGTGGTGACCGTGGAGGCGGCGCGCGACCTGATCGGGGCGGGCGCGGACGCGATCAAGGTGGGCGTGGGCCCCGGCTCCATCTGCACCACCCGCGTGGTGGCGGGCGTGGGCGTGCCGCAGCTCACGGCGGTGATGGACGTGGCCTCGGAATGCAGGAAGCACGGGGTGCCCGTCATCGCCGACGGCGGCGTGAAGTACTCCGGCGACATCGCCAAGGCCATAGCGGCGGGCGCGGACGCGGTCATGATCGGCAGCCTTTTCGCCGGCACGGAGGAAAGCCCCGGCGACAAGGTGCTCTTCGAGGGGCGCACCTACAAGGTGGTGCGCGGCATGGGCTCGCTCAAGGCGATGCAGCGCGGCAGCAAGGCGCGCTACATGCAGTTCGACACCGACGCGGCCAAGCTCGTGCCCGAGGGCATCGAGGCGCGGGTGCCCTTCCGCGGCCAGCTTTCAAATTACGTGCACCAGCTTGTGGGCGGCCTGCGCGCCTCCATGGGCTACTGCGGCTGCCCCGACATCGCCGCGATGCAGCAGCGCGCGCAGTTTGTTGAAATGACCGCCGCGGGGCTGCGCGAAAGCCACCCCCACGACGTGACCATCACCGAGGACGCTCCCAACTACCAGATTCCGCGATAGGCGCGGGGATTCAACCCGGGGAAACAGGCATGCAAGACATCCGGAAGACCGTGGTCGTGCTGGACTTTGGCGCGCAGTACAGCAAGCTCATCGCGCGGCGCGTGCGCGAGGCGAACGTGTACAGCGTCATCGTCCCCTACAGCATCAGCGCCGCCGACCTGGCGGCCATGGCCCCCGCGGGCATCATCTTCAGCGGCGGGCCCGCCAGCGTGCACCAGCCCGGCGCGCCCCACCCCGACCCGGGGATATTCGGGCTCGGCGTGCCCATCATGGGCATCTGCTACGGCGTGCAGCTCTTCGCGCACATGCTCGGCGGGCGCGTGGCGCGCGCGGACCGGCGCGAATACGGCATCGCCCGGCTGGAGCACCGGGACACCACCGGCTTTCTCGCGGGCATGGACGCGAGCACGCAGGTCTGGATGAGCCACGGCGACCGGGTGGAGGAGCTCCCGGAGGGCTTCGTCCCCATCGGGCGGACCGAGAACACCGAGTTCGCCGCCATCGCGGACGTGGCGCGCCGCTTCTACGGCGTGCAGTTCCACCCGGAGGTGGTGCACACCCCGCAGGGCATGAACATCTTCAAAAACTTCCTGCGCAAGGTGTGCGGCTGCGACGGCGGCTGGAACATGGGTTCCTTCGTGGACGTGGCCGTCGCGGAAATCCGCGAAAAGGTGGGCGGCAAAAAAGTGCTCTGCGGCCTCAGCGGCGGCGTGGACTCAAGCGTGGCGGCGGCGCTCATCCACCGCGCCATCGGGGACCGGCTCACCTGCGTGTTTGTGAACAACGGGCTGCTCCGCAAGGGCGAGGCGGACCTGGTGCAGCGCGTGTTCCGCGACAACTTCCACATCAACCTGGTTTACGCGGACGCGGAGGATCAGTTCCTCTCGGCGCTGGCGGGCATCACCGATCCGGAGCAGAAGCGCAAGACCATCGGGGCCGTGTTCATTGACGTGTTCGAGGCGGAGGCCAGGAAGCTCGGCCATCTGGACTTCCTGGCGCAGGGGACGCTTTATCCCGATGTGATCGAGTCCACGTCGGCCACGGGCGGACCCTCGGTGACCATCAAGAGCCACCACAACGTGGGGGGCCTGCCCGAAAAGATGAACATGGAGCTGTTGGAACCGCTGCGCGAGCTGTTCAAGGACGAGGTGCGCGCGCTCGGCCGCGAGCTTGGGCTGCCAGAGGATATAGTCACCCGCCACCCCTTCCCCGGACCGGGGCTGGGCGTGCGCTGCGTGGGGGCCATCACCCGGGAGCGCCTGGACACACTGCGCGACGCGGACGCCATCTTCATCGATGAAATCAGGAAGGCCGGCCTGTATGACGAGATTTGGCAGGCGCTGGTGTGCCTGCTGCCGGTGAAGAGCGTGGGGGTGCAGGGTGACGAGCGCAGTTATGAGGAGGTGTGCAGCCTGCGCGCCGTCACCTCAGTGGACGCGATGACCGCGGACTGGTTCCGGTTTGAGCCCGAACTGCTGCAGCGCGTTTCAAACCGGATTTGCAACGAGGTGAAGCACATCAACCGTGTGCTCTATGACATCACCAGCAAGCCGCCCGGAACCATCGAGTGGGAGTGATCCCGCACCGTTGACGGAAAAGAACAACGCCCGGTCCTGCGCATGCAAGGCCGGGCGTTTTGTTTGCGTCACG
>JBHEKP010000135.1:0-3381 GCA_041859375.1 Candidatus Hydrogenedentales bacterium | reverse complement strand
GCCGAACTACGCGAACTGGGCCGACGGCGAGCCGAATGACGCCAGCGGCGAGGACGCCGGAATGATTTACAGCGGCTCGGCCAAGTGGAACGACCTGAACGTGACCCGGGTCCATTACTGCCTGGTGGAGACGGGAACGGGGCAGATCAACTACACCGGCCCCTCCCCCCAGACCGCAATACTCCGCGAGGGCTGGAACTACATCCTGCGCGTGGAGGCGCGGTACACCCACGGCAACGTGGGCTACCAGTGGAAGAAGGACGGCGCGGTGATTGACGGCGCGACGGAACCCACCCTCACCGTCAGCAAGGTGGGCCCCCTCAACGCGGGCGCCTATACCTGCGTGATTACCGACGAGAGTCCCGCCACGGTGGAGACAAAGGCGGCGAACCTCACCGTCATCGACAGCGCAAACCTGCCTGCGGCGGGCGGCGCGGCGCTCTTCGCCCTGGCGGCGGCGCTGGCCCTTGCCGGCGCACGGCGGCGCGGAAGATAGCCGCTCCTGTTACGGAACGACACGGCTCCCCGGCCCCTGAACAGGGACGGGGAGCCTTTTTTATGGCCTCCGTAACCCCTTCATCGATGTTTCCACCGCACATCCGCCATGCCCAAATCCGTGCGCAAATGATTATACTGATAAAAACACTTTGGCTTTTCGCATTTTTATTTTTGCCTGTGCCATAATTTTGCCGTCCCGCGTGTTGTGTATGGCATTGCCGCCGGGGCGAACCCGGTGGGCGGCACGCCAAATTTGATTGGACCAACCAGGGAGACACGGGCATGCGCAAGGTTGTCGTGGTTTCGGGTGTAAGGACGGCGATTGGCACTTTCGGGGGAACGCTGAAGGACACCCCCGCCCCGGAACTGATGGGGCTGGTCATCCGGGAGGCGATTGCCCGCGCGGGCATCGCGCCGGAGACCGTGGGCGAGGTGATTGTGGGCCAGTGCATGCAGCGGCTGGACGAGGTGGTGACGGGCAGGCTTTCGGCGCTGAAGGCGGGGCTGCCGATCACCGTGCCGGGCGCGACGATTCACCGCAACTGCGCGTCGGCGATGCAGTCGGTGATCTACGGGGCGCAGCAGATCATGCTGGGCGACCAGGACGTCGTGGTGGCGGGGGGCGTGGAGGTGATGAGCCGCACGCCGCACACGGTGCACCAGGCGCGCTGGGGCGCGAAACTCCAGCACACCACACTTTCGGACGGCATCCTGGAGGGGCTCACCGATCCGGCCTGCGGCCTGATCATGGGCCTCACGGCGGAAAACCTGGCGGAAAAATACGGCATTTCCCGGGAGGAGCAGGACGAAATCGCCCTGCGCTCGCACAACAACGCCGAGGCGGCCACCACCTCGGGCAAATTCGCCGAGGAGATTGTGCCCGTGCCCATCCCGCAGCGGCGGGGCGAACCGGTCATGTTCGACAAGGACGAGCATTTCCGGCCCGGCCTGACCATTGACCAGCTTGCGCGGCTGAAGCCCTCCTTCAAGCCCGACGGCACGGTGACGGCGGGCAACGCCGCGGGCATCAACGACGGCGCGGCGGCCATGGTGCTCATGGGCGAGGACAAGGCGCGGGAGCTTGGCGTGACGCCGCTGGCCGTGCTGCGCGGCTACGGGCTGGCGGGCGTGGAGCCGGAGCTGATGGGCTACGGGCCGGTCCCCGCGACAAAGCAGGCGCTGGAGCGCACCGGCCTGAAGCTTTCCGACATCGAGCTGATCGAGCTGAACGAGGCCTTCGCCGCCCAGTACCTCGCGTGCGAGAAGCTCATGGGCTTCCGCCGCGACATCTGCAACGTGAACGGTTCCGGCATCGCCCTGGGCCACCCCGTGGGCTGCACCGGCGCGCGCATCATCATCTCGCTGCTCAACGAGATGCGGCGGCGCGGCAACAGCCTCGGCCTCGCCACGCTCTGCGCGGGCGGCGGCATGGGCATGAGCACCATCTGGGAAACAGTCTGAGGGCGGGGGCGCAGTCAATCCCTAGCCGACCACCCCGCGCAGGAATTCCACGCTTTGGCGGATGTTGTCGTCGGCGCCGTGGCATTCGAGTGAGACGACACCGTCCCAGTTGGTGTCACGGAGATAATTGAGGCAGTTTCGGATGTTTTCGGCGTTGACGCCGCCGCCGATGGGCACCTCGCTGCAGGCGATGCCCGTGTCCTCGCCGCGCACGGCGGCGGCCAGGCCCGCGCTCACGTCCTTGATGTGGCAGTGGGAGACCCAGGGGCGCAGCGCCTTGAGGTATTCGAGCGGGTCGTGCCCGGCGATGAAGGTGTTGCCCGTGTCGAAGTTGCAGCGCAGGTGCTCCGAGTCGAAGTGGCTGAAAAGCCGCCGCATGAATTCGATGTCGTTCGTGTAGGGGCCGTGGGGCTCCACGTTGATGATGACGCCGTAGTCCTCGGCCCAGGGGAGGACCTGCCGGTAGTTGTCGCAGGTGATGCGGAAGACCTCGTCGCGGGTGTAGCCCTCGATCTCGCGCGCGCCGTCCACGGTGTCCACCATGGGGCAGCCCAGTTCGGCGGCGAAACGGATGGACTGCTGCACGTACTGCACGCCGAAGGCGGAGCCTTCCGGCCCCATGAAGGGGTAGGAGCCGTCCACCTGCGAGACGACGAGGCCCATCGCGTCGCAGTAGCGCCTGAGCGCGCGCGGGTTCGACTGGAGCGAGATCCCCGGCTCGTAGCCCATGGCCTGGATGAAGTACTGGCCGTGGATGGCGGAGAACTCCAGGTGCCGCAGCCCGTACTTGACCGCCGTCTCCGCCGCCTGCCTGAATCCGCCGCTCAGTGTGCGCCAGTTGTCCGTGTGCATGCCCAGTTCAATCATGACGGCCTCCTCGTGGTTGCGCCGGCGCCCGTTGCCGCCCGGCGGTGACAAGGATAGCAGAATCACGCCGAAAATCCGCAGGGAGGCGATCCGTGCTATAATGGCGCGTGGGTACTCCGGATGAAAACCAGCCAGCCAGCGAAAACCGCAGCGATTCGGTCAGGGAAGAGTATGACTTTTGCCGCCGGGCCCTTGAGTCCGGGGCGTATGATTCGCTGAGCGACAAGGCGTGGGTGGCCCTGTGCGAGCAGGTGGCCGCGGAATCCCGCCACGGCGCGGCGGCGGGCGGTGACGGGACGGATGGAACCGGGGGGCACGCTCTCCCTCCGCCGAAGTAGCAAGGCCCGGAGGGCGCGGAACTACTTGCCCTTCTCCTTCTTCTTTTCGTTCTTCTGTTTCCGCTTTTCCTTCGGAGTGAGCAGGGGCTTTTTCTTCGTTTCCTTCTGCCCCTTGTCCCCTTTTCCCTTGTCAGCCATGTGTGATTCTCCTTGTTGGGTGCCGGACCGTTCCCACAATCTACGCCCGGACACGGGAAAAGAGCAACCTTTTGCGCGC
>JBHEKP010000281.1:0-3121 GCA_041859375.1 Candidatus Hydrogenedentales bacterium | reverse complement strand
CTGCGGCAGGTGAAACGGCTGGTGGCCGCGGGGCGGCTGAGGCCCCACGAGGAACTGCCCCCCGTGCGGGTGCTGGCCGCGCAACTGCTGGTGAACCCCAACACGGTGGCCCGCGCCTACCGCGAGCTGGAAAGCGCCGGGGTGGTCTACACCCGGCCCGGCGCGGGCACCTATGTGGCCGAGGGGGGCTCGCCCCTGGCGGACGGCGAGCGCCGCCGCCTGCTGACGGAAAAAACCGACGCCCTGCTGGTGGAGGCGGACCATCTGGGCTATTCACTGAACGAGACGGTCAACCTGGTGCGCGAGCGTCACGCCGCGCTGATGAACGAAAGGGAGGATGATCATGCGGACAAATCCTGAAGCGACGGCCCCGGAGGCCCCCGTGGCGGAAGTGCGCGAACTGGCGCACCACTACGGCAAAAAGGCGGCCCTGGACGGGGTGACCCTTGCCGTGCCCAAGGGCCGGGTTTTCGGCCTGGTGGGCGAGAACGGCGCGGGCAAGACCACGCTCATCCGGCATTTGCTGGGCCTGCTGCGGCCCGACGCGGGAACGGTGCGCGTTTTCGGCATGGACCCGGTGGCGGATCCGGTGGGGGTGCTGTCGCGGGTGGGCTGCCTGTCGGAGGACCGGGATCTGCCCGACTGGATGCGCGTGGACGAGCTGCTGCGCTACACGGCGGCCTTTTACCCCGGCTGGGACCACCACTACGCCGAGGAGCTGCGGGCGCTTTTCGCGCTGGAGCCGCGCGCGAAGGTGAAACACCTGAGCCGGGGTGAGCGCGCCAAGGCGGCGCTGCTCTGCGCGCTGGCCTACCGTCCGGAGCTGCTCCTGCTGGACGAGCCCTCGTCGGGCCTCGACCCGGCGGTGCGCCAGGACATTCTGGAGGCCATCCTGCGCGACGTGGTGGCCGAGGGCCGCACGGTGCTCTTCTCCTCGCACCTGCTCGACGAGGTGGAGCGCGTGTCCGACGCGGTGGCGATGGTCCACCACGGCAGGGTGGTGCTCTGCGGGCCGCTGGACGACATCAAGGCGGCGCACCGCCGGGTGACGGTCCACTTCACGGAGGCGCGCTCCGCCGTGCCGCAGAACGACCGCGTGCTGGGCGCGCGCGGCGGGGGCCGGGAATGGACCCTCCTCTGCGCCGGGGACGGGAATGCGGCCGGGGCCGCGGCGGCGGCCCTCGGCGGCGCCGTGGTGGAGGAGGAGATCCCCTCGCTGGAGGAGATATTCGTGGCGCGCGTGCACCACGGGCGCGCAACCAACGGGGAGGCATGACCATGAAACAGGGATGGAACCCCCCGGCGCTCCGCGCGCTGGCGTGGGAACAGTGGCGCGTGTTCCGCTTCTATATGGCGGCGCTGGTCGTCATGGGCGCGTGCGGTGTCATCGGGCTGCGCGTCAACGTCGCCCGGGGCAGCGTTCACCTCAACGAGGCAATATACCTCTCGGACGCACTCCGGCTTTGGTTCACTTTGATCATCCCGGCGGCGCTGACTTTCGCGGGCTCCAACGGCAAATTCGGATTCCCCACCCGGCTTTACAAGCTGCCCGTGGCCACCCGCGCCATGACGCTGGCGCTCTTCGGCTCCCGCGCCGTGCTGGGCCTTGCCGCCTGGTGCGCCCTGCTGGGGGTGCGCGGGGTCTGCTTCGGCGCGCCGGACTGGGCGGTCGAGGCCAGGATGCTCCTCAGCGGAGGCGGTGTCTTCATCGCCGCGCTGGCGCTGGTGTGGACCCTGGGGCCGGTGAGCGAATGGCTGGCCTTTTTCGCCGTCGCCGTCGCGGGGAGCGTCGTGTGGCCGCTGAACCAGTGGGCGGAAAGCCTGCACAAGGCGCGGCATGCCGGTTTCTGGGTGGGGCCGGATCTGGTGCTGCCTGTGCTGGGCATTCTCCTGACGGTGCTCTTCGCGCTCCTGTTCGCCGCGCCGGACCGGTGGCGCGCCGGACGCTTCGGCCTGCGGATGCCGCGCGCCGGCGGAAGCGCGCCCGCGCCGCGGATCACGGCAAAGACGCGCCGCCTGAAACCCTTTGCCTCGCCGCTGGAGGCGCAGATTTGGTATGAGCGGCGCACACGGGGCCACGCGGGGATGCTGTACGGTTTCCTCCTGATCACCCTGATCATCGTGGCTTTCGTCTCGCCCCGGCTGTGGTTTGCCCTTTTTCCCGGCGAAGCGTTCGGAAATGCCTTTTTCTTTTACCTTCTGCTCAATTTGGGGACTATGGCCCTGGCGGCCTGTCTGGTGGTGACGGCCATCCGGCGGCTGATGGAACTGTCCCGTGTGCGCAGGGGGCACTTCCGCTTCGTGGCGGTGAAACCCGTCAGCACCGGCGATCTTGCCCGGGCGCGGCTCTATTCCTCCGTGCGCGGCGCGGAGGCGGCGGCGCTCTTTGTGCTGGCCCTTCTGGCGCTGCTGATGCTGACGCCGCCCAAGCCGGTGCTGCTGTCGCCCGAAATATGGCCGCTCTGGCTGTCGGAGGCATACCAGGCCCTCACCCCGGCAATAGTGCTTTGGGGCGCGCTGTGGCTGCTCGGCCTGTGGATTGCCGCCAGCATGAACACCCACAGTTCCATCAGGGTGATTGGCGTGCTGTGCGTGTGGCCCCTGCTGCAACTGCTGAAAACCTACGCGCCGGTGGATTGGCTGGCCCGCCACGGGCTGGAGTGGGCCCTTGCCTTCGGCTGCGCCGCCGGGCTGCTGGCCTATGTGGCCGCCCTGTTCCTCCGGGCGCGCAGGAGGGGGTTCCTCTCCCCAGTCACCGGCCTGCTCTGCCTCGCCGTCTTTGCCCTGGCGGGAATGGCCTTTTTCAAGCCGCTCATTGGCTGGGTGACAAGCTCCTTCGGGCACAGCGCCCATGTCGCCCTGAACAATCCAACCGTGTCGGAAATAAGTTTCTATAGTGACAACAAGACTTTCCTGCCCTGGGAATACCCAATGGCAACCCTGATCGTCTTCAGCCTGCTGGCGCTGGCGCTGGCCCCCGTGGCCGCGCTGCCGCTGCAGTATGACCGCTGGCGTCACGGCGGGAAATGAGGGGAGACACCACCATGAACACCATGCACACCACCATGACCGCCTGGATGGGGGAAACGGGTCCCCTGGCAAAACGGCTGCTGCGCCGGTA
>JBHEKP010000085.1:0-21929 GCA_041859375.1 Candidatus Hydrogenedentales bacterium | reverse complement strand
GATGGAGGCGGCACCCGGATTTGAACCGGGGTATAAAGGCTTTGCAGGCCTCTGCCTTACCACTTGGCTATGCCGCCACCGTGGTTCTATTGTAGGGGATGGCCGCCGGGCGTGTCAACCAGAGCCCGTCTTCCGGGGGGTCAGTAGCCGAATTTGGCCGCGATGTCGCTGACAATGGGGATGTTCCAGCCGAAGGCGACCGCCATGACGCAGAACAGGATGAGGATGAACAGCACGGTGACGATTGCGGCGATTTTTTCACGGACCTTGGTCATGTTCATTGGCGTGCTCCCTGACGGTTGTCGCAGGTAGAATATACCCTGTTTCCCCCGAAAAGTCATCCCCCGGCACATTGGAGCGGTTTGTTGAACACAGGGACCGAAGAGAACGGCCGCCTTCACCCGAAGGCGTGGCTGGTGATTTCGCTGAACGGGCTGTACAACATCGCCGAGGCGCTGTGCTCGGTGTTTGTGAGCATGTACTTCTACGTGAACAGCCTGGACTTCCGGGTGGTGTGCGCCCATTACCTGGCGCTGTACCTGGTGACGCCGGTGGTGTTCGCGGCGGCGGGGCGGATTGCGAAGACGCGGGACCGGACGCTGGTCTTCCGCATCGGGCTGGCGCTGCACGCGGTGTATTACGGGAGCCTGATCTGGCTGAAGGGGGATTCGGCGCATTATGCGGTGCCGCTGGGCGTCCTGCTGGGCGTGACGTGGGGTTTCTTCTGGGCGGGGAACAACACCTACCAGTATGACTTCAGCACGTCGGGGAGGCGCGACTACTTCCTGGGCATCATGTCGTCGGTGAGCGGCGCGGCGCGGCTGGCGGGGCCGGTGGTGAGCGGACTGGTCATCCGCCTCGCGCCCGCGGCGGAGCAGGGCTACCAGGCGGTGTTCACACTGGCGCTGGTGCTGTACCTTGCGGCGTTTGCGCTGAGCGCGCGGATACCGCATGACACGGGCCGGGGCGGGTTTGCGCTGCGCCGGGCGCTTTTCCCGCCGAGGGAGCACCGGGACTGGCGTCTGATCATGCTGGCCTCGGCCACGCTGGCGGGATCGTTCCACATTTTTTCCTTCGTGCTGGCCCTCATGATGTTCATGGGCACCGGGAGCGAGCTGAAGGCGGGCGGCTTTGTGTCGGCGCAGGGGCTGGTGGGCGTGGTGGCGGCGTGGCTGGTGGGGCGGCATGTGACGCCGCGCACGCGGCGGGCGTTTATGTCCTGGGGCGTGGTGACGCTCATCGCGGCGGGGCTGATGGTGGCGTGGCGGCTGGACCTGGCCACGCTCATCGCCTTCGGCTTTCTGCGGAGCGTGTCGGAGCCGCTCTTCGGGATACCGCACACGGGGGTGCGCTTTGACGTGATGCAGCGGACCGCGCCGCCGGGGCAGCGGATTGAGTACCTGTGCGCGTGGGAGTTTCCGCTGGCCTTCGGGCGGCTGTTCACGATGACGCTGCTCATTTCCCTGTACACGCTGCTGGGCATGGAGGGGCTGCGCGTCACCCTGGTGGTGGTCAGTTTTTACCGGGTGCTCACATGGCTGATTTTGAGCAGGATTTCAATCGTGCGGGACACGGCGCGGGCGTGAGAACCCGGGCATTGTTGCAATGTTTTTCCCCTGTCCGGTAGGCTGTCTGCCGAAGTTAGCCCGGAAACGTTCTATGATCAGCATGAAAAAACAGCCTCTGCACGACATTCCCCGGATATTCCGGCTTTTTCTGCTGCTGCCGGTGCTTTTCAGCGGCTGCGGCGGCGGGGACACCGCCACGCCCGCGCAGGCGGGCCTGCCCAAGCCCGGAACGATGCGGCTGGTGTCGGTGGCGCCGGTGGTGACGCAAAAGGCCGTGGCCGGAGGGGGCAACCTGCTCGCGGGGGGCGGCTTCAAGTCCTGGTGGGCGGGCGCGCCCGCGCCGCAGGGAATCCTCGCGCCGGACGCGGCGGTGTCGCGGCTGGAGCGGAACAAGGGCGGCGGCGGCGGCGTGGTGCAGGTGTGGGCCAAGGCGGAGGATGCCGGCGCGGCGGCGCAGTGCATGCGCGCCGAGACGGCGGCCGTCGCACCCGGCGTGTACCGGCTGGAGGCGGCGGCGGAGAACACGGGCGGCGGCGGAATCACCCTTGGGGTGTGGCTCAGGGAGGGGGACACACTCCGGCCGGTTGCGGAGGACTTGATTCACCTGCTGCCGGGCGGGGGGACGGTGAAACGGTACGCGGCGGAATTCACGCTGAAGGAAAAGGGCGCGGTGGTGGTGGCGTCGCGGGCGCTGCCCGGCGCGCGGGAGGGGGCCGCCGCGCTGTGGCGCTACTGGCGCTTGACGCGCGAGGGGGGCGCATGATGGGCGGGACGGCGCGGTTCATCATCCCGGCGGCGCTGGCGGCGCTCTGCGCGGGCATGCTCTGGGCGCAGCCGCCGCTGGAGCCCGCAAAGCCCGGCGAGACGCGGGTGATACACGACATTGAATTCGTCTGGGTGCCCGCGGGCGAAATCACGCCCGGCGACGAGCCCGCCCGGGTGGCGGCGGCCACGGGCGGACGGCCCGAATGGCTCGCCGACTCGGCCCCGCGCCCCGCGGTGAAAATCCCGGGGGGATTCTGGATGACGCGCACGGAAATCACGCGGCGGCAGTGGCAGCGGGTCATGGACACCACCCCCTGGAAAGAGCATGACGCGGAGGACAACCCGGACCTGCCCGCGGCATGGATGGGGTTTGAGGAGGCCGCGGCCTTTGCGAAAAGCCTGGGCGAGGGGGACGAGGCCACCTTCCGCCTGCCCTCCGAGGACGAGTGGGAGCATGCGTGCCGCGCGGGCGCGGCGACGGTTTTCCCCTTCGGCGACGACGCCTCCCCGCTGCTGGAGCACGGCTGGTTCCGGGGCAACGCCCAGGACGGCAGGGTGCGCCCGGCGGGCGGCCTCCAGCCGAACGCCTGGGGCCTCTTTGACATGCTCGGCAACGTCTGGGAATGGTGCGACAGCGCCTATGACCCCGCCATCGAGGGGGTGAACATCCGGGTCATCCGCGGCGGCGCGGTGAACCAGCCCGCGGTGTTCACACGCCCCGGCGCCCGGCTGGGCCGGCCCGCGGACAAGCCCGGCGCGCGCATCGGCCTCCGGGTAATCTGCGAGCCCTGAGCCCGTCCGCGGCCGCCCCCCTGCCGCGCGGGCGGGAGTCCCTTTCCCTGTGCTAGAATCACGGGCAACACGCCGGGGCGGGAGCATGCCCCGGCAACCGGAGGAGAAGGCATGACACAGGGCGGCCATGTTGCCTACGGGGAAAGCCGGGGCGGGGCGCAGCACCATCCGCTGGACATGTTTTTCCGTCCCAGCTCCGTGGCGGTGGTGGGCGCGTCGGGAAAGCCGGGCTCAGTGGGCCGCACCGTGTTCTGGAACCTGCTGAACAGCCCCTTCGGCGGCACGGTTTTCCCCGTGAACCCGAGGCACCGGCAGGTGCTCGGCATCCGCACCATCCCGAAAATATGCGATGCGGGCGAGCCGCTCGATCTCGCGGTGGTCATCACCCCCGCGGACACGGTGCCCGGCGTGCTGGACGACTGCATCGCGGCGGGCGTGCGCGGGGTGGTCATCGTGTCGGCGGGCTTCACCGAGCGCGGCGAGCCGGGCCGCGCGCTGGAGGATCAGATCCGCGCGCGCGTCCGCGAAAGCGGCATCCGTGTCATCGGCCCGAACAGCCTGGGCGTGATGAACCCCGTGACGGGCCTGAACGCGGCCTACGCGGCGGGCGCGGCGCTGCGGGGCAGCGTGGGCTTCATCAGCCAGAGCGGCGCCATCTCCGCCGCCGTGCTCGACTGGAGCCGCGCGGTGAACACGGGCTTCAGCGCCTTCGTCTCGTGCGGCGCGATGGTGGACGTGCGCTGGAGCGACCTGATCCACTACCTCGGCAGCGACCCCAGCACGAAAAGCATCATGCTTTACATGGAGTCCCTCGGCGACGCGCGCTCCTTCCTTTCCGCCGCGCGCGAGGTGGCGCAGACCAAGCCGATCATCGTTTACAAGGCGGGGCAGACCGAGGCGGGCGCGCGCGCCGCGGCCACCTCGGGATACTCCAGCGCCGACACGTGCAGCGACGCCGTGCTGAGCGCGGCGCTGCAGCGCTGCGGCGTGGTGCGGGTGGACGACGTGGAGACCCTCTTTTCCATGGCGGACGCGCTGGGCAAGCAGCCCCGGCCCGCCGGCCCGCGCCTGGCCATCGTGAGCAACGCGGCGGGGCCGGGCGTGCTCGCCACCGACGCCCTCGTCAACGCGGGCGGCGATCTGGCCGTGCTCGCGCCGGAAACCATGCGGAAACTCAACGGCATCCTGCCCGGCTACTGGAACCGGGCGAACCCCGTGGACATTGTGGCGGACGCCGGGCCGGACCGGTACGCCCGCGCCGTGGAGGCCGCGGCGGAGGATCCCAACACGGACGGGGTGCTTGTCATCCTGACCCCCCAGGCCCTCGCCGATCCGGCGGGCACCGCGGAGGCCGTGGGCGATTTGCGCTGCGCCGCGGGCAAGCCGCTGCTCGCGAGCTGGATGGGCGGAGCCACCGTGGCGGGCGGCGTGCGCGCGCTCAACGACAGGCAGGTGCCCACATTCGCCTATCCGGACGCCGCCGCGCGCATCTTCGCCGCCATGTGGCGCCACAGCTACGCACTGCGCGGCCTTTACGAGACCCCCCAGGCGGTGCGCGCGCCCGGGGAGCCCGGGGGCGCGGCGCGGGCGAACGATCTGATCGCGCGGGCGCTGCGGGAGGGCCGGGTCACGCTGACCGACGCGGAAAGCAAGGAGCTGCTCGCGTGCCACGGCATCCCCGTGGCGGAAACGCTCGTCGCGCATGACGCCGCTGAGGCGGTGCGCTGCGCCGAGGCGCTCGGCTATCCCGTGGCGATGAGGCTCAACGGCGCGCCCCGCTCCTGCGAACTGCGCCCCGCCGCCATGCGCGAGAAGGGCCGCATGAACGCGGCGGAGGTGCGCGCCGCCTTTGCGTCGCTCATGGCGGGCGCGCCCCCAGGCTACGCCGACGGCGTGAGCATGCGCGTGGAAATGCGCGGCCGCGGCTACCAGGCCGTGCTCGGCAGCGGCGTGGACCCCCAGTTCGGCCCCTACCTCTGGTTCGGCGCGGGCGGCTCCATGGCCGCCGTGCTGCGCGACCGCGCCATCGCGCTGCCCCCGATCAACTCGACCCTGGCGCGCCGCACCATGGAGCGCACCCGCATCCACCGGGCGATGCGGGGCGCCGCGGGTTCCGTCGCGGTGGACACCGCGCCCCTCGAACGGCTGCTGGTCTGCTTCGGCGATCTCGTGGCCGGCATGCCGCGCATACGCGAAATCGAAATCAACCCCCTCTTCGCGGCCACCGACGGCGCGCCGCCCCGCGCGCTCGACGCGCGCGTGGTGCTGCACGGCCCGGAAACCCCGGACGAGGCCCTGCCGCAGCCCGTCATACGCCCCTATCCCGCGGCGCTCGTCTCCTCCGCCGTGCTGCGCGACGGCACGGAGATTGTGATGCGCCCCATCCGCCCCGAGGACGAGGGCGCCATGGTGCGCTTCCACGAGACGCTCTCCAGCGAGACCATCTACTTCCGGTACCTGCGCCTGCTCTCCCTCGACCAGCGCATCCGCCACGACCGGCTCACCCAGCTCTGCTTCATCGACTACGACCGCCAGATCGGCATGGTCGCCGTGCGCGACAACAACGGCGTCGAGGAAATAGCGGCCATCAGCCGCCTTGTGAAGCTGCACGGCACCGGCGACGCGGACTTCGCGCTCGTGGTGGGCGACCGCTGGCAGGGCCGCGGCCTCGGCGGCGCCATGCTGCGCAACCTGCTCGACGTCGCCCGCGCCGAGGGCGTCCGACGCGTCGTCGGCGTGATACACCCCGAAAACAACGCCATGATACGGCTCTGCAAAAACACCGGCTTCACCCTGACCAAACCGGTCGGCGAGGAGGTCCAGGCCGTGTTTGAAACCGCCCCGTGACCCGGCGCGACACCCACACCCAAACCAGGAGGACACACCCATGACCGCGCTCATACTGCTTGCCGCGATCTCACTGCACGCCGCCGCCGAAACCGCGCCCACGCCCGTCACCGGAAGCCCCGTGCTCCGGTCCGTCATGGACTACGGCGCCACGGCCGACGGCACCGGCGACAACACGGCCGCGTTCCAGCGAGCCCTTGACGGGGCCGCCGCCGCGAACGGCGGCATTGTGGAGGCGCCCCCGGGCCGCTACCGCTTCGACGGCGCGCTCACCGTGCCCCCCAACGTGACGCTGCGCGGCGTCTTCACCTATTCGCCCGCCCACGCGGGCATCCGGGACGGCGCGGAAAACCAGCAGATGCCCGTCTACGGCAGCGTGCTCGAACCGTACGGCGGCGCGGGCTCCGAGGAGGGCGCGCCCTTCATCACCCTTTCCGCGAACGCCACGCTCCAGGGCTTCACCGTCCACTACCCGGCGCAGGATCCCAGGGCCGACGCGCCCACGCCCTACCCCTACACCGTCGCCATGCGCGGCAACAACCCCGCGCTCACGGACATGCAGCTCCTCAACCCCTACAACGCCGTGGACGCGTCGCACAACCAGCGCGCCCTCGTCCGGAACATACACGGCCAGCCGATCCACATCGGCGTTTACGTGGACGCGATCTACGACATCGGCCGCATCGAGAACGTGCACTGGAACCCCTGGTGGTCGCACAACACCAAAATCTTCCAGTGGCAGATGGACCACGGCACCGGCTTCCTCTTCGGCAGGACCGACTGGCACTACGTGCTCAACACCTTCTGCTTCGGCTACAACACGGGCTACAAATTCATCAAGACCAAGGCCGGCGGCACCAACGGAAACTTCCTCGGCATCGGCGCGGACGACTGCCAGACGTCCCTTGCGGTCGAGGAGTCCGCGCCCATGGGCATCCTGATCACCAACGGCGAATTCGTCTCGTTCCACGGCCCCGATCCCACCATGATACGCGTTGAGAAATCGCACACGGGCACGGTGCGCTTCGTGAACTGCGCCTTCTGGGGGCCGTGCAGGCGCAACGCCGTGGTGGACGGCACGGGCACCGTCGGATTCAGCGACTGCACCTTCATGCAGTGGGGACACGCGCCGAAGGATGCCGCGATCGCGGAGGAGGACATGCCCTCCATAGACGCGGCCGGCGGCTCGCTGCTCGTGCGCGGATGCGAGTTCATCGAGAACAAGCCGCAGATCAGGCTCGGCGAAATGGTGGAGCGCGCCGTGGTCACCGGCAACATGATGACCGGAAAGGTGCGCGTAGAAGACCGCACGCAAAAGGCCTCCGTGGTGGTTGACGACAACGCGGGGTCGCCGGACAACAGGCACTGGAACGGGCTGCGCAAAAAAATGGACGGGCTGCGCGCGAGGAATTTGAACAGGAAAAAATAGCGCGCGCCGTTGCGCCGGAATGCGAAAAGGGCCGTAAACACGGCCCTTTTCCTGTTTATGGGAACGCGCGCGCGGCGCGGCACGCGCATGATGATCAGGGGGCGCGCACGGAATCCGGGACGCCGGTTCACGCCCGCGCGCGGCGCGCGGATGATGAAACCACGCCCGGGGGCGCGCCGGAAAATTCATTTGCGGGCGCGCCACAAGATCATCCCCCGAAAAAATTTTTAAAATTAGATGAAAAAATGCTTGATTTTTTTTTATTTGTTTGCTATGGCTTAGTACATGACAGTTGAATCTTGACGGGGTCCGCGGCGCGGTGATGATTTCGCGCGCCGTGATCAACGCCGCGCGGCGGCGCTGATCACGTTGTGCGGGACGCTCGATGCGGCGTCCGTGAGCGACGGTTTGATGATCGCGATCACGGCGGCGCGCGCCGGACCGGACCCATTTTGCCCCCCTGCCTTTTGCGGGCATGTTGCCTGTGGAAGTGCGCCGCCCACGCTCGTGCGTGGCGGCGGGCGCGAGAAGCGCGGTGTGTTGCCGCGCATGGCGCCAAGTGTGCGGAAGTGAGGTCACAACTGGAGGAGACACAGATGGCCGACGTGAAGAAAGCTGCCGCGAAGCCCGCGGCGAAGAAGCCCGCTGCGGCGAAGAAGCCCGCCGCCGCCAAGAAGCCGGCCGTGAAGAAGGCCCCGGCGAAGAAGTAGTCCCGAAAGACAGCGCAACCGCGCCGTGAGGCGCGGAAGCGGCAAACATAAGGCCTGTGTCTTCACCCTGGAACGGGCCGCGAGAAAAACGCGGCGGATCCGGGTGAAGCATGGGCCTTATGGCTTTTTTGGCCCGCCTTTTTTCGCCCCGCGCGCGGGGGGCTTCGGTGCGGGCTTTTTCTCGCCTTTTGTGGGCTTCTTCGCGCCGCCCGCGGCGCGCCATCCGGGCAGCTTGTCCCGCAGGAAGCGGCCCGTGTGCGAGCGCTCAACGCGGCAAACCTCCTCAGGCGTTCCCTCCGCGATCACCTCGCCGCCCTTGTCGCCGCCCTCGGGGCCCAGATCAACAAGCCAGTCCGCCGTCTTGATCACGTCGAGGTTGTGCTCGATCACCACCACCGTGTTGCCGTAGTCCACAAGCCGGTGGAGCACGCCGAGCAGCTTGTCCACGTCCGCCGCGTGCAGGCCCGTGGTCGGCTCGTCGAGAATGTAGAGCGTGCGCCCCGTCTGGCGCTTCGACAGCTCCGTGGCGAGCTTCACCCGCTGCGCCTCGCCGCCGGAAAGGGTGGTCGCCGCCTGGCCGAGGCGGATGTAGTCCAGCCCCACGTCCCGCAGCGTCTGCAGTTTCGGCGCGAGGGCCGGTATGTTCCGGAAAAATTCGCAGCCCTCCTCCACCGTCATGTCCAGCACCTCCGCGATGTTCCTCCCCTTGTAGCGGATCTCCAGCGTGTCGCGGTTGTAACGCGCGCCGTGGCACGCGTCGCAGGGCACGTACACGTCGGGAAGGAAGTGCATTGCGATGGTGATCAGCCCGTTGCCCTCGCAGGCCTCGCATCGCCCGCCCTTCACGTTGAAGCTGAAGCGGCCCGGCTCGTAGCCGCGCGCCCGCGCCTCCACCGTCCTGCAGAACAGCTCGCGGATCGGCGAGAAAAGGCCCGTGTACGTCGCCGGATTCGAACGCGGCGTGCGCCCGATGGGCGACTGGTCTATGTCGATGATCTTGTCGATGTGCTCCAGCCCCTCCACCCGGTCGTGCGCGCCGGGGCGCCCGTCGAAGAGCGGGTACAGCCGCCGCGCCGCCGCAGGGTAGAGCGTCTCGTTCACCAGGCTCGACTTGCCCGAGCCCGAAACGCCGGTGACGCAAACGAAGCGCCCCAGCGGAAACACCGCGTCCACGTTCTTCAGGTTGTTGTGGCGCGCGCCCCGCACAGCCACGGAAAGGCCGTTTCCGGCGCGCCGCCTTTCGGGCACGGCCACCGACAGCGCGCCGCTCAGGAATTTCCCGGTGAGCGATTCCGGGTTCGCCGCCACCTCCGCGGGCGTGCCCGCCGCCACCACGCGCCCCCCGTGCACCCCCGCGCCGGGCCCCAGATCCACCACCCAGTCGGCCGCGCGGATCGTGTCCTCGTCGTGCTCCACCACGATGACCGTGTTGCCCAGGTCGCGCAGCCGCTCCAGCGTGGCCAGGAGCCGCGCGTTGTCGCGCTGGTGCAGGCCGATGCTCGGCTCGTCGAGGATGTACAGCACGCCCACCAGCCCCGAGCCGATCTGCGTCGCCAGCCGGATGCGCTGCGACTCGCCGCCCGAGAGCGACCCCGCCTGCCGGTTCAGGTTCAGGTAGTTCAGGCCCACGCTGTTCAGGAACCCCAGCCGCTCACGGATCTCCTTGATCACCCGCGCGGCAATCACCGCCTGCGACTTCTCCAGGCGCAGCGCCTCGAAATGGGCCAGGCAGTCGCCGATGGACATCGCCGTCACGTCGAGGATCGTCCTGCCGCCCACGCGCACCGCGCGCGCCTCGGGGCGCAGCCGCGCGCCGCCGCAGTCCGGGCAGGGCTGGGACGACATGAACTCGCCGATCATCTCGCGCGAACGGGCCGAGTCCGTCTCGCGGTGCCGCCGTTCAAGGTTGGGGATCACGCCCTCGAAGGGGCGGCGCGTCTCGTAGGACGAGGTTTCGCTCGTGAAGGAAAAGTCGATCACCTCGTCCCCGGAACCGTGCAGCACAACCTGCCGGAACCATTCGGGCAAATGCCGCCACGGCGTGTGCGCGTCCTGGCGGTAATGTTCGCAAAGCGACTGGAGCGCCTTCCGGTACCAGCCGTCCAGCATCCTGCGCATGCTCCAGGGCCGTATCGCCCCGTCCAGGATGGAAAGCGTCGTGTCCGGCACCACCAGCGCCGGGTCAATCTCCAGCACCGAACCCAGCCCCGTGCATTTGGGGCACGCCCCGTGCGGGTTGTTGAAGGAAAAACTGCGCGGCTCCAGCTCCTCGAAAACAATGCCGCAGTCCGGGCAGGCGAGGCGCTCGCTCTGCAGCGCCTCCCGCGCCGGCGCGCCCGGCTCCTCGATCCAAAGCCGGATCAGCCCGCTTCCCATGCGCAGGCACGTCTCCACAGAGTCCGTGATCCGCCGCGCCGCACCCTCCCTCACCACCACCCGGTCCACCACCGCGTCAATGTCGTGCTTCACGTAGCGCTCCAGCACGATCTCGTCGTCCACATGGCAGAAGCGCCCGTCCACGCGCACCCGCACAAAGCCCTGTCGCTTCACGTCCTCGAAGACCTTCTGGTACGTGCCCTTGCGCTGGCGCACCAGCGGCGCCATCAGCTGCACCCGCGTCCCCCCGGCAAGCGCCATGATCCCGTCCACGATGGTCTGGGGCGTCTGTGACTCCACCGGCCTGCCGCACCCGTAGCAGTGCGGCCTGCCAACCCGCGCGAAGAGCAGGCGCAGGTAGTCGTATATCTCCGTCACCGTGCCCACCGTCGAGCGCGGGTTGCGGTGCGTCGTTTTCTGCTCGATGGAAATCGCCGGGCTCAGGCCCCCGATGTGGTCCACGTCCGGCTTGTCCATCTGCTCCAGAAACTGCCGCGCGTAGGCCGAAAGGCTCTCCACGTAGCGGCGCTGCCCCTCGGCGTAAATCGTGTCAAAGGCAAGGCTTGACTTGCCCGAACCGCTCAGTCCGGTGACCACAATCAGCCGGTCGCGGGGCAGGTCAATGTTCAGGTTTTTCAGGTTGTGCTCGCGCGCGCCGCGCACAACAATGTGGTTGTGCGGGTGCGGCGCCGGTTCATGCGGTGGCATATGCGCTTCTTTCCTGCTGCAAAGTGGGGGTCCAAAGAGGGTAAACAACCCGCAATCCTATCCCCTTCCCGCCAAAAAGCGCAACTGCCCGCGCCTGCCCCGACGGGCCGGAAAAAAACCGGGGCGGCCGCGGGGCCGCCCCGGTGGGGACAACAGAGCCGCGGGGGGGCACCCCCCCCCGGACGCGCCTTGGTTAAAGGATGCCGAGCTCGCGGAGGCCGTCGATGCCGGTGCGGACCTCGGCTGCGGAGCGGTGCAGGGAGGCGCGGTCGGCGTCGGAAATTTCGAGTTCGAGGATCTTCTCCACGCCATTGGCGCCCAGGACGCAGGGGACGCCCATGTAGATGTCCGAGAGGCCGTATTCGCCGTTGAGCAGGGCGGCGCAGGGGAGGAGCTGCTTCTCGTCGCGGAGCACGGCCTGGGCCATGCGCACGGCGCTGGCGGCGGGGGCGTAATAGGCGCTGCCGGTCTTGAGGAGCTGGACGATTTCGCCGCCGCCCTTGCGGGTGCGCTCCACGATGGCGTCAATGCGCTCCTGCGGCATCAGCCTGGTGATGGGGATGCCGGAAACCGTGGTGTAGTGGGGCAGGGGCACCATGTCGTCGCCGTGGGAGCCGAGGACCATGGTGTCCACGTTCTTCATGCTCACGCCGAGCTCCATGGCGACGAAGGCGCGCATGCGCGCGCTGTCGAGGCACCCGGCCATGCCGATGACGCGGTTGGCGGGGAAGCCCAGCTTTTTCTGCGCGAGGTAGACCATCACGTCGAGGGGGTTGGTGACGATGATCACCACCGCGTCGGGCGCGTGCTGCTTGATGCTTTCGCAGATGCCGCTGATGATCTGGCCGTTCTTGCCGAGCAGATCGAGGCGGGTCATGCCGGGCTTGCGCGGCAGGCCCGCGGTGACGATGACCACGTCCGCCCCGGCGATGTCCGCGTAGTCGTTGGTGCCGGTGCAGGCGCAGCTGTAGTTGCGGATGGGGCCCGCCTCGGTCAGGTCCAGGGCCTTACCCTGGGGCAGCCCCTCGACGATGTCTGTGAGCACCACGTCGCCCAGTTCCAGCTCAAGGCAGTACTGCGCGGCGGTGGCGCCCACGTTGCCCGCGCCGATGGATGCGATCTTGAAGCGTTTTCCGACTGGCATGTCTCGTTCTCCTTGTATTCGAGAAATATTTCCTTAATTATCCACACCCGGGGGCTTTCTGTCAACCCGCGCCGTGCGGGGCTTATTCCTTGGGGGGCTCCAGCGCGGCCAGCAGCCGGGCGGCGTTGGCGCGCGCGGCGCGCACCATCTCCCAGCGGCGGTCCTCGGTGCGGCGCTGCTCCGCGATCCCGCCGGGGCCGGGCGTCTCGCCGTCGTCGTCCAGGCCGCAGAACCGGGCGATTTCCTCCGCGTCCCGCGAAAGCAGGGTGCGCGCCTCCGCCGAGGCCTCCGGGGCGCGTCCCGCCTTTTCGGCGGCGTCGGCCCGTTCTTTGAGCAGGGAGAGCACGGCATGGTCCTCCTTGCCGTCGCGGACTGCGTGCCAGCGCTTGCTCGGCACGATGTCTTTGCCGGGGTAAATGAGCATGTATTCGGCCTCGCCCTTGTTGAGCCAGGGGTCGAACTGGGAGGTGCAGTAGGTCCAGAAGCCGATGCCCTTCAGCCCGCGCGCCCAGGCGAGCCAGGACTGGCCGCGGTAATAGCCCAGCGGGGAGCGGTGCTTCACGTTGTCGAGGCACTCGTAGGTGAAGACGGGGTTGCCGGTGCCGAGGAGGAAGTCCAGCTTTGCGGTGTCCTCCTTGTTGACGATGCCGGTGCGGTTGGGGCACCAAATGTCGGTGACGGGGGCCATGGCCTTGAGATCCTCCAGCGAAGCGTCGCCCACGGGGTCCGTGTAGACCCGGATTTTCGGATCAGCCTCGCGGGCGAGGGTGGCCAGGTTGATGTGCAGCTCCACCAGCCCCTCGGTGAGCCCCGGCTCGTCCACGGGGTAGAGGGCCCAGTCATCATAGCCGTGGCCCTTTTCCACCATGTGTGCGGCCCAGCGGCGCAGGTAGTCCACATGCGCCTTTTTCCACGCGTCGCCGAACATCTTCTCCGGCCCGGTGAGCGTTCCCTGGTAGCCGCAGAAGAGCACCAGCCCGTGCGGGCCGTGCTGCGCCATGTACTCGTCCACCTGGGTGTAGTCCGGCTCGCCGGTCAATGCGCCGTTGGCGTCAAAGGAGGCCTTCGGCGCGAAGACGCAGACGAAGATGCTGCTGCCGTGGCGGATCTGGTCGGCCAGCGCGGCCTCCGGCTGGTCCTTGATCAGGGAGGAGTGGACATAGCCCCAGTGGCACAGGCCGAGGGTGTTTGTCTCCGGCTGCGCCTGGGGCCACACGGTCAGGCGCAATTCGGCCTCCGCCTCCGTTGAGGCCGCGTCGAGTCCGTAAAGGGTGACGGGGATAACCCATTCGCCCGGCGCGAACCCGGCGGTGTCAATCTCCAAATAAAGCTGGCGGGCGTCGAGGCCCGGGATGAGCAGCGTGTCCGCCTGGTTGAGCAGGGGGATGGCGTCCGCCGCCGTGTCGCCTTGCTGGGTGCGCGACGCCACGGCCTCGCGCAGCCTCAGCGGCGCGGCGGGGGCGGCGGCCCCTTCGGGCCCCTTCGGCGCGCCCGGCACAACCCGCACCGTGAGGGGTTCCGCGCCGAGGTTGAACACGTTGAGCGCGGCGGATTCAATCTCCCCGGCAAAGGCGGCAACCTCCATGGTTTTTCCGGCGAGCCGCCCCTCGGCCAGTTCGTCCATGCCGCCGAAGGTGGCCCAGGGGTTGGCCGCGGAAAGGAGGAGAAGCCCCTCTTTTTTGCCGAATTCGGCGGCGGCCGAAAGACGCCGCGCCGACATGCGCGCCGCGCCGAGATCCCGCGAGAGGTCCGCCAAATCCTGCGCCGGAAGAAGCGCGGAGGAGGAGGCCTTGTCGCGCCATTCCGGAAGCATCACGCGGAGCCAGGCGGCCTCGCGGGCGAAGGCCTGGCGCGTGGCCGCGTCGGCGTCGTCCGCCGCCCGGTCCAGCCGCGCCGCCGCCGCGCCGAGCTCGGCCAGTTCGGCGGCATAGGGCACGGCCCGCAGGGCGCGGGACTGCCGCGCGATTTCAGCGCCGTCCCATGTGACCGACGCCTCAAAAGAAAGCTGTGTTTCGGCCCGTCCGGAAACCACATAGGGCAGGGAGACCCGGATCTTTCTGCCGGAGAGCGTGCTCTCCTTGGTGGCGCGCTGTTCGCCCTGGCGCGCCTCAATCTTCACGGTCAGCTCGCCGCCCTCCGGATTGTCCACCGAAACGGAGCACTCGTTGCGGCCCACATGGGCGCTGCCGGTTTCAAACTTGGTTATTTTGGGCTTGTTGTCCGCCGCGGGCGGCGCGGCCAGTGCGGTGCGCGCCGCGTTGTACCGGTATTCGGGCCATTGCACCAGCCCGCCCGCGCCGTTGCCCCGCCGGAAGCAGGTGACGGACCCCGTCACCGACGGGCAGGTCACCGTGAGCACGCCGTCGCCCCGCAGGTCGGCCACCGCAGGGGAGGCGTTGCACGCGCCGCCCAGGTCCACCCGCTGCACCAGCGCGCCCGCCGCGTCGAAAACATGCATGGCCCCGCTGTACCCGGCGGAAAGCACCTCGGGCCTGCCGTCGCCGTCCAGATCGGCCACCGCCGGGGAGCGGCGTGTGCGCGCCTCCACATTGGCGGTCCACCCCGGCGTGCCGTCGGCGGAGAACACCGCCAGCGTGCCCTTCAGGTCGGCGGCGATCACCTCGGGCCTGCCGTCGCCGTCGAGATCGGCCGCGGAGAGGGCGCTGTCCACGCCACCGGGCATGGGCGCGCACCAGCGGAGCGTGCCGTCGCCGTCATAGGCGCACAGGCCGTAGTTCACGCCGATCATGATTTCCGGTTTTCCGTCGCCGGTCAGGTCGGCCAGTATGGGCGAACCGCCCGCCTCGGAGGTGTCGGCGGCGCGCCAGCGCTCGCGGCCCGACGCGTCCAGGCAGATGAGCGGCGTCTTCCGCCCGCCCAGCACCACCTCGGGTGCCCCGTCGCCGTCCAGATCGCCGATGGCCGGGGCGCTTTGCAGCCCCCCCTCCTCCTCATGCTTCCACCAGTCCGCGCCGTCGGCGCGCAGCGCCACCACCTGCCCCACAGAATCCGCCGTCACCAGTTCAACCTTCCCGTCGCCGTCCAGGTCCGCCGCCGCCACGCCGGAGGATCCCCACTTAATCTGGCCCGAAAGCGTGCGCTCCCAAAGCAGCGCCCCGTCCTTGGAGGACAGGCAGAACAGTTTGCCGGTGTTGGTGAGGATGATGATTTCCGGCCCCGGCGCGTCCGTAAGCTCCGCAATGGTCGGCGTGACGCTTACGGGGTCGCCCTGACGCCAAACCCAGCGCTCGTTGCCCGCCTCGTCCAGCGCCACCACCGCGCCCTGGATGGACGCGGCGATGATTTCGCGGACATTGTCGCCGTCCAGGTCGGCCACGCCCACGGAGGCGTCAAACTGGTCCGCGCCGGGGTGGTAGGCCCACAGGGGGGCGATCTCGTCGGCGGCGGCCCCGAGGGCCGCACCCGCCAGCACCGCCAAGCCAAGGCAAAAATGTTTCATTTTCATGGTGATTGCTCCTTTTTCAGGCCGGTTCCGCGCCGCAAGCGCCGTCAAGTATCGCGCACACGCGCGCCGGAGTCAATCGCAGTCCGGCGGAAGCCCGCGACGCGCGGGGCGGTCCCCGCCCCTCTTGAACCGCGGGCCGCCGCACCGGATAATGATTTCCGCAAACCAACACCCCCGGGAGAAACGGCCTTGGAAACCACCACGGAAAAAGCGGCGGCGGAAAGCCCGGCCCCGGTGTTCTCCTTTGTGCTGCCCGTGTACAACGAGGCGGTGTCGCTGGGGGCGGTGCACGCGCGGCTGGCGGCGGCGGGCGGGGCGCTTGGCGAACCCTTTGAAATCATCTACGCCGACGACGGGAGCACCGACGGCACGGACGCGCTGCTGGACGGGCTGGCCGCCGGGGACGGGCGGGTATCCGTGCTGCACCTGTCCCGCAATTTCGGGCACATGGCGGCGCTGACGGCGGGACTGGAGCACGCCCGCGCCACGGGCGCGGTAATCTGCCTTGACGCGGACGGCCAGCACCCGCCGGAGATGATCGCCGCCATGGTGGAAAAATGGCGCGGCGGCGCGGACATCGTGCAGGCGCTGCGCCGCGAGTACGGCGGCGCGCCGTGGCTGAAGCGCGCCACCTCGTCGCTCTTCTACCGGGCCATCAACTATCTGTCCGATCTGCAAATACCGCAGGGGGCGGCCGATTTCCGGCTGATGGACCGGCGGGTGGTGGCGGTGATTAACGCCCTGCCCGAGCGGGACCGTTTCCTGCGCGGGCTCATCTACTGGGTGGGCTTCCGCGTGGAGACCCTGCCCTATGATCAGGCGGCGCGGCTGGCGGGGGAGAGCAAGTATGACTACTGGCGCATGCTGCGCTTCGCGCTGAACGGCATCACCAGCTTTTCCACCCGGCCCCTGCGCCTGTCCTTCTTCTGCGCGGCGCTGGTCGCCCTCGCGTCGGTGGCCTATGCCGCCTACGTGCTCGCCTGCTGGCTGGCGGGGTCGCCGCTCAGCCCCGGCTGGGCGAGCCTGATCCTGTGCATCCTCGTGCTCCACACGATGGAGCTGCTGGCCATCGGTGTGATCAGCGAGTACCTGGCGCGCCTCTACGACGAGCAGAAGGGCCGCCCGGTCTACGTGCTGCGCGGAAAGAACGGACGGGGCCGGGATGAGTGATCCCTGTGTTTGCTGCGGGGGGGAGACGGGCCCGGGGCTGCCGGGCCTGCTGCGCTGCGCCGCATGCGGCCACTCCCGCGCGGACATCGCCCTCGGCGCGGGGGAACTGCGCAAACTCTACGGGCGCGGCTACTACGAGGGGATGGAATACGCCGACTACGCGCTGGAGGCGCCCGCGCTGCGCCGCAATTTCCGGGCGCGGCTGGGGGAACTGGCGCGGACGCACCCCAAAGGCGCGGCGCTCTTCGAGATAGGCTGCGCCTACGGCTTTTTCCTGGAGGCAGCCTCGGACCATTTCAGGGTGGCGGGCTGCGACATCTCGGAGCACGCCGCGCAGACCGCGCGCGCGCGGCTGAACGCGCCGGTAACGGCGGGGGACTACCTGGACCTGACGCCGCCCGAACCGCCGGAGGTGGTGTGCCTGTGGGACACGGTGGAGCACCTTGCCAGCCCCGCCGCCTGCCTGGCAAAAGTCTTCGACGATTTGCGCCCCGGCGGCACGCTGATGCTCAGCACGGGCGACATGGGCGCGTTGCTGCCCCGGCTCCAGGGGCGGCGCTGGCGGCTGATCCATCCCCCCACGCACCTGCACTATTTCACCGCGCGCTCCATGCGCGCGCTGCTGGGGCGGCTCGGCTTCACGAACATCACCATCCGGCACCACGCCTTCTGGCGCAGCGCCGACGCCGTGGCCTTCCGCCTGCTTGCGGGTCCGGAGGGCCGCCTCCCCGCGCTGTACCGGATGCTGAAGGGCGCGGGGCTGCTCAATTTTTCCTTTCCCGTGAACACCCTTGACCTGATGACCGTGCGCGCCGAAAAGCCGCGCGCGGCGGCGGACAAAGCGACATGAACCCCGAAAACCCCTGGAAAACGCTGGACTCAAAAACGGTTTATGAAAACCCGTGGATTCGCGTGCGCGAGGACCGGGTCGTCCGACCCGACGGCCAACCCGGCATCTACGGCGTGGTGGAGACGCGCGGCGCCACGGGCGTGCTGGCGCTGACCGAAGAGATGGAGGTGTGGCTGGTGGGCCAGTACCGCTACCCGATGGAGGCCTACTCCTGGGAGATCATCGAGGGTGGCACCGACCCCGGCGAAACGCCCCTTGCCGCGATCCAGCGGGAACTGCGCGAGGAGGCGGGGCTGGAGGCGGAGCGCTGGGCGCCCCTCGGCGGCGAACTGCACCTGAGCAACTGCCACTCCTCGGAGCGGGGCTGGCTTTTCGCCGCCGCGGGACTGCGGCATGTGCCCGCCGCGCCCGACGGCACCGAGGTGCTCGCGCTGCGCAGGGTGCCTTTTCCGGAGGCGGTGCGCATGGTGATGGACGGGGAAATCCGGGACGCCATGAGCATCATCGCCATCCTCACGGCGGACCGGCTGCTGCGGGAGGGAAAGACGCTGGCATGAACACAAAGCCCAGAAAATCGAAACGCATGGAGGCGGCGCTCCGGCGCATGTTCGGCTTGATGGCGGCGCGCTACGGCCCCACCGGCTGGTGGCCCGGCGACAGCGCCTTTGAGATCGCCGTGGGCGCGATCCTCACCCAGAACACCGCCTGGACGAACGTGGAAAAGGCCATCACCAACCTCGACAGGGCGGGGCTGCTCGATCCGGCCGCGCTGCTGGCCGCGACGCCGGAGGAATTGGAGGCGGCGATGCGGCCCTCCGGCTATTACCGCCAGAAGGCGCAGCGGGTGCGGCTCTTCTGCGAGTACCTGAGGGACCGCCACAACGGCGTCATGGAGGGCATGGCGGAGACACCCACGGAGACGCTCCGCGCCGAGCTGCTCGCCCTCAACGGCATCGGCCCGGAAACGGCGGACGACATCCTGCTCTACGCCTGCGGCAGGCCGGTCTTCGTGGTGGACGCCTACACACGGCGCATCCTCAGCCGCCACGGCGTCGCGCCCTTTGAAACGCCCTACGAGACACTCCGCGCGATGTTCGAGGTCAATCTTGGTCCGGACACGGAGCTGTTCAGGGAATTCCACGGCCTTATTGTGTGGACCGGCAAGGACTTCTGCCGCTCCCGTCCCCAGTGCCGGGGCTGCCCCCTCGCGCCGCTGTTGAAGTGACGTCCGCCGGGGACTGGCTCCCCGGCGTGTATTCGGGGTACGCTATGAGGATGCTTTTGTTGCTCTTTTGTTTCACAACGGAGGATGTGTCATGGGCCGGACGGTGAAGATTGGCATGCTTGGCTGCGGGAAAATCGCGCACATGGACCATGTGCCCGGACTGCTGGGCGTGAAAGGGATGAAAATCACGGCGCTGTGCGACCCGGACCCGGCGCAGGCGGAAAAACTGGCGCGGGCCTTCAACCTGGACGCCGCGCGCTACGCCGATGAGAAGGCTTTTTTCGACGCCGACATTGACGCGGTGGTGGTGTGCACGCCGAACAGGCTGCATTTGCCGCAGACGCTGGCCGCCCTGCGCGCGGGGCTGCATGTGCTCTGCGAGAAGCCCATGGCGGCCACCTCCGCCGAAGCCTCGCGCATGGTGGCCGCCGCCGCGAAGGCCGGGCGGGTGCTCCAGATCAACCACACCATGCACTACTACCCCGCGTTTCAGACGCTGGCCGCGCTGGCGGGCGGCGGCGCGGTGGGACGCATCATCCATGTGCGCTGCCTGCGCGCGGGCGGCGAGACCCCCGACGTGGGCTGGTCGCCCGGCGCGTCCTGGTTTGTGAGCCGGGCGTGGCAGGGCGGCATCATTCTCGACATCGGCGTGCACATGGCCGAGATGATGCGCTGGGCCGCGGGTCCGGTGCGGGAAATCGCC
Source organism: Candidatus Hydrogenedentales bacterium (assembly GCA_041859375.1). Classification (GTDB taxonomy): domain Bacteria; phylum Hydrogenedentota; class Hydrogenedentia; order Hydrogenedentales; family CAITNO01; genus JBHEKP01. The sequence continues at coordinate 2,176 of JBHEKP010000085.1, read as the reverse complement.
GCGATCACCGGCACGCGCAAGGCGGGCATCGACGTGCCCGACAATGCCTCGGCGCTGATGCGCTTTGAAAGCGGGGCCACGGGCGTGCTCGAACTAAGCTGGACCATCCCCTGCGGCGGCATGTTGCTGGAGGTCTACGGGGAGACGGGCACGCTGCGCATGGGCTTTGACGGGAAGCACCCCATCGAGCTGATCCGCCCCGGCAGGAGGGGCGGAACGCCGAAAACCACCTGGCCGAAAGTGCCCGCAAGGGCGAAGAACAGCCAGCAGTGCTTTTACGAGGCGGTCACCGGCATTGCCCCGTCGCCCACGCCCGGCACGCTGGGCCGCGAGGCGATAGCCCTCTGCGAGGCCATCACCCGCTCCGGGGAAACCGGCAAATTTGTGCGGGTTAAGCAGTTTTAGCAGGGCGCGGGGAAACCAGGCGTCCTGTTTGGGGTGAAACGGCCCTTTGGTCCGTGAATTTCCCTGATTTCACGCTTGCAAGTTTTGGTGTGGTGCCCTATCATGAAGCGGGTACAACACAAAAGGAGGCGCGAGCTGTGCGTGTGTCATTTTTCGGATTCATTCTGCTGGCCGCCGTCACGGGGTTTGTTATTCCCGCAACCGCCGGGGCCGACGCCTACAACATCAACTTTGACACGGTGGTGAACAACGTCGCGGGCAGCGCAATCTGGCCGGTGGTGGAGCAGTACGAGGTGCTGCCTGCGGGCTTCTCCCTCGCACCGGCCACGTGCGACATCAACGGCGGCTTCGACATTTCCCAGACGCCCATCATCCTTTTCCCGAATGAAATGCTGGACAGCGACGAGTACGCCCTGGTCTCGGCCATCCTGGCCAGTCCGTCCTTCGACGCAACGGCCACCGGCGGCACGTCCCACGAGCTGGTGCACGCCGCCTGGACGCAGAATTTCGCGCAGGCCTGGCGCGACCTGGGCGGCGGCGTCGGCGGACCCGAGGTGCTCCTGCCCCCGGGCACGATGATTCCCGACATCGAGTACTTCTTCACTGTCCTTATGACCATCGGCGACCAGGACACGATGGCCTTCCCCATGCTGATCATGGATCTGGTGGTGAACGACAACACGGTCCGCGCCATCATCGGCGACCCGAACCTGCGCGTGCCCGATCCGGGGGCGTACCAGCTCCTTTACCCCTACCTGGGCTGGTGCGGCGACGCCGACGGCGACGGCTGCTCGAACCTGAACGAATACCTGCATTTCAAGCCGCTGGGCGGGCGCAACGCCTACATCGCGGCGGCGATGGACCCGGCCCAGACGCCCCCGGGCTGCTCGGGCGACCGGATCTGCGACGGCACGGGCGGCCTTCTGGGCGAGTATTTCGGCACGCGCTTCATGACCAACCTGGTGGCGGAGCGGATTGACCCGCAGGTGTCCTTTGACTGGGGCGGCGGCCAGCCCCATCCGGACATTGCCGCCAATGACTTTTCCGTCTGCTGGACCGGCTTTGTCACCCCGGAATATAGTGAGGCGTACACCTTCTCCGTGCGCACGGACGACGGCGTGCGCCTGTGGGTGAACAATGAGCTGCTCGTGAACGAGTGGTCCGACCACGGGGCGACCACCTACAGCGGCACCACCTCCACGGTGCTGACGGCGGGCCAGCCCTACCCCATCCGCATGGACTTCTACGAGAAGGGCGGCGACGCCGTGGCGTGGCTCGGCTGGGAGAGCGCCAGTCAGACGCGCAAGGCCATTTATGAGATGAACCTCACGCCGGGCAAGGGTATCGGCGACCGCGCGCTGACCTGGATACGCAACCCCGCAAACGGCCATTTCTACAAGCTGGCCGGACCGATGACCTGGACCGACGGCAACACCACCGCCGGGGAGTGGGGCGGTTACCTGGCCACCATCAACGACGCGGCGGAAAACCTCTGGATTCAGACCATGTTCGGGCCCGCGGCGGACACCATCTTCATCGGCGCGAACGACATTGCCCAGGAGGGCCGCTGGGTCTGGGCGGAGAACGGCGAAAACTTCTGGAACGGCAACCAGTCCGGAACGCCCGTGCCGCCGAACTACGCGAACTGGGCCGACGGCGAGCCGAATGACGCCAGCGGCGAGGACGCCGGAATGATTTACAGCGGCTCGGCCAAGTGGAACGACCTGAACGTGACCCGGGTCCATTACTGCCTGGTGGAGACGGGAACGGG